>JABWBQ010000107.1 GCA_013360395.1 Flavobacteriales bacterium
CAGGAGGCCGCAAGCACTTCATCCAGCTGCTAAGGATCAAGCCCCCCGCACAACGATCGATCAACCGCCCTGAGTGGATTTAAGACCCGATAGCCCTGGTTCATCCCCGCACCGCGCCACGGGGTCGGCTATATTTGGCGCCCTTCCGCATCCATGGCCCGCCGCACCCTCGCCCTCCTGCTCCTTCCCGCCCTGCTCGCCGCCTGCAGCACCGAGCTGGAGGTCAACGCCCCCTACAAGGACATCACCGTGGTGTACGGCCTGCTGTCCACCCGCGCCAGTGACGGCCTGGGCGAGCAGACGCGCCATTACGTGAAGATCAACAAGGCCTTCCTGGGCGAGGGCGATGCCTACGTGTACGCCCTGGTGCCCGACAGCACCGAGTACGACAGCGCCGACTTCGAGATGCTGCCGCGTGTGGTGGACCTGGACAACGGCAGCGAGCACCTGCTGCGCGACACGCTGATGCCGCGCGAACCGGGCGTGTTCAACGCCCCGATGCACCAGATGTGGTGCTTCGACGCCACACTGGACCCCGAGCACCGGTACGCCGTGCGCATGAAGGTGCGCGGGAACGAGGTGAGCAGCGAGACACCGATCGTGAACCCCCCGGCCTACCAATCGGGCTTCCTGCAGACCAACTCCAACAGCAAGCTGAACCTGATGCTGGGCAACCAGTACAACACGGTGGACATGGAGTTCCGCAGCGGGCGCGATGCCCGTCGTTACGACGTGAGCTACCGGGTGCGCTACGCCGAGGACCGTTCCGGCACGCTCACCGAGGAGTCGTACACGGTGTTCCTGGCCTCGGTGCGCACCAACCACCTCAACGGCGGCGAGGAGCTGCAGGTGGCCATCAGCGGCGAGGGCTTCTACCAGAACCTGGCCAACGCCATGGAGAACGACCCGTCCATCACGCGGCGGATCTACCGCGGCATGGACATCCTGTTCGCCTCGGCCAGCGACGAGCTCGCCACCTACCTCACCCTCGCCTCCCCGGTGAGCGGCATCGTGGAGGAGCGTCCCGAATACACCAACATCACCAACGGCTATGGCCTGTTCGCCAGCCGCCATTTCCAGACGGCCGTGGGCGTGAAGCTGGGCGATGCCTCCCTGGTGCAGTTGGTGACGGGCCCCTACACCGCGCCCTTCCAGTTCTGCATCGAGGGCAACGGCCCGCCCTTGGGCTGCGACTGACGATCTGTCTTTCTGTCAGGTTGCCGGGGCGGTGTGACCGCTCCCGGTCGCCCACCTTGTCAGCTTTCGGCATGGCGGGGCGAATGGCATACGGCTTGACCGGCCGGGGCGAACGAACCAACGACCATGAGCAAGATCATCGGCATCGACCTGGGCACCACCAACAGCTGCGTCTCCGTGATGGAAGGCGGCGAACCGGTGGTGATCGCCAACAGCGAGGGCAAGCGCACCACGCCCAGTGTGGTGGCCTTCGTGGAGGGTGGCGAACGCAAGGTGGGCGACCCGGCCAAGCGCCAGGCCATCACCAACCCCAAGAACACCATCTTCTCCATCAAGCGTTTCATGGGCAACTCGTACGACGAGTGCGCCAAGGAGATCGGCCGTGTGCCCTACACCGTGGAGCGGGGCCCCAACAACACGCCGCGCGTGCAGATCGGCGACCGGCAGTACACGCCGCAGGAGATCAGCGCCATGGTGCTGCAGAAGATGAAGAAGACCGCCGAGGACTACCTGGGCAGCACCGTGAGCGAAGCGGTGATCACCGTGCCGGCCTACTTCAACGATGCGCAGCGCCAGGCCACCAAGGAGGCCGGCGAGATCGCGGGCCTCAAGGTGCGCCGCATCATCAACGAGCCCACGGCCGCGGCCCTGGCCTACGGCCTGGACAAGAAGCACAAGGACCAGAAGATCGTGGTGTTCGACTGCGGCGGCGGCACCCACGACGTGAGCGTGCTGGAGCTGGGCGACGGCGTGTTCGAGGTGAAGGCCACCGACGGTGACACCCACCTGGGCGGCGACGACTTCGACCAGGTGATCATCGACTGGCTCGCCGAGGAGTTCAAGGGCCAGTTCAACATCGACCTGCGCAAGGACCCCATGGCCCTGCAGCGCCTCAAGGAGGCCGCCGAGAAGGCCAAGATCGAGCTCAGCTCCACCACCAGCAGCGAGATCAACCTGCCCTACATCATGCCGGTGGACGGCATCCCGCAGCACCTGGTGCGCAGCCTCACCCGCGCCAAGTTCGAGCAGCTCGCCGACGCGCTCATCAAGCGCACCATCGCCCCCTGCGAGAGCGCCCTCAAGAACGCCGGCCTCAAGACCACGGACATCGACGAGGTGATCCTGGTGGGCGGCAGCACCCGCATCCCGGCCATCCAGGAGGCCGTGCGCAAGTTCTTCGGCAAGGAGCCCAGCAAGGGCGTGAACCCCGACGAGGTGGTGGCCGTGGGCGCCGCCATCCAGGGGGGCGTGCTCGCCGGCGACGTGAAGGACGTGCTGCTGCTGGACGTGACCCCGCTGAGCCTGGGCATCGAGACCATGGGCGGGGTGATGACGCGCCTGATCGAGGCCAACACCACCATCCCCACCAAGAAGAGCGAGACCTTCAGCACGGCCAGCGACAGCCAGCCCAGCGTGGAGATCCACGTGCTGCAGGGCGAACGCCCCATGGCCGCCGGCAACCGCACCATCGGCCGCTTCCACCTGGACGGCATCCCGCCCGCCCCGCGCGGCGTGCCCCAGATCGAGGTCACCTTCGACATCGACGCCAACGGCATCCTGCACGTGGGCGCCAAGGACAAGGCCACCGGCAAGGAGCAGAGCATCCGCATCGAGGCCAGCAGCGGCCTGAGCAAGGAGGAGATCGAGAAGATGAAGAAGGAGGCCGAGGCCAATGCCGACGCCGACAAGGCCGCCCGCGAACGCGTGGACAAGCTCAACGCCGCCGACAGCCTCATCTTCCAGACCGAGAAGAGCCTCAAGGAGTACGGCGACAAAATCCCGGCCGACAAGAAGCAGCCCATCGAGGACGCCCTCACCCGCCTGAAGGACGCCCACAAGGCCCAGGACGCCGAGGCCTGCGACAAGCTGGTGGCCGAGCTCAACACCGCCTTCCAGGCCGCCAGCCAGGAGATGTACAACGCCGCCCAGCAGGCCCAGGCCAACGGCGGTGCCGCCCAGGAGCCCGGCAAGCCCGCGGACGCCGAGGTCACCGACGTGGACTTCGAGGAAGTGAAGGACGGCAAGTAACAGCCGGTGCGCGGGCCTTCCCCGGCCCGCCGCAGGACCCCCCAATGCACAGGCCCCGCGATCGCGGGGCCTGTGCATTGGGGGGGCACGGCGTCGTTCAGCGGCGCACGTGCACCTTGCCGTCCACGTATTCCTCGGTGCGCACCACCGCGCCCCGGACATCGCGGTAGGTCCACGTGCCGATGCGCTGCGTGTCCATCCGCAGCGGGTTGTACCGGGCGCGGCCTTCGCAGCGCACCTGTCCGCCGGGATGGTACTCGCGCTGCACGAACTCCACCTTGCGCCGGTCCACCAGTTCCAGCGTGCTGATGGGACTGCCGTCGGTGGCGTACAGGTCCATGCGCTCGTAGTAGGCCCCGCTGCGGTGCTTCTCCTCGGCGTAGCGCAGCTGGCCATTGCGGTAGTGTTCCTCGTAGCGCAAGGCCTGGCCGTCGTTGAAGCGGGTCTCGGTGGCGGGCTGCCCGTTGGCGTGGTAGGTGCGCAGCACCGACCGCAGGGCGTCCACGCTGCGGAACTCGCGCTCCAGGCTGCCGTCCGGGCGTTGGTTCTTGTACAGGGTCAACCGGCCGTCCACATAGTAGCCCTTGTGCTTCACGGCCCCGTTGGCGTGCAGGTCCTCCACCCAGCCGATACAGGGATGGCCGTTGCACAGGCGCACCGAATCGCCGCCGGTCACGGGGTTGAAGACCTCGTAGTCCGCGATCACCGCGGCGGGGTCCTCCAGTTGCTCCGGGTCGATGGTGAAGGCATCGGCGGCCATCAGCGCCAGGTCGTCCTGCGCCCCGGCGGCCAGCGGCAACGCCAGCACCAGGGCCACGGCGTTCAGGGTCCTTTCCATGCCCCTTGGAACGTGGAAGGGCCTTCGCGGGTTCGCCCGGCGGCATGCACCGGCAGCGTTTGGCGGGCTGTGCGCCACCGCCTACCTTGCTGGCCGACCCAACCCCCCAACGACCCATGAACCTCCGTACCCTTGTCCTGCCCGCCTTCCTGCTGCTGCTCACCGGCGCGGCCAGCGCCCAGGCCACCGACCGCGCCGAACGTACGCCCGCGCACTATGCCGAGGCCGACCTGCAACAGCTCACCGACCACCTGGGCCTGGCCCCCCAGCAGGTGGAGGAGTTCCGCCGCATGATGGTGGAATACGAGAAGAACCTGTTCGACCGCCGCGAGCTGCTGCGCAAACAGCTGGACCTGCTGGGCCAGGAGCGCAACAAGCACCTGGTGGAGCTCACGCGCTTTCTGGACGACAAGCAGTCCGAAAGGATGAGCGAACTGCTGAAGTCCGGCCAACTGCCCACCACCCTGGGGACGGCCGAGCCCGGCAGCGTCAAGGGTCGGGCGGCGGAACCCGCCAAAGGCCGGGAGAAGCAGGGACCGGTGAAGCAGACCTCGCCCACCACCCTCTCCCGCTGAGCCCGCGCACAGGCCCACCGGGCGAAGTTCCGGCCCCGGATCGGGTTGCCTCCTGTTGAAAACTTTTTTTTCCTTGCGTCATACTATGGATCGGAATAGTATTGACCGGCCGCTTTCCATACCATCCCGAACCATTCACCCCAGCACCGTGCGCCCCGGCGACCTGCCCACCCAAGCGACCGCAGGCCCGGGGCCGAGCCACCCCACCGATACACAGCCCCACTTCCATCCCTACGGCGTTCCCCTGCATGGGCCTTTTTCCGGGGAATTGCGAACGAGAGCCACATGACAGGTGGACCGCCCCACGGCGGTAGGCCTTACCCACGGAGGCCGGCCCGGAGCCGGCGATCGTCAAGAACCCCCTAACCAAAACCCTTGTCCATGAATTGTCGACCTGACCCGACGAAGCCCCGGCGAACACGCTGGTGGCAACGCGGTGCCCTCTTGGGCGCCACTGCGGCCTTGGTAGGCTTGGCAGCACCGGAGGCACGCGCCACGACCTGTGCCGGCGCCACGGTGCTCGCCCACCAGGATTACGCCGCATTCGCCATCACCTGTGGCGGCACGGATCCGGGAGCGCCTCGTTCGCGTACAGCGGACAAACCTGGAGCGGCCTGTTCCTGTACGCCGGATGCCCCACCAGCGGGGGCACCTGCGTGGCGAACATCACCAGTTCCGCCGCGTCCAAGACGCTTAACGCCACCATCACCACCGGGGTCACGTACTTCCTGGTGATCGACACGTGGCCGAGCCCCGCGAGCCCCTGTCCGGGGAACCTGACCATCGATCTGCCGGATCCGGCCTCCCCGTGCAGCGGCACCCCGACGCCGGGCAACACCACCGGCCCTGCGGCTGTCGCGGCGGGTGGCACGGCCAACCTGGGCCTGCAGAACACGACCGTAGGCACCGGGGTCACTTACCAGTGGTATGTGAGCACCACCTCGGGCAGTGGCCCGTGGACCCCGGTGGGCCCGAACGCGCCAACCTACAGCCCCACGGTGAGCGTGGACAGCTGGTTCTACTGTGATGTGACCTGCACCGAACCCGGCGGCGGCACGGGCTCCAGCAACGTGCTGGCCGTGCAAACCCTGTCCGTGACCCTGGTGCCCATGACGGGCAACAACACGGCACCCTGCGGCACCGACTTCATCCTGCAGGACAATGGGGGCACCGGCAACTACGCGAACAGCTCCAACGGCTACACGGTGATCGAGGCCGGCACGGGCGCCACGATCAACATTGCCGGGAACTACGCCACGGAGAGCGGCTTTGACTACATCCGCATTTACGACGGCGTGGGCATCGGCGGCACCTTGCTGGCCACCTACGCCGGTTCGGGCGCGGTGAACTACACGGGCACGGCCGCCCAGACCCTGACCGTGCAACTCACCTCCGATGGTAGTGTCCAATACCCTGGGTTTGAATTCGTGGTGACCTTCACCGGTACCTGCTACGCGAGCTGTTCGGGCATGCCCAACAGCGGCACCGCCAGCGGTCCGGCCAACGTGTGCATCGGCAACACCGCCACGTTCAGCGCCACCGGGCTTACGGTGGCTTCGGGCATCAGCTACCAGTGGGAGGAATCGCCCGATGGCGTGAGCGGCTGGGCCAACGAAGTGGGCGGCGTCGGCGGCACCACCCCGACCTACACCTCGACGGCGGTCAACGCCACCCGCCATTTCCGCATCCGCACCATCTGCGCCACCGGGCCTGACACGGCCTGGTCGAACGTGGTGACGGTGGCTCCCTTCACCGATGCGTGCCAGTGCAGCGTCTACCCGGCGATCTATGCCAGTTCCACGGCGGATGATGAGATCAGCAACGTGACGGTGGGCACGCTGAACAACAGCAGCACCTGCCTTGTACCGGCCCCGGGCGCCGGCTCCATCCTGAACCGCTACGGCAATTACACCGGCAGCGTGGCGCCTCCGGACCTGCAGCAGGCCTCCATCGTGAACTTCAGCCTCACGCAGACCTCCTGCGGCGGCAACTACAGCAACGGCTTCCAGCTGTACATCGACTGGAACCAGGACGGCGACTTCCTGGACACCGACGAGCAGGTGTACAACCAGCCCACGAACGTGATCGGCACCCATACGGTGAACGAGGATTTCACGGTGCCCATCACGGCGCTCCCCGGCAGCACCCGCATGCGGGTGGTGAACGTGGAAGGCATGAGCCCCGCCCTCAACTACGCCCACACGGCGTACACCTGGGGTGAGACGGAGGACTACTGCGTGAACGTGACGCTGGCCCCGGTGTGCTCCAGCACGCCGGTCCCCGGCAACACCACGGGCCCGGCCACCATCTGCCCGGGCGTGCCCTTCACCCTGGGCCTGCAGAACGTGCCTTCGGAGAGCGGCATCACCTACCAGTGGTGGGTGAGCACCGACGGTTCCAACTACCTGCCCGCGGGCACGGGCCTGCCCACCCTGGACACCACCCAGACGGTGGCCTCCTGGTACTACTGCGATGTGACCTGCACGCAGCCGGGTGGCGGCACGGCCGCTTCCACGGTGCTCCCCGTGGCCATGACCAACTTCATGTCGTGCTACTGCACCAGCGGCGTGGGCCCCACCAGCACCTTCGACAGCCAGGTGCAGAGCGTGCAGCTCACCGGCGTGCCGGGCAGCATCAACTACAACCACTCCTGCCCCGGCGTTGTTGGTGTGCAGGACCTGACGGCCCTGACGGCCGACCTGTTCGTGGGCGACCCCTACACGGTGAACGTGAACTTCGGCACCTGCGGCGGCAGCTACACGGGTGTGGGCGAGGTGTGGATCGACTACGACCACAGCGGCAGCTTCGAGCCGGGCGAATCCCTCGGCACCCAGGGCCCTGCAGCGCCTCCGGGGCTGGCCAACATCAACTTCACCGTGCCGGGCACGGCCCAGCTGGGCATCACCCGCATGCGCGTGATGCAGCGTGAAAGTGGTTCGCTCCCGCTGGACCCCTGCGCTGCTTTCATCTGGGGTTCCGTCATGGACTTCAGCGTGAACATCAACGTGCCCACGCCGTGCAGCGGTGTGCCCACCCCGGGCAACACCTTGAGCACCGAGACGCTGGTGTGCGCCAACGAGTCCTTCACCCTGAGCATGCAGAACCTGATCATGGGCACGGGCGTCTCCTACCAGTGGGAGACCTCCCCGGACAACATGACCTGGACGCCTGCCGTGGGCGCTCCGCCGGCCTCGGTGTGGACCACCACCCAATCGGCCACCACCTGGTACCGCTGCGTGGTGACCTGCTCGGGCTTCGGCAACGCGGCCAGCACCCCGATCCAGGTGGTCATGGACAGCCCCAGCGCCTGCATGTGCATCCCGACGTACACGTACGGCATCCAGTACGGCGACCTGATCAGCGAGGTGGAGATCATCGGGACCACCCTGCTGAACAACAGCGGCACGGCCGTGAGCCCGAACATCCCCTACACCTACTTCACCGGTGCGCCCAACTACACGGCCAGCCTGGTGGCGGGCACCACCTACAACATCGAGGTCACCATCGGCAGCTTCACCAGCCAGAACGTGGCGGTGTGGATCGACTTCGATGAGAACGGGATCTTCGACACCCCGGGCGAGCGTGTGGGCTACTTCGGCCCGATCAACACGGCCTTCGGCTCGGCGACCTTCCCGCTCACCCTGCCCTGCAACCCGGCGCCCGGTGTGAAACGGATGCGGGTCCGGGACGTGTACGCCACCACGGCGAGCACCATCGACCCGTGCATCGAATACTTCTATGGCGAGACCGAGGATTACGATGTGACGATCCTGCCGCCGCCGCCCTGCCCGGCACCGGGCAACCTGCAGGCGGGCAACGCCACCGGCAGCACGGTGGACCTGACCTGGAACGTGGCCTGCACCGAAACGGCCTGGAACATCGAGTGGGGCCTCGCCGGCTTTACGCAAGGCACGGGCACCATCGTACCGGTGACCGTGACGCCCTTCCTGCAGCTCACCGGCCTGAGCCCGGGGGTGGCCTATGAGGCTTACGTGCAGGCCGACTGCGCGGGCAACGGCACCAGCACCTGGGTGGGCCCGATCGCCTTCAGCACCTGCAACGGGGTGTGCGCCGACGCCATCCCCGCCGTGCTGGGCGTGAACACCACCGGCCCGATCGACTGCGGCAACGGGGCCAGCAACGTGGGGGCTGTGCACGCGCGCTGGTTCACCTACACGGCCACGGGCACCGGTGTGCTCACGGCCTCGGCCTGCGGCGCGGTGAACACCGGCAACAACGACACGCGCCTCTTCATCCACGGCGGCACCTGCGGCAGCCTCTCGGTGCTGTCCTCCAGCGACGATGCCTGCGCTTGGGCTTACGGCGGCTCCGCTTACGCCAGCACGGCCTCGGTGTTCGTGAACTCCGGCCAGCAGGTGTTCATCGAGTGGGACGACTACTGGAACCCGGCCGGCTTTGATTGGGAGCTCACCTTTACGCCCTGCACGCCCGACCCGGCGGACCTGTGCGTGAACAAGACCCCGTCGGCCTTCCCGATCACCATCGGCAACCCGCCCACGGTGTTCACCGGCAACCTGGATTGCCAGCAGCAGGACGGCATCGTGCCGAACCCCTTCCCCCAGGCCACCGGATGGGAGTGGGTCGCCTTCGAGCTGACCCAGTGCGCCAACGTGCAGATCAGCTACTGCGGCACGCCCAACTTCCAGTACGGCGCCCTGAACATGTACGGCGACTGCGGCACCATGTTCATCAACTCGCAGACGTACAACTTCACGGCCTGCGGGGACGGCAACCCGACCATCTACTTCGAGGACCTCTCGCCGGGCTATTACTACTACCCGGTGCTCTGGTCGCTGCCGTTGGGCATGATCGGTCCGTACACGGTGAACGTGTCGGCCACGACGCCCACCAACCCGTGCCCGACGAACATCAACTGCGCCGGGGCCATCGCCCTCGCCTGCCCGGGCTCGGTGACCGGCAACACGAACAACCAGTTCCCGACCCTGCCGGCCACGGCCTGCCCCTTCACGGGCGGCCCGACCAGCGGCGGTTCGCTCTGGTACACTTACACCGCGGCGGCCGATGAGAACATCGTCCTCAGCACCTGCGGCCTGCCCACCGTGTTCGACACGCGCATCAGCGTGTTCACCGGTCCGGACTGCAACACGCTGAGCTGCTACACGCTGAGCGACGACTTCGGCGGGGCCTGCACCAACCGCAGCCAGCTGGAGTTCTTCGCCCAGGGCGGCCAGACGTACTACATCGCCGTGCACAGCCCCTCGCCCTTCCAGGACGGTGCGTTCGAGCTGCAGGTGGGTTGCGGTGCCGCGTGCCCGCGCCCGTCCAACGACGACTGCGGTACGCCCACCGTGCTGACCAGCTACCTGGCCGACGGCAGCGGTGTGGTGACCGGTGGTGACAACACCTGCGCGCAGAACGATGCCTTCACCACCTGCACCCCGGTGCTCAACAACCAGGGCGTGTGGTACAGCTTCAACAGCGGGGTGAACAGCATCCATGTGCTGGACCTGCTGGGCACCAACCAGAACGGTGCGCTCACGGCCACGCAGTTGAACTACGCGCTCTTCAGCGGCACCTGCGCCAACCTGGGCGCCGCCGGTGAAGTGGCCTGCGACGACGACGGCGACGGCTACGACATCGTGCTGAGCGGTCTGACCACCAACACGGACTACCTGCTGTACGTGTACAACCCGGGCGCCACCGGCTTCGAGGGGACCTTCGAAGTGATGGTGGAACACCCGGCGCTGGACGACGCGGGCATGGGCGCCGTGCTGGCCCCGACCGGCCTGGTGTGCACCTCCTTCCTGGAGCCCCAAGTGGAGCTGATCAACTACGGGGAGAACACCCTGACCAGCGTGGACATCGTGTACGACCTGGACGGTGGCCTCACCGGTCCGTTCCTCTACACCTGGACGGGCAGCCTGGCCTACGGCGACACCGTGGTGGTGAACCTGCCCGGCTTCACGTCCCCGTACGGCATCCACACGCTGAACGTGACCACCCAGAACCCCAACGGACAGGTGGACGGTATCGCGGCCAACGACGCGGTGAGCGAGCCCAACGTCAACGTGACGGGTGAAACGGTGGTGGTGCGGATCACCACGGACAACGATCCCACGGGCATCTACTGGGAGGTCCTGGACCAGCTGAACAACACGGTGGCCACCGCGCCCGCCTATGGTGCGGCCAACACCACCATCGATGTCACCAGCTGTCTGACCACGTTGAACGGGAACTGCTTCAGCTTCTACCTGTACGACTTCCTGGGCGACGGCCTCAGCGGCATGGGCAACGGCAACGGAAGCTGGAGCCTGCGCACCCCGGGCGGTCGTGTGCTGCTGGGTGACAACTTCGACGGCACGCTCAACGGTATGCTGAGCCCCGCCAGCCCGCCGGCCACCTCCGGCTACGTGAACGGCCACGAGTTCTGCCTGCCCGCCGGCCCCAGCCGGATCCAGGACAGCGAGTGCGGCATCTT
>JABWBQ010000046.1 GCA_013360395.1 Flavobacteriales bacterium
GGTCTTTGCACAATGGCGGGACCGGTAGTACTTGCGGACACCTCCGCATTGATCGAGTATTTCAGGAAGAAGGACAAGAGCCGGACCTTGCTGCGGAAATTGGCCTTGGAGCATTGTTCCTTGAAGCTTTCCGTGATCACGGAATTCGAAGTATTTGTCGGTGCAACGGAAGAACAGCTCGGGTATTGGGACTAAATGCTCGAGCACATGGAAGTACTTGCACTCACCACCCGGGAAGTGCGCTTGGCCGCATCGCTGCAGGCCAACCTCAGACGTCGGCGCATCCATGTCGCATTGCCGGACTTGCTCATTGCCGCCACGGCCATGGAGGCCGGGCTGCCGGTGGCTACCTTGAACAAAAAGCACTTCGAGGCGATCCCCGGGATCAAGCTTTACGCTGGAGCATGAGTTATTGGCCAGTATCGGCCGCATCGCCAAGCCGGACAAGATCCAGTTCGTGAAAGGCCTGCCCAAGACGCGCAGCGGCAAGATCATGCGCCGCATCCTGCGCAAGATCGCCGAGGGCGAAATGCAGAACCTGGGCGACACCACCACCCTGCTGCAGCCCGTGGCTTGGACCGCCAGGCCGCATCTATCTTTGTTAGCATGAAAACACCGGGCATCAAGGGCGTGCGTTTGATCACGGATGAGACCGAGAACCGGCGGTACGTGCAGATCGACCTGGTGACACTCGCCAAGGAGCCGGAAGCCGTGGATGAGTATCTGGACGGGCTGATCGCCCAAGCACGAAGGGACGAACCGAGTATTCCCCACGAACAGGTCATGCGGGCCTTGTACAAACGCGCGAAGAAGAAGTGAGCTACCGGATCGAGTGGCTGCGCAGTGCCGTGCGCGAACTGAACGCCTTGCCGGTCCCTGTTGCGATGCGGATCGGTGAAGCGGTTGGCCGACTTGCTGAAAAGCCGAGGCCTTCCGGATGCAAAAAGCTGACAGGTCACAAGGATCTATGGCGCATCCGGATCGGCAACTACCGGGTGATCTACTTCATCGGGGATGCGATCAAACTCGTCCGCATCGAGAAGGTATCCGATAGGAAGGATGCCTATCGATAGCCGGTTCGCATATCGACAAATCGCCGCGCAGGGTCTCACGCAGTGTACCCCTGCGACCTCGTAAGGTCCGGAGGCCACAGGGTCTCCGAAACGGAAGACCCTGTGGGAGGGTAACACCACCACCCTGCTGGGATTCGATATGTTGAAGGGAACTTACGGCAGCAGGAATCCCGTGTGCCCCGTGGATCCGATCGACGACTTATGAGGCCAAGCTAATCCAACGTTTGCACCCCGCCGCCGTTCACGAAGAGGGTCTGGCCGCTCACCCAAGCGGAGATGGGGGCCGCGAAATACAGGACCGCCCCGGCGATGTCCTCCGGAGTGCCCAGGCGCCGGATCGGCGTGCGCGCCAGCATGCGCCGTTCGATCTCCGGCGTAAGCACGCTTTCCAACGCGGCGGTGCGCGTTGCCCCCGGGCCCACGCAGTTGACGCGCACCTCGGGACCGAGATCGTGGGCCAGGTTGGCCGCCATGTGGTTCACGGCCGCCTTGGAACCACCGTAGCCGCTCATGCCCGGGCTGTGGTTGATGCTGGCCATGGACGTGATGAACACGATGGAACCGTAACCGGCCTGCTTCATATGCGGCGCACACAGCTGGCACAGCCGCCACCCGCTAAAGACGTTCAGGCCGAAGTCGCGACGGATGTCCTCCACGGAGATGGTCGCCGGGTCCTCCCGGCCGCCGCCGCCACCGCCGGCATTGTTCACCAGGACATGCACACCACCCAGCTCCTTCACCGTCGTTCCCACCAGCTGCACCAAGTCCTCATCCCGAAGCACGTTGCAGGGAACGGCCACCGCCCTCCTGCCGAGCTTCCGCACTTCTTCCGCCGTGCGCCCGGCCTCCTCCGCATCCAGGTCGCCGATGGCGATATCCGCTCCGGCCTTGGCCAAGAGCAAGGCCGCTGCCTTGCCGATGCCGCGTGCACCGCCGGTGACGATGGCCACTTTCCCCTTCAGGTCGAATAACGCGTTCCATTCCATGATCCACGTTCTTTACTGCTGCTTCATCAGGTATTCCGCCACGGCCTGGTAGGCCGGGAGCGAGGTGGCATCGTTGGCCGTGTTGGCCGCCACCGGATGGGAGGCCAGGCGCACGATCACCATTTCCGCCTTCGGGTCGATGTAGATGGCTTGGCCATGCACGCCGCGGGCCATGAAGGCACCATGCGCATTCCCGGTGATCCACCACATGTCCCGGTAGGACCAGCCCCGCAGTTCGGTGTACCCGGACTTGGCGAAGGCCTCCTTGCTTCCGCCCGCCATGATGTCCTCCACCGCGCGTTGGGGGATCACCTGCTCCCCTTGGTGGCGCCCCTTGTCGCGGATCAGCTCCCCGAATCGCGCCAGGTCACGCAACGACGCGTTGAAGCCGCCGCCCGTGAAGGGGGTGCCCAAGGCATCCACCTGGTAGTATCCGTCCTGCTCCATGCCGATGCGCCCCCAGATCCGCTCCGCCAGCAGCTCGTCCACCGGCTTGCCCGAGGCCCGCGCGATCACCCAGCCCAAGGCGTCCGAGTTCACCGTCTTGTAGTGGAAGGCCGCGCCATGCTCCCCTTCCTTCCGCACCGTCTCCAGATAGGCGCAGTAGCCCAAGGGCCCACGGCCGTCCCCGGGCATCCGGTTCGGCTCGCCGGCGGCGCCGAACATCCACACATCGGCCTTCGGATCCGCATAGTTCTCGCTGTAGTGCAGGCCGGTGGTCATGTCCATCAACTGGCGCACGGTGGCATCGCCAAAGGCCGATCCGGCGAGCTCGGGCACATAGAACGCCGCAGGCTTGTGCTCATCGAGCACGCCCTCTGCCAACAGCATGGCCGCCAAGGTGCCTGTGAAGGATTTCGTGAGGGACATCACGGCATGGACATCAGTAGGGCCCAGTGCGCCGAAGTATCGCTCATACACCACACGGCCGCGATGCATCACCAGGATCCCGTCCGTGTAATTGGTCCACAGCGACTGCTCCCAGGTCATGGTGGTGTCGGCGTGCCAGGGTTTGAACGCCACCTTGTCGATGCCGGGATCCAGCGCGTAGGGCAAGGCCATGGGTGCGGCACTCCCTCGGGAAACACGCACGGTGGGCAGGAGCTCCCGCATGTGCACCACGCTCCAGCGCAAGGCCGGGAAGCGGAAGAAGGAACCGTCGGCCACATGCAGCACACGGTCGGCAGGCGGCGGGGTGCCTTGCATCCAGCCGAGGCGCACAGGGTCGCTTTCCTGCGCGGACAAAGGCTTGTGTTCACCCGTCTGCGCGACCAGGGCGACCGGTGATGCGGCCATCAAACAAAGGATCGGTAGATGGCGCTCCATGCACCCAAGGTACGGCGGGCGAATGCCCATGGACGAAGCCTCAAAATTGCGCTCGCCGACACTTCCGTTCGGATGCACTTCAAATTGGGGGTTGGAGTAACTTTACGGCATGCTGAAGGATCTGATCGCGCGTGACAGGGAAGGCTTCAAGCGCTTGTGTGAAGCTCATGAGGTGAAGACCTTGCACGCTTTCGGTTCTTCGGTCCACGGACCGTTCTCGGGAGACAGTGACGTGGACCTCGTGGTTGACCTCAAACCATCCGATCCATTGACCTTCGGCAGGTTGATGCTGGACCTTTGGGACAGGCTTGAGACCTTTTTTGGTCGGCGAGTGGACCTGCTCACCTTGCGCTCCTTGAAGAATCCGGTCATGCGCGAGGTCATCGAACGTACCCAGGTACCGATATACGATGGAGACCAAGCGCAAGTATTGGTCTGATATCATGATCGCATTGGATGCGATCGACCATCATTTGGCCGGTATCGGAACGTTTGAACAATACGCCGGATCACTGACGGTGAAAGATGCGGTGGAGCGACGATTGATCACGATCGGCGAAGCAGTAAACAAGTTGATGCAGCTGGATCCAGATGATGTGATCGAGCATGGCGAGCGGATCCGTGCATTCCGGAATCGGCTTGTCCATTCGTACGATGCCACGGATGATGCCTTGGTGTGGGCCATCATCAAGAACCACCTTCCGCCGCTTCGACGATCTGCGGAATCACACGTCTAACAACTTTCGGGTGTACGTACCCTCTACCGCTTCCAGCGGATGCTCCACAGCCCGCGGAAGTCACCCACGGCGTAGCCGGTGGCCTTGTCGCCGGGATACTTCCGCGCCAACATGGCGCTGGTGGCGCTGTCCACCTCCAGCCCCGGCGTACCGTGGCATTTCAGGCAGTTGGGCATGTTGATCAGGATGGGTTGGTAGAAGGCGATGCTGTCGCCCAACACCAAGGCTTGCGGCGGGATGTCGATGGGCTTGGCCCCTTCAGCCAGCATGGCGAGCACTTGGTCCAGGCGGCGGCGCTCATCGGCATCGGGCGCATCGTGCGGGGCGCGTAGGCGGTCGCTGGTGCGCTTGATCCGCACGCCTTGCACCGCGGAAAGCGAATCCACCAGGGGCAGTGCTGCCACGGAGCAATACCCAAGCGCGCCCGGCGGGCCTCCTTCGGCCATGGCGCCCTGCAAACGTGTGGAGAGCTGTTGGAACGTGGCCTTGGCGATGCCTTGGCCGCGTTGGATGGCGGCGGCTTCATCGAAAGGGGCTTCCGGCGCAGTGCAGGAAGCGAGCAGGGCCGTCAGTGCGGCCGTGGCGAACAGATGGCGCATGGGGTGAAGGTAGCCCCGCCGCGCAGCGCCGTCGGGAACCAATGTCACACGCAGCGTGCCCGCGGCCCTGGCCCCTACGGCCCCGATCGCACCACCTGCCCGCTGCCGGTCACCGTGGCCTGCAGCACCGGATCGCCGTAATACCGCACATCGCCCGCATCGAAGAGCTGGACGTTCAACCGCTGCACCGCGCGGCAGGTGATGTCGGTGACCGCGCTGTTGTTCACGTTCACTTCCTGGGCCCGGAGCCCGCCCGCATCGATGGGACCCATGAGGCCGCTGTACAGGTAGGCCACGCCGCAGTGGCCCGCCACGTGCACGTCACCGGCGCCCGTATGCAACCCCACATAGCACGTGTCCACCGCCAGTGCGAGCGTCACGGTGCCCTGTGCATCGTGCTGCTCGATGCGGAACACCGCGCTGCGTACCGTGTCCGTGCTCCGCACATCGCCGGTGCCGTGCAGTTCGAGCTCCCGTAACCCCTGGCGTGGCACGCGGACGGTGATGCGCGGACGGAAGCTCCGCACCCAGTTGCACCGGTTGTCGTTGCGCACCCGCAGCGTGCCGCCCTCCACGTCGGTGACCACCTGGCCCAGCAGGTTCGAGCCGCCTTCCACGACGACCGTGCCTGCAGGGCGGTCCACCAGCACCAGGTCCACACGGTCCTCCAGCACCACGCGGTCGAAGGCCCCTACTGCACGTTCCTCGGTGCCCTGCGGCCCGGTGGAGGTGACACAATCGTCCCATTGCTCGGCCTGGCAGCCCAGCAGCAACAGCAGCAGGGGGAACGCACGCCTCATGACCAACGGTATCCGATCCCGAACTCCCAATGGTCGGCCACCGCATAGTGGCTTTTCAACGCCAGGTGCGCCACCAGGTGGCGCGCGATCCGGTAGCGGCCGCCCAGCCGGTGGAACACCGAGGCCTCATCGGGCACCGGGGTGTACACATACGCCCCCATCTGCAGGAACAGTTCGCCCCGGCCGAAGAGCAACGCATAGCCCGCATGCAGCCCCGCCTGTGTGAGCGCCGCACGCCCCCGGTCCTCCAGCTCGGGATGATCGGTGCGCAGGGCGCCCTTGTTGAACACATCGGCCCCGACGGCGACGGCGGACTTGCGCGAAAGCCGCCATTGCACCTGGCCGATCAGGCTGTACACGCTGTGGCGTCCGCTTTCCGGCCGCCCCGTCTCGCTCCAGAACATGGCGCCCACCACGCTCTGCTCCCGGCGGGGCCGTTCCAGCGCCGCGGTGTCCGGCACATGCACATAGGGTGTCACCGGCCCGAGCGACCGCACCACGCCCAGGCTTGCGCTCAGCAGGTTGAGCCCCAGGTTCGGCAGGGCGAACGACCCGTTGCTCCAGTGGTCGATGCCGAACCCGGCCGACAGCCCGGTGCGGCCGAACCAATGGTTGTAGGCCACCATGAGCTGGATGGCCGTGTTGAGGCGTGAACCGATCGCGATCTGCTTGAAGTTGCCGCGTCGGTCGTACGGATGGGTCACGTAGCCCAACCCCCAGCCCAACCGCATGCCCAGGTCGCCGTGCCGGCCGCGGACGAAGGGCAGCTGCAGGTACGGCAGCACACGCGCCGTGGCACCGATGCGCCCCGGGTTGGCCAGGCCCGTGTACAGCAGGCCCACCCCGAACGACGGTGCGCGATAGTGGCGCTGCCACGGCCGGTCGCCCGGCAGTCGTCGCTCCGCGAACAGCTCCGTCGCCACCGCATGGCCTTCCACCAGCACCCAGCTGGAGGGGCGGTGCGGCCAAAGGAAACCGTAGTGCCCGCGCAGGCCCACGGACCAGGACTGCGCCACCGCCACCTGCAACAGCAGCGGCAGCACCGCCACCAGCGCCCACCAACGCTCACGCCGGCACATCGTACGGAGCGGAATGCGCATAACGCCTGTGCCCGTGCTGCCGCATGTACAGGTCGTACACGATGCCGTCGGCCAGGCCCACCTTGGGCACGAACACCTCCTCGATGCCGGCCTCCTCCATCACCCGCAGGAAGATGTCGGCCGCAGGAATGATCACGTCGGCCCGGTCGGCCCGCAGACGCAGCAGCTTCACACGGTCCTCCAGGCTGTACGCGGCGATGCGGTCGCGGTGCCGCCGGATGTCCGAGCGCAGCAATGGCTCGCCGTACCGGTTGCCGTTCTCCTTGAAGATCCTGTTGATGTTGCCCCCGGTGCCCACGGCCACCATCGGCCCGTGCTCCGCCCGCAGGCCCTCCAGGAACGCCGCGATCTCCGGCCACACATGGGCCTTCACCTTGCCGGCCAGCATGCGTACGGTGCCCACCTTGAAGCTCGCCGCCCGCACCCGCCGGCCTTTCTCCAGCCAGGTGAGCTCGGTGCTGCCGCCCCCCACGTCGATGAACAGGTAGCTCCGGTCCTTCAACAGGTCCTGCGTCCAGAACGTGCTGCTGATCAGCCCTCCCTCCTCGCGCCCGCCGATCACCTCGATGTCCACCCCGGTCTCCATCTCCACCCGGGCGATGACCTCCGCACTGTTGGTCGCCTCCCGCATGGCGCTGGTGGCACAGCACCGGTAGCGCGGCACCCCGTACACGTCGATCAGGAGCCGGAAGGCCCGCAGGCTCTTCACCAGGTAGTCCCGCTTGGCCGCGCTGATGGCCCCGTCGGCGAAGACATCCTCCCCGAGGCGGATCGGCACCCGCACCAATGAGACCTTGCGCACAACGGGATGGTCCTCCCGTTCCACCACCTCGCCCACCAACAGGCGCACGGCGTTGGAACCGATGTCGATCGCGGCGTATGTCAGGTCCCGGGCGATGCGACGAAGGTAGCCGCCACACCTACTTCAACACCGCCAGCCGCTCCTCCAGCGCCTTGATCTTCGCTTCGGCGTCGGCCTTCTTCCTGCGCTCGTTCTCCAGCACCTGCGGCGGCGCGCCGTTCACGAATCGTTCGTTGCCCAGCTTCTTCTCCACGCTGGAAAGGAAGCCGCGCAGGTACTTCAGCTCCTCTTCGGCCTTCTTGGCCTCGGCGGCGGTGTCCACCTTGTCGCCGAGGTCGATGGCGTATTCCGTGGTGCCCACGAGGAAGGTCACCGCCCCGTCGCCGCTCTTGTCCACGCGGGCGATCGTGCCCACGTTGGCCAGCTTGTTCACCAGGGCGGACACGGCCGCGCGCATCGGCGCTGCGCCTTTCACCTGCACGTTCAACGCTTCCTTCGGGCTCATGCCGCGCTCATTGCGCACGTTGCGCACGGCGCTCACCAGGTCGAAGGCGTGCTGCACCTCGGCCTCCAACGCCGCATCCCCTTCGCCGCCTTTCGGCCACGCAGCGATGATGATGTCCTCGCCGGGCTTGCGTTCGCGCAGGTGGTGCCACAGCTCCTCGGTGAGGAAGGGCATGAAGGGGTGAAGCAGCTTCAGCACATCCTCGAAGAGCGCGATGGTGGCCTCGTAGGTCGCGGCGTCGATCGGCTCCTGACGGGCATCGCCCGCCGAAGCCTTGGCGAAGGCGGGCTTGATGCTCTCGAGGTACCAGCTGCACAGGTCGTCCCAGATCAGCTTGTAGGTGGTGAGCAGGGCGTCGCTGATGCGGAACTGGTCGTACAGGCCGTTGAGCTCCGTGGTGGTGCGTGCCACGCGGCTGCGCATCCACGCCACCGCCGCGGCGGCAGCGGGCGATTGTTCCCGCTGGGCGACCTCCCAGCCTTTCACCAGGCGGAAGGCGTTCCAGATCTTGTTGGCGAAGTTGCGTCCCTGTTCACAGAGGCTCTCGTCGAACGGCAGGTCGTTACCGGCGGGGCTGCTGAAGAGCATGCCCGTGCGCACCCCGTCCGCGCCGAATTTCTCGATCAGCTCCAGGGGATCCGGGCTGTTGCCGAGGCTCTTGCTCATCTTGCGCCCCAGCTTGTCGCGCACGATGCCGGTGAGGTACACGTTCTTGAACGGCACCTCATCGCGGTATTCCATACCCGCCATGATCATACGTGCCACCCAGAAGAAGAGGATCTCCGGTGCGGTCACCAGGTCGTTGGTGGGGTAGTAGTACTTGATGTCCTTGTTCTGCGGGTCCTTGAAGCCGTCGAACACGCTGATGGGCCACAGCCAGCTGCTGAACCAGGTGTCCACCACATCCTCGTCCTGCTTGATGCCGTTGGTGCTCTGCCCGGCGCCCTTGAATTGCGCGATGGCCTCCGCTTCGGTCTTGCACACGGCCACATCGCCTGCTTCGTTGTACCACGCCGGGATCTGCTGCCCCCACCAGAGCTGGCGGCTGATGCACCAGTCGCGCACGTTCTCCATCCAGTAGGTGTACGTGTTCACGAACTTCTGCGGGTGCAGCTTCACGCGGCCGTCCTTCACCACTTCGAGCGCGGGCTTGGCCAGCTCGCCCATCTTCACGAACCATTGCAGGCTGAGGCGCGGCTCGATCACGGCATCGGTACGTTCGCTGATCCCCACCTTGTTCACGATGTCCTCGGTCTTCACCAGGTGGCCCTTCTCCTCCAGCTCCTTGGCGATCTTCTTCCGTACCACGAAGCGGTCCTCGCCCACGTACAGTTGCGCGGCGGGGCTCAGCGTTCCGTTGGGCTCCAGGATGTCGATGGTCTCCAGGCCGTGCTTCTTGCCCAACTCATGGTCGTTCGCGTCGTGCGCGGGCGTCACCTTCAGTGCACCGGTCCCGAACTCGCGCTCCACGTATTCGTCGAAGATGATGGGCACGCTACGGCCGATCAGTGGCACCAGAACACGCCTGCCTTTCAGGTGCGCATAGCGTTCATCCTCGGGATGAACGGCCACGGCGGTATCGCCCAGGATGGTCTCCGGACGTGTCGTCGCGATGGTGATCCACTCGTCCTTGCCGCCTTCGATCGCGTAGCGCACATGGTAGAGACGCGAGTTCGTCTCTTTCATGATCACCTCCTCGTCGCTCACGGCGGTGAGGGCCACGGGATCCCAGTTCACCATGCGCAGGCCGCGGTACACCAGGCCCTTCTTGTGCAGGTCGATGAACACGTCGAGCACGGCGTCGCTCAGCGCGGGCTCCATGGTGAAGCGCGTGCGGTCCCAATCGCAGCTGGCGCCCAGCTTCTTCAGTTGTTCGAGGATCACGCCGCCGTACTTCTCCTTCCAGGCGAAGGCGTGCTTCAGGAATTCCTCCCGCCCGATGGCGCTCTTCTTGATGCCCTGTTCCTGCAGCAGGCGCACCACCTTGGCTTCCGTGGCGATGCTCGCGTGGTCGGTGCCGGGCACCCAGCAGGCGTTCTTACCCTGCATGCGCGCACGCCGCACCAGTACGTCCTGGATGGTGTTGTTCAGCATGTGCCCCATGTGCAGCACGCCGGTGACGTTGGGCGGGGGGATCACCACCGTGTAGGGCTCGCGGTCGTCGGGCACGCTACGGAAGTAGCCCTTCTCCATCCAGTGGGCATACCACCTGCCTTCCACACGCTTGGCCTCGTAATGCTTGGGGATCTCCATCGGATGTGACCATGACCGGCCGTGCCCGGGCCGGGTTTTGGGGAGCGCAAAAATAGCCCAGTGGCCGTGATGCCGGAATGCGCACAACTTCAGTCCTCACGCCGTTCGTACCGCTCCGGCCCCATCCCTTCGGCAAGAGCCGGACAAGGATTTTCAACACAGCGGACAAGCGCGGTCACGTCAGCTGATGGAACGTCGTTGGGCAGGTCGATCCAGCAGGGATCCCTGTGGCGATGGATCCAAGGAACGCGTCGGTCATTCCCCCTCCCGGCCGGCTTTCACCACCCGGTAGCGCACCATCGCCTCGGTGAAGGTGTGGCCATTGTCCCTGATGTTCGAGTAGCGCATGGGCATGGGTGTGGTCCAGGCCAGATCCCCTTTCCCCGGTACGGGTTGCAAGGGCATGTCCAGGGTGTAGCTCACACTGTCGTCCACCATGATCGACAGCTTCCGCGTGGAGGATGCGGTGTTCAAGCGTGTACGCACCGGCAGATGGAGGGTGTCCCCGATGTGTTTGACGGAGGCGGGATCGATCGTTACATACAGGTTGTCCTTCGGCCCGGCATAGAGACTCACCCGCGGGTTGTTCTCGTCGAGGCTGTGCTTCGGTTGAAGCTGCTTCGGCAGCATGATCTCCGCCTCCAGATCCAGCACTTCACCGTCAAGCAGCGGCGGTTTCTGCACGGTGAGCAGGGACAGGCCCGCGATGGCGCCCAGGGATCCCAGGCTCATCCCGAGGGACAGACCGGCCGCCTTCCAGAATTGCGCCCATTCCAGGGCCTGCACCAGCTTGGTGCCCAGCAGGCCGAGCAGGAAGCCGCCGATGAAGCCCGCCGGAATGAAGATGAAGGCGATGGCCATGCCACGCTGACCCTCGAAATCGGACACCCCCAACTTCTTCGTGACATGGTCCGCGACCGGCGCCGTGAACACCGCAGTGACGAGCGCTGTGATGAAGGCGACGAGGATGGCGATCTTCCACGACATGGCGGTCGGGTTTCAGTCGCGAAGTTCGATCTTGTCCGAGATGTTCCTCCGCGCGAATTCCAGGAAACGGCGGATCACCTCCTCTTTTTCCGCTGCGGTCATCTCCTGGGAACGGCGCTCCTCCGGATACCACCACGGGCTGAGGGACGAGCGGTACAGCTGGTTGCCCCGGTTCCAGGTCCACACGATGTCCGTGCGGCGATCCTTCTCATGGAGGATCAACATCTCGCCACGGTAGTCCATCTCCACCTCATCGCACTTGTACACAGGCATCACGCCGGGCGGCGCCTCCTGGGTCAGGTTCGCGCGGTCGCGGATGGCGTTCATGTCCGGCTCCGGAGGCGGGGGCAGCGGGGCGGTGAGGATCCAGAAAAAGCGATCCGCATCGCTGATCTCCTGGTGATGGGTGGAGGCGTTGCGATCGTAGCGATGCAAGCCGTTCAAAAGGCCTTGGTCCTGGGTGAACAGGTCATGCGCGAACATGATCTGTGCGCCGGCGGGCGGTGCGGGATGTCCGGCCCCGGCCTGGATGATGCGGTTCCCGAGGGCCAGTTCAGAATCGGCCAGGGCCCTCAAGGCCGGCGGGAACAGGTCCAGGACGGCTTGGTGGTCGGGGTGGATGGGGACGTCCATGGCGCAAGGTCACATCACCACCCGGGGCGGCTGGTTCGGGGCGGCGGCGCGGGCAGGTCCGCTCCGTCCGGGGAGCCCGCAGACGTTCTTGGGGAGGGGTGCGGGAGCGTGCATCACCGGGCCGGGCGGGCTGTGCAAGGGGGAAAGGTAGCCCCGGATCGGGATCGGCACGCGATCTGGCAGGAGGCCGCCGGCACGGACCATGGCCCTGTTAAGGTCTTGTTAATGTCAGCCCGCAGGCCTTGGGACCGACCCTAGTTTTGGACCTCACAACGCAAGCAAACCGACCCGACCCATGAAGAAGATCCTTCTCTCGTTCGGCCTGAGCGCCCTCTTTCTCGGTGCCATGGCCCAGGACAACACCAAAGCGGTGAGCGGCACCGGCCCGCAGATCAGCCTGGACAAGGAAGTGCATGACTACGGCACCATCGCCAACGGCGCCAACGGCACTTGCGAGTTCGTGGTGACCAACACGGGCGACCAGCCGCTGATCATCACGAATTGCAAGGGCAGCTGCGGCTGCACGGTGCCCAAGTGCGACACCGCCCCGGTGAAGCCCGGCGGCAAGACCACCATCACGGTGAAGTACGACACCAAGCGCCCCGGCCCCATCAACAAGAGCGTCACCATCAGCAGCAACGCCACCAACGCCCCCGAGAAGGTGGTGCGCATCAAGGGCACCGTGGAGGCCGGCCCCAGCACCCCCGCTTCGCCGGTGAAGGAGCAGAGCCCCATGGCCCCTGTGGAGAAGACCAACTGACCCGCCCCCTCCGAGGCCCCGCCTCCCGCCTGCCGCCCTGTGGCGGACCTGCGGGACGGCGGGGCTTCTTCGTTACTTCGCCGTCCACTTTCCCCCACCGATGCCCGCCATCTCCTCCAAGGGCCGCCGGATGCCGGCCTCCCCGATCCGCAAGCTCGTCCCCTTTGCCGAAGCCGCCCGCCGCCGCGGGGTGGAAGTGCTGCACCTCAACATCGGCCAGCCCGACATCCGCACCCCCGAGGTGGCCTTGGAGGCCATCCGCCACCTGGACCGCACCGTCATCGAGTACAGCCACAGCGCCGGCTTCGAGAGCTACCGCAAGGGCCTGGCCGCCTATTACTCCTGGCACGGCATGGCCGTCACCCACGAGCAGATCATCGTCACCAACGGCGGCAGTGAGGCCCTGCTCTTCGGCATGATGGCCTGCTTCGAGCCGGGCGACGAGATCATCATCCCCGAGCCCTACTACGCCAACTACAACAGCTTCGCCCTGGCCGCCGATGTGAAGGTGGTGCCCGTGCGCAGCACCATCCGCGAGGGCTTCGCCCTGCCCGCCATCGCCGCCTTCGAGGCCCTGATCACCCCGCGCACCAAGGGCATCCTGATCTGCAACCCCGGCAACCCCACCGGCTACCTGTACAGCCGCGCCGAGCTGGAGACCCTCCGCACCATCGTGCTCAAGCACGACCTGTTCCTCTTCGCCGACGAGGTTTACCGCGAGTTCTGCTACGACGGCGCCACCCACACCAGCGCCCTGTCCCTCGAAGGGCTCGACCAGCATGTCGTGCTGGTGGACAGCGTGAGCAAGCGCTACAGCATGTGCGGCGCGCGCGTGGGCGCCTTCATCACGCGCAACACCGAGCTGCTGGCCACCGTGCTCAAGTTCGCCCAGGCCCGCCTGAGCCCGCCCACCTTCGGACAGATCGCCAGCGAAGCCGCCCTGCGCACCCCGCAGGCCTACTTCCAGGAAGTGGTGGGCGAATACCGTGAGCGCCGCGACATCCTCGTGGACGGGCTGAACGCCATCCCCGGCGTGACCTGCCCCAAGCCCAAGGGCGCCTTCTACTGCGTGGCCGAACTGCCCATCGACGACGCCGATGCCTTCTGCCAGTGGCTCCTGGAATCCTTCAGCCACCAGGGCCGCACCGTGATGATGGCCCCGTGCAGCGGCTTCTATGCCGACCCCGCCACGGGGCGGCGACAGGTGCGCCTGGCCTACGTGCTGCATAAGGAAAAGCTCGCACAGGCCGTGGAATGCCTGCGCCTGGCCCTGGACAGCTACCCCGGACGGACCGCAGGCTGACCACGCCGGACCGCCGGGGCCACAGGCGCCATCCCCTCTTCCATCCCGCGCCAGCACCGATCCGTTTCGACGGGTCCTTGTTGATAAAAGTCATTGCGTATCGCTTGACGACTTTTCGACGAGCGTATTAGTTTGGTCATTGGACGCGGACCGCCCCAAGCGGAACCTGTCGTGCCTGTCCATGCCAAGCCGCTGCCGCCCACGCTCCGGACCCCGCCCCGCACGGCCCCTTCACCGCCTGTGGTGGGCCCTGGGCCTCGCCGCCGCGATGCCTTTCATGCAGGCGTACGCGCAGGAACCGTTGCAAGGCCAGGCGGTGATCCGCCCCCTGCATGCCGACGCGGCTGTGAAGCCCATGCTGGCCAGCGTGGTGCAGGCGTTCGATGGGAACGACGTGCACTACGACCAGCCCCGGCACACCCTGCGGTTCACCGGGACCCAGGCCGTGCAGCCCCAGGCCCTGGCCGTG
Source organism: Flavobacteriales bacterium (assembly GCA_013360395.1). Lineage (GTDB taxonomy): Bacteria > Bacteroidota > Bacteroidia > Flavobacteriales_F > PHOS-HE28 > PHOS-HE28. The sequence goes on from JABWBQ010000046.1 coordinate 14,334, forward strand.
TTGCTGGCCGCGCACCACTTCGAGCTCCTGTGGTGGGAAGGCCCCCAGGGACCTGAACTGGAGCGCACCCCGGCCGCCGGCACCGCCGCCACGGACTGGACCCCGCTGGACGCCGAGGCCGCCCGCAAGAACGCCTGGATCGCGGAACATCCGGACCAGTACCGACAACTCACCGGGCGCAGCATGCCCACCCCATCGCATGCGGACCACTGAGCCCACCGTCCACCTGCCGCAGCATCCCCTGCGCGCCCGATGGGCCGCATGGGCCGTGGCCGCTTGGATCCCCTGCACGGCCGCCATGGCCCAGTGCGGCACCACCGTGTACGACACCGGTGGCGCCGGTGGCAATTACGGCAACAACCAGAACCTCACCTGGACCTACTGCGCCCCGCCAGGCCAGTTGCTCACCCTCACTTTCACCGCCTTCAACACCGAAGCCTTTTGGGATGAGCTTTCGGTGCACAACGGACCCACCAACGGGTCACCACAACTGGGCATCTTCAGCGGGACCGCGTTGCCGCCCTCCTTCACCTCCACCGTGGGGGGCTGCCTCACCTTGTGGTTCACTTCGGACAATTCGGTGACACAACCGGGCTGGGCCATCAACATCACCTGTGCGGTGCCGCCCCCCCCACCGGCCAACAACAACTGCAGCGGCGCCACGGTGCTGCCCGTACTGACCACCTGCACAATGCTGCCCTTCACCAACGTGAGCGCCACCGCCTCGGGAACCAACCCGCCACCCACCTGCAGCACACCACCGAACACCGATGTGTGGTTCACCTTCACCACGGGCGCCAGCGGACAGGTGTTCATCGACACCCAGGCCGGCTCGATGGCCGATGCCGCCATGCAGCTGTACAGCGGCACTTGCGCCGCGCTCGCCCTCGTGGCCTGCAACGACGACGAGGACCTCCTCGGCGGCCTGCTGATGCCGGAGATCGACCGGCGCTGCGCCACCCTCAACCCCTTCACCACTTATTACATCCGGCTTTGGGGCTACGGCGGTGCCACCGGCACCTTCTCCATCTGTGTCAGCGCGCCGTCGGCACCCTCCGCCCAACAGGAGGACTGCACCGGCGCCTACACCATCTGTAGCGACCAGCAGATCAACAACAACACCAACTTCAGCGGCTGCGTCGCCGACCTCAACGCCACCAACCGCGGCTGCCTGATGGGCAACGAGCGGCAGGGCACCTGGTACTTCTTCTCGCCTTCGGCCTCGGGCACCGCCGCCCTCACCATCCAACCCTCGGCCAACATCGACTACGACTTCGCCATCTGGGGGCCCATGGCCACCATCACCTGCCCGCCCGTGGGCAACCCAACGCGCTGCTCCTGGGCCTACCCGCCCAACGTGCCCGGCTACCCCGGTGCCGCCGCCTTCCGCACCGGCCTGGGCAACGGTGCCGTGGACAATTCGGAGAATGAATTCGGCAACGGCTGGGTGGCCCCCCTCAACATCATCACCGGGCAGATGTACATCATGTACATCGACAACTTCGACATCACCGGGCAGGCCTTCACCCTGGACTGGACCCTCACCAACGGCGCCTCGCTGGACTGCACCGTGCTGCCCGTGGAGCTCATGGGGCTACAGGCCACCGCGCAGCCCGGCGCCGTGATGCTGTCCTGGACCACCCAGACCGAGGACGGCACGGCGCACTTCACCGTGGAACGCTCCGCCGACGCCGAGACCTTCGTCCCCATCGGCCAGGTGCCCGCTGCCGGCCATTCCCTGGCCCACCTGGACTACAGCTTCATCGACAACGCCCCGCTGCCCGGCACCAACTACTACCGCCTGCGCGTCGTCCACCTCGACGGCACGGTGCAGACCTCGCCCACGGCCTCCGCCATCCATGACGGCACCGGCGCGGTGCTCCGCGTGGTGCCCAACCCCGCCAACGACCACCTCACCGTGCTGCTGCCCGGCGCGCCCGCCACCACCGTGCATTACCGCCTGGCCACTGCCCAGGGACGGGTGCTGCGCCACGGCACGGCCACCCTGGGCCCGGACGACGACCGGATCCGCCTGCAGGTGGCCGACCTGCCCGAAGGCCTCTACCTGCTGCACGTGGAGGACGCCAACGGCCAGCCCCTGGGCAGTGCGCGCGTGGCCCTGAGCCGCCCGCAGGCAGGCAACCGCTGAACAACACCGCCGTCTTTTCCACAGCGGTGGGTGCAGGACGGGTCCTTCCCCTACCTTGCCCCTGCCCTTCCCGCTGTTCATGACCCACCTCGCACGCCTGCTCACCGGCCTGCTGCTGGCCCTGCCCTGCGGTCTCACCGCACAGAACACCGGCACGGCCGGCATCGATGTGTTCCTGCACTTCCACCTGCCCCTGGACGGCCCCGGGGAGAAGGCCACCCTCACCATCCTGCGCGACCTGGGCGAGGCCGTGCCCCTGCATGTGGCCGCGGACCGGATGCTGGCCAAGTTCACCCCCGAAGGTGACATCGCCCTCAACACCCTGGTGAACACCCTGCAGCTGCAGGGCCTGCCGCTGTTGGGCGTGGAGGTTATGTGGCCCGGAACGCCCGTGTTCCACGCCATCGCCGCCTGGCCCGACGGCAGCTACGGACCGGTGCCGGTGGCCGGCCCGGACGACGCCTTGCGCCAGGCCGCCAAACAAGCCTGGATCACGGCCCACCCCGACCTCTACGATGCCCTGCAACGGGAGACCAACCCCTGAGCCCATGATGCGACGCTACGCGCACACCGGGGCCGCCGCCCTCGTCCTCGCCCTCGCCACGCTGCTCCCCATGGAGCTGCGCGCCACCACCTGCGCCGGTGCCACCGCGCTGAGCCCCGCCAGCCTGCCCATCAACAACCAGGCCCTGAACTGCGGCGCCACCAACGACCTCAACGCCACCAACGTGCCCGGCACGCTTTGCGGTACCGGTGACGTTGCGGCCTACAAGAACGGCAACGAGGCCCTCTACACCCTGACGCCCACCACCACCGGCCTGTACAACATCAACGTCACGGGCCAGACCTGGAGCTCGGTGCAGGTGTGGGCCGGCTGCCCCACCGGCGGCGGCACCTGCATTTACGGCGACGGGAACGCCGCCAACAGCACCACCATCAGCGTCACCCTCAACGCCGGCACGCAGTACTACATCTGGTTCGACACCTGGCCCACGCCCAACAGCCCCTGCCCCGGCACCTTCAGCATCGGCCTGGCCCCGCCGCCGCCGTTGAACGACAACCCGTGCGGCGCCACCCCGCTCACCCCTGGCCTGAGCTGTGCGTTCCAGGCGGCCACCAACGCCGGCATGACCGCCACCCCCGGCGTGCCGGCGCCCAGTTGCAGCTATTACCAAGGCGGCGACGTGTGGTTCTCCGTGGTGGTCCCCCCCAGCGGCGTGCTCATCCTGGATTCCAACACCGGGGTGATCACGGACGGCGGTATGGCCCTTTACACCGCGCCCTCCTGCAGCGGCCCCTTCACTCAGGTGGCCTGCGACGACGACGGCAGCGTCAACGGCCTCATGCCGTACATCAACGCTACCGGCCTCACCCCGGGCAGCACCGTGTACGTGCGCTTCTGGGAGTACGGCAACGACAACAACGGCAGCTTCTCCATCTGCGCCTGGACCGTCCCGCCGCCCCCGCCGATGACCGGGGACAACCCCTGCGCGGCCAACCCGCTGCCGGTGCTCTCGTCCTGCCTGCCGCTCACCTACTCGAACATCGGCGCCACCGCCACCGGCGGCGCACCGGCCCCCGGTTGCGGCCTCTACACCGGTGGCGATGTGTGGTTCACCTTCACGGCCCCGGCCAACGGCGTGGTGACGATCGAGACCGCGGTGGGCACCATGACCAACGGGGCCATGGAACTCTACTCCGCTCCCAGCTGCGCCGGCCCCTTCACCAGCATCCAGTGCAACGACGACGCCATCGGCCTGATGCCACGGATCGACCGCCGCTGCACCCCGCTCACCCCCGGCCAGACCTACTACGTGCGGATGTGGGGCTACAACGGCCAGCAGGGCTCCTTCAACATCTGCGCCTTCCAGAGCACCACGGGCACCACCATGCCCGAGGACTGCGCCGGGGGCGCCACCATCTGCAACAACCAGAGCTTCAACAACAACACCAACAACACGGGCTGTACCGCCGACCTGAACGCCGGCAACCAGGGCTGCCTCTCCGCCGGGGAACGGCAGGGCACGTGGTACTACTTCAGCCCCAGTGCCTCCGGCACCATCGGTTTCACCATCAACCCGGCCGCACCCACCGACTACGACTTCGCCGTGTGGGGGCCCCTGTCCGCCATCACCTGCCCGCCGGTGGGCGCACCGCTGCGCTGCTCGTGGGCCGCACCCACCGGCCCCACCGGCTGCGGCAATGGGGCCACCGACTTCACGGAGGGCGCCGGGGGCGACCGCTGGGTGAGCACCTTCAACGTGCTGGTCGGCCAGATCTACATCCTGTACGTGGACAATTTCAGCACCAACGGCCAGCAGTTCACCCTGACGTGGAACCTCACCAACGGGGCCTCGCTGGACTGCACCGTGCTGCCCTTGGAGCTGATCGCCTTGGAGGCCTTGTCCGAGGGGCCGCAAGTGCGCGTGTCGTGGACCACGGCCTCCGAGCAGGGATCGGACCACTTCCTGGTGGAGGCCTCGACCGATGGCGAGCGTTACCATGCCGTGGGGACGGTGCCCGCCGCGGGCCACAGCCAGGCCACCCTGCAGTACGTGCTGCACGACCCGCGGCCGGCCTTCGGCCTGAACTATTACCGGCTGACGGAGGTGGCCCAGGACGGGCAGCACACGCGGATGACCACCACCACGGCCCTGCACGGGCCCGGCGCGGGCTTCACCGGACCCTACCCCAACCCCAGCAGGGGCCCCGTGAGCCTCACGCACCACGCCTCGGCCATCGGCACCCTGGCGCTCCGCCTCACCGATGCCCTGGGCCGCACCGTGCGCGCGCTGGACCAGGCGGTGGCCCCCGGCCCCGTGACCCTGCACCTGGACGCGACCGACCTGCCGGCCGGCACCTACACGGTGCTGCTCCGCGATGAAAAGGGCCTCGCCCGTGCCTGGCCCGTGCTGCGCTACTGACCTTCGGCACGCCCCCTTACCCGGGTCGCATCCCCCTCATTCACAACCTGTTGATAAGTAGCGGGCAACGACTGCGCCCGGCCCACGTCTTCCTGTTGCCTTTGCAAGGCCCTTGCGCGTGCGCTTCCAACCTTCCGAACCGATGTGCCGCCGCCTTGTTGCTGCCGTGCCATGGCCTTTCTACTTTTGTCAGATGCCCGTCAGGCTCCGCCCGTCCCGAACCGCACCCCAAAGCATCGTCCCATGAGGTTGACGCTACGCTTCCGCCAGCTGTACGTCCTGCTGCTCAGCGCGCTCCCGGCCGGCCCGGCCCTGGCCCAGAACGTGGCCATCAACACCACGGGGGCGCCGCCAGTGAACGCCAACGCCCTGTTGGAGCTCGATGCCGTGAACCGCGGCCTGCTCATCCCCCGGATGACCTACAACGAGCGCCTGCTGCTGCCCGGCCCCACGGCCGGCCTGTGGGTGTACCAAACGGACAACTCGGCGCCGTACGATCCCAAGAACGCCGTGGGCCTGTACTACCATGACGGCACCGCTTGGGTACGCATGGGCACCGGCCAGGGCTGGGCCGAGGCCGGCAACACCGGCACCAACGTGGCCACCAACTTCATCGGCACCGTGGCCGGCAGTGGCGACGACATGCGGATCAACACCAACGGGGTCGGCAACCCGCGCATCACCATCAGCGGCACCAACGGCTATGTGGGCATCGGCACCACCACCCCCCTGGAGGCTTTGCATGTGAACGGGGCGCTCCGCCTGTACAAGCAGGCGCCGGTGTACCCGGGCACACAGTTCAGCCTCACCACCGCCAACGGGGTGATGCGGTACAACGACGCCGTCACCGCCAACTACCACGAAGGCGGCGGGGTGCGGGCCATCCAGGGCATGAACACCACCACCGGCAGCGCCAACATCACCATCCCCTCCACGGCGGGCCTGGCGGCGGGCATGTACGTCAGCGGCACCGGCATTCCGGTCGGCGCCACCATCGTGTCCGTGGTGAACGCCACCACCCTGCAACTCAGCGCCAACTGCACGGCCACCAACCAGGGCCAGTTCCTGCGCGTGGGGCCGATGTACACCCGCTTGGAGAACATCGAAACGGTGGTCACCGGCCAGGACTTCACCGACTACAACATGGTGTGCGGCGCCCCCGGCCAGACCCAGGGCGGCGTGCATAACGGCCAGACCAACCCCACCGCTCCCCAGCGCCTGCGCGAGACCCCCTTCCCCACCAGCCAGACCGCCCAGTCCACCGGCAGCCGCGTGCAATACCTGATCCTGGGCACCGAACTGGCCAACGCACCGTTCAACCTGTGCGCGGGCAACATCACCCAGCTGGCGGTCACCGCCCTGGACGACGACCCGCTGGTGCCCAACCCCGGCTGCGCGCTCAACATCAACGTGAAAGTGGCCAGCACCCCCCTGGCCTCCCTGCCGGCCGCCGGCATCGACCAGGCCACGGGCAACGGCATGAACGCCTCCCCGGTGCGCTACAACAGCACCAACCTGATCGTGGGTGCCGGGGACGTGGTCTTCCCGCTCAACCCGCCCTACTTCTGGAACGGCACCGACAACATCATCATCGAGATCAACTACCTCAAAGCGCCGGTGCTGGGTGTTTCGCCCCGGGTGCTGCTCACCACGGGCCTCACCTTCCAGAGCACCATCTGGGCTTACATGCCCGGCGCGAGTGTGAACCCCGGTTCCACCTATTACACCACGCCGAGCGTCTTCCCCGCCGGCCTGCTTTGGGGCCTGAACACCACGCGCCCGGTCTTCAAGGTGTGGGGCCAGGTGAAACAGCCCACCCCGTTCAACAACACGGGCGATTACACCCTGCTGAACAACCATGCCCTGATGGTGGGCACCCCGCAGTGGGCCGCCACGGCCGGCACCTACCGCGGACCGGGCACGGTGCGCGCGCAGGAGCGGGTGTTCGACGGGGGGCTGCAGCTCTCGGACCACGTCTTCGACCGCTACTTCGACGATGCCGTGCGCCCGGAGGACGCCGCCGCCGCCGCCGACCACCGCTACGTGCCCCTCAACGAATTGGAGGGCTACCTGGCCCAACAGCGCCACCTGCCCTCGATGCCCTCGCGTACCGAATGGCAGGCGGGCGAAAAAGCCTCGCTGGGCGCGCTCGGCACCGGCCTCTGGCGCACCGTGGAGGAACAGGCCCTGTACATCGCCGAACTTGAACGCGACCTGCGCGTGCTGGAGGAAATGGCCTTCGCCAAGGGGCTCACCGACGATGAATGGCGACGCATGCAGCAGGACGTGGAGCGCAGTCCGCGCCTGACCGATGACCAGCGCAAAGCGCTGCTGGCCCGCCTGGAGCAGCTCAACCTCAGCACCAAGCCCTGACCATGAACCCCGTGCTTCCCCTGAACCGCATGGCCATGAGGACCACCCTGACGGCAATGGCAGTGGGCCTGGGCATGGGCCTGGCCGCCCAGAACAACATCGGCATCAACGTCAACGGCGCGGCCCCCAGCCCCACCGCCATCCTGGACATCGATGCGAGCGCGCTGCCGGCCAACGCCAAAAAGGGCTTCCTGGTGCCCCGCATGACCACCGCCCAACGCCCGGCCGGTGTGGACGGCATGACCATCTACCAGACCGACGGCGTGGCCGGGTACTACTATTACAACGCCACCCTGGGCCAGTGGGTGCGCATCCCGCCGGGCTCGGCCGCCTGGGGGCTCACGGGCAACGACCTGGTGAACCCGGTGAATGATTACCTGGGCACCACCGACGCCACGGAGCTCAACTTCCGCACCAACAACATCGAGCGCATGGTGGTGGAGGCCGGTGGCCGCGTGGCCATGGGCGCCCCCACCCCGCTGCCCGCCGCCCAGCAACTGTTGGAGGTGAGCGGTGCCGTGCGCCTCACGGGCACCACGGCGGCCACCAACATCGGGGCCATCCGCTGGAACGCCACCGACCTGTGGCACGAGGGGTACATGGGACCCGCCGTCGGATGGCGCAAGCTGCCCAACGACTATTTGGTGTTCGGGCCCCAGGCCTACCAGCACCAGGCCGAGGCCACCTGCGGCACGGGCACCTCGGAGATCTCCAACGGCATCCCCAACACCCCGCTGCCACCGGCATGCCCGGCCTGCAACACGGGCCAGTGGAACAACGGCGCCACGGTCACCCCCTATATCAACGGTGTCGCCTGCCGTGTGATGCGCAAGCAGATGATGTTCCTGGTGAACGAACTGAACGTGGAGCTCGCCCAGTTGAACGGCAACACCACCTGGACCCAAGGTCTCTGCCCGGGGCAGCCGATCAACGAGATCGCCTTCTACATCGGCCAGGGAGGGCTCGTCAAGCAATGGGCCTGGCAGGTGGCCGTGTTCCATGCTCCCCCGGGGGTGAACGACCTCACCGGCGGCTTTGTGACCAACTCCGACCCTGCCGCCGGCTGTGGCTTCAACATGGCCCTCACCAACCGCCCCGTGGCCGGTGCCGGCGCTTGGGATGCCTTCGCGCTCTCCACCCCGTTCACCTGGGACGGCGTGCGGAACGTCATTGTGGAAGTGACCATGTACGCAATGACAGTGGGTGGGGTGGGCAACAACGTGCCCGTGAAGGTGAGCACCGCCGCCAACCTATCCTACACCCGGTACTCCCCCTTGGTGACCGGGACGTGCGGCAACGTGGCCACGGCCTGCTCCGGCGCCATTCAGGGCAGTGCCATGGACAACACTTGCGGCGCAGGGGGGGTCAGTGCCCTGCGCCCGGTGGTCCGCTTCGGCGGCACGGTGAGCAGCACACCGGGTCCCATCTTGAGCGGCAACGGCAACTACGTGGTTTACGACGGCGGCTTCCTGGTGGAGGACACCCCCGGCTGGCGCCTGTGGGTGAACCCGCCGGACCCGTACCGCTCCTTCAAGGGCCCGGGCTCCATCCACGCCCAGAACGGGGTGTACGACAACGGGGTGCGGCTCAACGACCACGTGTTCGACCGGCATTTCGACGGCCGTGTGGCGCCCGAGGATGCCGAGGCCGCAGGCGGCCTGCGCAACCGCACCATCGGGGAGATGGCCGAGTTCACCCGCCTGAACCGCCACCTGCCCACCATGAAGGGACGCGACGCCTGGGAGCGTGAGCGCGGATTCTCGTTCGGCGACCTCACCAACCAACTGTGGACCACCACCGAGACGCACGCCCTGTACCTCACCGAACTGAACCGGCAGGCCCACCTGCTGGAGGTGCTCAGCACCGACCGCCCCCTGCGCCCCGAGGAGCTGGCGCCGATGACCTCCGCCGTGAAGCAGCTCCCTGAACTCACCGATGCCCAGAAGGCCCGCCTGGTGAACGACCTGGGCGAGCGCATCGTGACCGAACCCCGAACCACCCCTTGAACATGCGCCAGCGTTCGACCCGTCCTGCGACCCCGCTGTTCCGTGCGGGCCTGCTCGGCATGCTGCTCACCGCCTTGCTGGACGTGCATGCCCAGATCGGCATCAACAACACCGGTGCGGTGCCCAGCCCCAACGCCCTGCTGGACCTCAACCAGGTGGGCCGCGCCTTCATGGCCCCGCGCATGACCGATGCCCAGCGTATCGCGCTGGCCACCGCCGAGGGCCTCATGGTGTTCCAGAACAACAGCACGCCCACGGCCCCCAAAGGCTATTGGTACTATGATACCGACCTGCTGCCCGTGGCCGGCTGGGTCTTCGTGTCGGACATCGCCGCCTGGCAGCTCGGCGGCAACACGGGCACCAACGCCGCCACCGATTTCGTGGGCACCATCGACAACGTGGACCTCGCCTTCCGCACCAACGGGGTGGAGCGCATGCGCATCACCGGCGGCGCCCTCTCCACCGGCGGCCTGGTGGGCATCAACGTGCCGGCCACCTACACCGAACAGCTGGAAGTGAACGGCGCACTGCTTGTGGGCGGCACCTCGGTCACCAACACCGAAGGCAGCATCCGTCTCAACGCCACCACCAACGCGCATGATGGCAACATCGACAACTCGGCCACTTGGTACCAGTTGGAGAACGCCTTCCTGCTGGAGAAGAACAGGGTGTACCTGAGCAACCCGGTGCCCGCCTGCGCCTACCCGGCCGGCTTCCCCGCCTCCGGTCCCACCATCGACAATTCCTCTTTCGCCAACACCACGATCAACACCACGATCGAGACGCCGTACAGCCGCTTCTGGGAGGATGGCCGCCACCAGTACCTCTACCTGGCGAGCGACCTGGCCGCCCTGAACCTCTGCCCCAACACCAACATCACCGGGGCGGCCTTCAGCGCCACCTCCGGGGGTGGGCAGGCCATCACCAACACGCAGCTGAGCATGAAGAACACGCCGCTGGCCGCCCTGGCGACGCTGGACGTGGGCGGTGGTTGGGTGGTGTGCCACACCGCGGCCAGCTTCACACCGGCGGCCGGTTGGAACGCCCACAACTTCAACGTGTCCCCCTTCCAGTGGAACGGCGCCAGCAACCTGCTGGTGGAATTCTGCTTCGACCTCAACACCTGGACCAGCAACGTGGGTGTGAACGGCGAGACCACCAACTATACCGCGCTCTACGGCATCTACTGCGACGCCTGCGGCCACCTGTTCACGCCCGGCAGCGGTACCTGCTACTTCGCCTCCTGCCCCACCACAGGTCCGCAGAACACCCCGGGGGTGCTCTGCACCGGATACGGCCACACACCGGGCTGCCAATTGCTGCCCACCTCCTCGCTCACCACCTGCGACGGCACCTTCCAATACATCGGCCAGACCGGCTCGGCCAGTCGGCGCCCCCTGCTGCGCCTCAACGCCATGGTCAACTCCATCGTGCCGGTGCTCACCCAGGGCGACTTCATTTACAGCCCCACGGCCGTGATGGTGGAGAAGACCCCCGGATGGGCCACCAGTGGTGTATCACCCAACCAGAAGTTCAAAGGACCGGGCACCCTCGGCGCCGAGATCGGCGTGTGGGGCGGCAGCCTGTTGCTGAGCGACCACGTGTTCGACACGTACTACGACGGCAAGGCCCGTGCGGAGGACGGAGCGCGTGGGGCCGGTTACAGCCTGATGCCGATCGAGGCGATGGTGAACTACGTGGAGCGTGAGCGCCACCTGCCCTCCATCCCCGGCCGCAGTGACTGGCAGATGCAGGGGCCCTTCAGCCTGGACGACCTCAACACCCGGCTGTGGGTCACCGTGGAAGAGCAGGCCCTGTACATCAAGGAGCTCAACGAGCGGATGAACCTGCTGCGGCAGCACCTGCTGCGCACCCGCCTGGCCACCCCGGCCCCGGGTGCACAGGCCCGCTGATGCGGCTGAACGACCCGCGGCTCCAAGGGCTGCTGCACCCCCTGCTGGTGCTCACCATCCCGGTGTCGGCGCTGGTGGGCGGCCTGTCGGGCCACTGGTGGGCCGGGGTGCTGTGCTTGATGGCCCTGGGCGGTGGCGGTATCTTTGTGCTTCTGCGCCGTAGCCGATGAACCGGGCCCCGCTCCTCGCCCTGCTGTTCGCCGCCCTTCCGGGCACCTCCGGGCAGGCCCTCCCGCCTTCCGCCTACGCCACCTACACCTTCGGCCTCAGCCTGGCCACCAGCCTCAACAGCCAGCTGATGAGCTGCTTCGTGGTGAAGGTCTTCGAAGGGGAGGTGATCGCCACCGAACCCGTGACGCGCGACCAGTTCCTGCAACAGGTGCGCGGCCTGGTGCCCAGCAAGGCCAACACCGAAGGCCGCGACCTCTTCGCCGTGCACGGCGTGCAGGCCTGCCAGGTGCGGCTCGAGGAGGACGGTTCGCGCACCATTCCCTATTGCGCGGTGCTGGATGACCTGTGGAAGCTGCGCTTCTGGGAGTACCCGCTGCACGTGCAGGACGGGCAGCGCGTGGGCAAGGGCTGGGCCGAGCAGCCGCTGAACCCCTCCCCCCGCCAGATGCTGCTGCTGAGCGGCTACGGCCTGCGCCATCCCACGGACCTGTGCCACGGGGAGGCGATGTTCAGGCTGCTGCGCGACATGGGCGACCCCGAGTGGGTGGACAACTACCGCAAAGGCCTCTGACCCACAATGGCCGATGCCGACGAAGACCTGGTCGCCGCCCTGCGGTGCGGTGACCGGAGCGCGCTGGCCCGGGCGATCACCTTGGTGGAGAGCCGCCGGCCCCAGGACCGCGCACGCCTGACCCGGCTGCTGGCGTTGCTGGGCGCGGCCACCGCCGAAGAGTCGGCAGCGCCCGCCGGCGTGCGCGTGTTTTATACCGGGCACAGTTTTCATATGTTTGTGCCTCCGCGCATCGAGCAGCTGGTCAAATCGGCCGGCATCGAAGGTCATCGATTAGTGGGAACGCAGGGGATTGGCGGCTCGAAGGTCATCCAGCACTGGGAACTGCCCGAGGGAAAGAACAAGGCTCGTCCGGCGCTGGAAAGCGGCCAGGTGGACGTGTTCACCATGGCGGCGCACCTGCTGGTGCCCGATCCGGGCATCGATCACCTGACCGAATTGGGACTGAAGCACAACCCCAACCTCAGGTTGCTGGTGCAAGCTTCGTGGATGTTGTTCGACCAATCTCCGGCCGGGGTGCGCATCAAGCAAAACGACGAGCGCGACGGCACGAACCTGGATGATCTGGAATCGTCGACCACCACCTGGCGCAAACAGCTTGAGGCGCAGGCAGAGAGCTTGAACCAGAAACATGGCCGGCGCGCCGTCTTCGTCGTGCCGGTGGGCGACGCGGTGAACCGCCTGCGCCGTGAAGTGGCCGCAGGCCGCTATCCCGGCATTGCGAAGCAATCGGAATTGTTCCGCGATCCGATCGGGCACGGCCTGGGTCACATTCAGGCCCTGGCGGCCTATTGCAACTTT
>JABWBQ010000047.1 GCA_013360395.1 Flavobacteriales bacterium
GCCCGGCACGCGCGGGCCGAAGTCCACCTGCCGCTGCACGAACGCGTAGGCGCTGTCCGCATTGAAGGGCGGCGGCGGCGGCAGGGGCGCCACCACGGGGGGGGGCACTTCCTGCTTCGGCGGCCCTTCGGGCGTGCAGGCCTGCACCACCAGCACCAGGCCGATCAGGGCCGGACCCGCCTTGCTCACGCGCGCTCCCATGTGGTCCCTTCCTTGGTGTCCTTCAGCACGATGCCGATGGCCGCCAGCCGGTCGCGGATGGCATCGCCGGTGGCGAAATCCTTGCGGGCCTTGGCCTCCGCGCGCAGGCGGATGAACTCCTGCACCAGGGCGTCCAGCGCGCCGTCGCCGCCTGCGGTCACGGTCGTCTCCTCGCGCAGCCCCAGCACCTGGCGCACCATGGCGTGCATCAGCCCGCGCAGCCGGTCCAGTGCAGCGGCCGTGAGCCGCAGTCTGCCGTCGTTCACCGAGTTGATGATGCGCACGGCCTCGAACAGCTCGGCGATCAGTACCGGCGTGTTGAGGTCGTCGTTCATGGCCGCGTGGCAGCGCTGCTCCAGGGCGTCGATATCGGCCTCGTCGGTGTCGCCGGGCTTGAGCTTCGGCAGCAGCGCCATGGCCTTCTCCAGCCGTTCCAGCCCCTTCTCGCCCGCCTGCAGCGCGGCGTTGCTGAAATCGAGCGTGCCCGCGTAGTGGCACTGCAGCATGAAGAAGCGCACCGTCATGGCGCTGTATCCCTTGTCCAGCAGCTTGTGGTCGCCGGTGAGCAGCTCCTGCGGGGTGAAGCCGTTGCCCTCGCTCTTGGCCATCTTGCGGCCGTTCACGGTGAGCATGTTGCCATGCATCCAGTAGCGCACGGGCGGCACACCGTCGGCGGCCACGCTCTGCGCGATCTCGCACTCGTGGTGCGGGAACTTCAGGTCCATGCCGCCGCCGTGGATGTCGAAGGTGGTGCCCAGGTACTTGGTGCTCATGGCGCTGCACTCCAGGTGCCATCCGGGGAAGCCATCGCCCCAGGGGCTGGGCCACTTCATCAGGTGCGACGGTTCGGCCTTCTTCCACAGGGCGAAGTCCAGCGGGCTGCGCTTCTCGCCCATGCCTTCGGTATCGCGGGTGTTGGCCAGCAGCTCGTCGGTGCGCCGGCCGCTCAGCTCGCCGTAGGCGTGGCGCGCCGCATAGCCAGGCACATCGAAGTACACGCTGCCGTTCACCACGTAGGCGTGGCCCGCGGCCAGGATGCGCTCCACCATCGCGATCTGCTCGATCAGGTGGCCCGTGGCGGTGGGCTCGATGCTCGGCGGCAGGATGTTGAACAGCCGCATCACGTCGTGGAAACCGTTGGTGTACTTCTGCACGATCTCCATGGGCTCCAGCTGCTCCAGCCGCGCCCGCTTGGCGATCTTGTCCTCGCCCTCGTCCACGTCGCCCGTCAGGTGGCCCACATCGGTGATGTTGCGCACGTAGCGCACCTTGTAGCCCAGGAAGGTGAGCCAGCGGAAGAGCACATCGAAGGTGAGGAAGCTGCGCACGTTGCCCAGGTGCACGTCGCTGTACACCGTGGGGCCGCACACGTAAAGGCCCACGTGGGGCGGGCGCAGCGGCACGAACTCCTCCTTGCGGCGGGTGAGCGTGTTGGTCAGGAGGAAGGGGCCCTTCTTGGCGTTGGACATGGCAGGCGGAGCGGGGGCGAAGGTAGCCACCCCCATCGGCGCCCTACTGCAGGTCCTCGTCCGTGATCACGCCGTCCCCGGCATAGCGCCCATCCTGGTACACCTCGATGCGCACCAGCTTGCCGTCCTTGTCGTAGCGGTAACGCTTGCCGTCGTACAGGCGGCCGTTCTTGAACATGCCCACTTGCGACAGCCTCAACTGCCTGTCGTACAAGGTGTTGTATCCGTTCTCCCGGAAGGTGACCGCATTGGGCCGCTCTTCGGCGCTGACGGCCGGCGCCGCCTTGCCGGACGGCTCCGGGGCCACGGCCGTTCCCTGATGCACCGGCTTGATGTACCTGCTGTTGGCCTGGTTGATCACACCACCCTCGAACTCGGCCACCTGTTGCAGGTCGCCGTTGGCGTAGTAGCGCTTGAGGGTGCCGTCCTCCTTGCCCTGCACGATGTTCACCGCCACGGCCAGCTGGCCGTTGTCGTGGTAGTATTTCTGCTGGCCGTCGCGCGTACCGTACTGGTCGAAGATGAACTCCTGCGCCAGTTCGCCGTTGGGGTGCCAGCGCTTGAAGGTCCCGGTGTTGCGGTCCAGGTCCCAGGTGCCCTGCTCCTCAGGCCTGCCGCTCGGGAAATAGGTCTTGTACGGTCCCTTCGGCCGGCCCAGGTGGTAGGTGATCTCGCTCATCACCTTGCCGTTGGGCCAGTACCGCGACCATGAGCCGGTGCGCTTGCCGTTGAGGTAGCTGCCCTCCTCGATCAGCTGGCCGTCCGCATAGCCGGAGCGCCCTTCCTGGGGGGCCACCAAACGCCAGCGGCCCGTGCGCCGCCCCTGCGCATCCAGCTGGTTCAGGCCCTCCGCAGGCTGTTCGGTGGCCTGGGGCAGGCCCTTGACCTGCATCGGCCCGAAGGCCAGCAGGGCACCGAAAAGCAGCGTACGGAGCATGGTGGAGCGTTCGGGACGCCCGCTATACGGCACCGTTGCGGCGGGGGTTTCAACGGCCCCTTCAGCCCTGCCCGCCCCGCAGGTTCAGCACCATGTCGTCCACCATGGCCCGCAGGTCGTACCGCGGTGCCCAGCCCCAGTCCGCGCGCGCCGCGCTGTCGTCGATGCTGTTGGGCCAGGAATCGGCGTAGGCCTGGCGCTGATCGGGAGCGTAGCCCATCCGGAAACCCGGGAAGTGCCGGGCCACCTCGGCCGCGATCTCCTCGGGGGTGAAGCTCATGCCCGCCAGGTTGTAGCTGGTGCGCACCTTGATCCGCTCCACCGGCGCCTCCATCAGGTCGATGGTGGCCCGGATGGCATCGGGCATGTACATCATGGGCAGCGTGCTCTTCGGACCGAGGAAGCTGGTGTACGCCCCGTGCTTGATCGCCTCGTGGAAAATGTGCACCGCGTAGTCCGTGGTACCGCCCCCGGGCGCGCTCTTCCAGCCGATGAGGCCCGGGTAGCGCAGGCTGCGCACATCTACCCCGTACCGCTGGTGGTAGTACTGGCACCAGCCCTCCCCGGCCAGTTTGCTGATGCCGTACACCGTGGTAGGCTCGGTCACCGTGCGCTGCGGGGTCATGTCCTTCGGCGTGGTGGGGCCGAAGACCGCGATGCTGCTGGGCCAGTACACCTTCTTCAGCTTGCCTTCGCGCGCCAGTTCAAGCACGATGAGCAGGCTCTCCATGTTCAGCTTCCAGGCGAAGGCGGGATCC
Organism: Flavobacteriales bacterium; assembly: GCA_013360395.1. Classification (GTDB taxonomy): domain Bacteria; phylum Bacteroidota; class Bacteroidia; order Flavobacteriales_F; family PHOS-HE28; genus PHOS-HE28. The sequence goes on from JABWBQ010000047.1 coordinate 3,366, forward strand.
TTCTCGGCCGTGGCGCTCAACAGGGCCGCGAGCAGGTACACCTCGGTGATGCCGTGCTTGTCGAGGATGCGCTCGATGCCCCGCCGGTCCATGGCATCCACCATCACGAACGGGCCGTCCTGTGCGACCTGGGGTTGTTTGATGTCGGAGGCGACGATGTTCTCCGCGCCGAAGCGCGTTCGCAGGCCTTCAACGAGCTCGGTACCGATCTGGCCGGATGAACCGATGACGAGGATCTTCTTGGACATAGGGCCAAAACTAGGCGTGGCAGGGAAGCCGAAGGCCCTTCCGTAGTTTCGCATCGTGGAAGCTCATCACCTGCGCAACCTGCTGGGCCCGGAGATCCTCCGCGCCCGGCTCGAACGGGAAGGGCGGCCACGCACCACCCTCTCCTTCTACCGCTACGTGCGGCTTTCCGGGGTGGAAGCTCTGCGGAACACGCTTTATGCCGAATGGGAGCCGCTCGGCGTACTGGGGCGCATCTACCTCTCGCAGGAAGGCATCAACGCCCAGGTGAGCGTGCCCACCGCGAACCTCGGGAAGTTCCGGGCCGACCTCGACGGGCGGGAGGCTTTCCGGGATGTCCCCTGGAAGATCGCGGTGGAGGATGACGGTCGCAGCTTCCTCAAGCTCGCGATCAAGGTGAAGCGGAAGATCGTGGCCGACGGCTTGGACGATGATGCCTTTGATGTCACGAACGTCGGCGAACACCTCGATGCCGCCACCTTCAACCGGAAGATGGACGAAGGCGCACTGGTGATCGACATGCGCAACAACTACGAATGCCTCATCGGGCATTTCGAGGGCGCGTACCTGCCCAAGGCCGATACGTTCCGGGGTGCGATCGACGAGGTGAAGGAGCTGATGACCCTTCGACGGGCTCAGAGTGACACGGAACCTGAAGTGCTGCTCTACTGCACCGGCGGCATCCGCTGCGAGAAGGCCAGCGCCTACCTCAAGCACCAAGGCTTCACCAACGTGGGCCAGTTGCACGGCGGCATCATCGACTACGCACGGCAGATCAAGGCGCATGGGCTGCCCAGCAAATACAAGGGGCGGAACTTCGTGTTCGACGAGCGCCTCGCGGAACGCATCACCGACGATGTGGTGAGCGTGTGTATGCAGTGCGGCACCGCCAGCGACCGCATCACCAACTGCCACGAGGTCACCTGCAACATGCTGCTGGTGCAGTGCGAGGCCTGTGCCGCCAGGTACGCCGACTGCTGCTCGCCCGGCTGCCGCGAGATCCACCAGCTGCCGGAAGCGGTCCAGCGCACCTGGCGCAAGGGACGCAGCACCCGCAGCACGAAGACCAAGGCCATCAACGACCCGGAAGGTCTGCGCCGCCGCATCCGCGAAGAGGAGGAGTCATTGGCCTTGAACGGAACATTGCATCCAGAGATCAGGAACCCAAGCGGTGAATGGGAATTGGCGAATGGTCACGGGGGCGATGCCCCACGTTCCATTCGCCATTGACCATTCGCCATTCACCCGTACTCACCCATGCCCATCTACCACACCCTCGGCAAGATCCCCCACAAGCGGCACACCGTCTTCAAGAACGGCAAGGACCGCATCTTCTACGAGCAGCTGTTCGGCACCATCGGTTTCGATGGCATGAGCTCCCTGCTCTACCACATCCACCGCCCCACCCAGGTCAAGGCCATCGGTAAGCCCAAGGACCTCACGCCCAGGATCGCGGTGGAGAAGAACATGCGCTCCCTGCGGCTGCACGGCTTCAAGGTCAAGCCCGAGAAGGATCACCTTACCGCGCGCAAACCCATCCTGGTGAACGGCGATGTGGCCATCGTGCTCGCCGCACCCCAGGCGAAGCGCGTGGACTACTTCTACAAGAACACCGACTGCGATGAGGTGATCTTCATCCACAAGGGCAGCGGCACGCTCCGCACCTTCCTGGGCAGCATCGACTTCAAGTACGGCGACTACCTGGTGATCCCCCGCGGGATGATCCACACCCTGGAGTTCAAGGACAGCGACAACCGCCTCTTCATCGTGGAAAGCCGCCGCCCCGTGTACATGCCCAAGCGCTACCGCAACTGGTTCGGCCAACTGCTGGAGCACAGCCCCTACTGCGAGCGCGACATCCGCCGGCCGAAGAAACTGGAGACCATCGACAGGAAGGGCGACTTCACCGTCAAGGTGAAGAAGCAGGACCTGCTCCATGAGCTGGTGTACGCCACGCACCCCTTCGACGTGGTGGGCTGGGACGGCTACAACTATCCCTACGCCTTCAGCATCCACGACTTCGAGCCCATCACGGGGCGCATCCACCTGCCGCCGCCCATCCACCAGACCTTCGAGACCGACGCGATGGTGATCTGCAGCTTCGTGCCGCGCCTGTACGACTACCACCCGCAGGCCATCCCCGCGCCGTACAACCACAGCAACATCGACGCGGACGAGGTGCTCTACTACGTGGACGGCGAGTTCATGAGCCGCAACGACATCGGCCCCGGCCACATCAGCCTGCACCCCGCCGGCATCCCCCACGGCCCGCACCCCGGTGCCATGGAGCGCAGCATCGGCAAGAAGGAGACCAACGAGCTCGCCGTGATGGTGGACACCTTCCGGCCGCTCATGGTGACCGAAGAGGCCCTGAAGATCGACGACGGGAAATACTGGAAGAGCTGGGTGGAGTGAGTTGCCGCCCGTAGCGGAGTCCAAGGGTGGGCCTGCCCCCGCCGTAGCCTGAGGCCCTCGAAGGGTACGGTGGAATCGGGCTATTCGTTGCAGTCCACGCTGCGATGCGGGCTACTTGCATCCATCCCAGACGCGGGCCAACAACTTTGGCGTGTCAAGACTATTGAGACATGCGCATTTACCTCGACAAGAACATTTTCTCAGAACTGGGGAAACCCGAGCGGCAAGCCGATCTGGAGTTCCTTCTTCAACTCAAGAAGAAGCATGTCTTCGTCTTCTCGGAAGCACATCTTGAAGACCTGAATCAGGACAAGACTGAGAAGAAGAGGGACGACCTCTTGTTCATGGAACGGTTGGTGGATCGGAACTACCTAGTCAATGATGTGAAGAATGGTCATGCGGATGTCTTACTCGCTACCCCGACCGAAGCATTCGATGGTAAATCGTTCTTCACTCCAGGAAGCATTGGAGACCTGTTCGGCGCGTTCGATGGTCTGAGCGGGGCACTGCCAACCTTGATGAAGGGGTTGTTCAGCCTCAGGTTGCCGTTGAACCTGGCCTCGAACATTGCCGCAATGGATGAGGCCGAGAAGAAGATTTGGTTGAAGCTCATCCCAAATCCTAAGGACTACTACACACTTGGAGAGTGGATAGAACTTTTCGGCGCATTCCTCGATGCGCTCCACGAAGACAAATCGGTGTACAAGGGTGTGCGAGGTGCTATAAGAGAAGCCACCATGGGGTTTGACTTTTCAGTTAGTTCGAAGGACATCAAGATGGTAGATCGCACCGGTAAGGAATGGTCGTTCATCGATATGGTCAACACAGGGGTTGAAAACGCCAATAAGAACAAGACACCCTCAACTCATGACTATCTCACTACGACCTTTCTCATGCTGAACTTGACCGGAGTGGATGATGAGCCCAACAAGAAGGCACGGTTCACGAATACGCAGAATGACGCCGGCCACGCCTTCTTCGGAGCACACTGCGATTACCTCGTCACGAACGATGTTGGATTCATGGTCAAGTCGAACCTCGTTCTTGGAATGCGTGGAATTGCTACGGAGACGATGAATCTAGAGCAATTTCTACAACGCATGAGGTACTTGAGCCAAATATCGGAGCAGAGCGGAGCGGCTCTGTTCAAATCACTAGGTCATGGACTCCGGCATTCGTTTCTCACGACATCGCCAAGTGTGATGTTCCCATGGCGTACCTACGTCGACTACAAGGTGAACGAACACTATCTAAACCACTTCAATCGCCTCCAAGCAATCCATGAAGGAGAACGGTCATTCCTACTCCTTGAGCGCCGTCAGAACAATCTCTCTCATTTCGACATGTACTCGGAGTATCAAGTCGTGGTTCAGCAACTCCTGGATCTATTCGGTCTTGATGATGAAGGTCTCGGACGATTCAATGATGTAGATGTCGACCAACTTCGTGAGGGAACTTGGAAAGGGCGGTGGTGGACCCTGGCTGATGCCACCATACGCGTTGAGGTGAATCAAGGCACGAAGAGCTTCTGCCTGCTCATTTTGTAAGTCCGTGGATACCCATGAGTTAGCCATATAGCGCATGGGGACACAGCCTGCATTCTCATGAGGGATCGTACCGGAAAGCCCGCAGGCTGAAAATCCAGTCGAGGACTTGGAGAACCTGATAGCCCTGCGTCAAGTCCAAGCCCCACCCGTGCCGGTCGTTGAGCACGCTTTTTAACCTTTCTATACTTGTTCGGACAACATGCATAGAAAAACGCCAATATCTATGCATATTTGCATGACCTGTATAGATGGCCACCCCTTCCTATACCATAATGCCCCTGCCCCCCACCCAAGCGGTGGAGACCACCGCCGTGCTCAAACGACTGGCCGAAGCACACCGCTATCTGGCTGAGTTGAAGGGGGTTGCGGTCACCATCCCGAATGAGCGGATCCTGGTGGACACGCTCTCCCTGCAGGAGGCCAAGGACAGTTCGGCCATCGAGAACATCATCACCACGCACGATGAGGTCTACCGCAGCGACTACCTGGCCATGGCTTTCGCGAGCCCCGCCGCCAAGGAGGTGCACCGGTATGCCCAAGCGCTGAAACTCGGCTTCGATGAGGTGCGCAACGCGGGAGGTATCGGGCTCAACACCATCCTTCGGGTGCAAGCCGCCCTGGAGGCCAACGGCGCGGGCCTGCGCAAGCTGCCCGGCACGGTGCTGAAGAACGACCGCACCGGAGAGGTCGTGTACACGCCACCGCAGGACCACGCCACCATCGTGGAGCTGATGAACAACCTCGAAGCGTTCCTGAACAACGACCAGCTGCTCGACGTGGATCCGCTCGTCAAGATGGCCATCGCCCACCACCAGTTCGAGAGCATCCACCCGTTCTATGACGGCAACGGACGCACGGGCCGCATCCTGAACATCCTCTACCTCGTGCGCTGCGGTCTGCTCGATCTGCCGATCCTGTACATGAGCCGCTTCATCATCCGGAATAAAACCGAATACTACCGCTTGTTACAAAGCGTGCGCACCGATGGCAACTGGGAGCCGTGGGTGTTGTACATGCTGGAAGCGATCGCGCGCACCGCACAACAGACCATCGCCTTGGTGAAGGATATCCGCGCGCTGATGCAACAGTACAAGCAACGCATCCGCACCGAGCAACCGCGGCTCTACAGCCAGGACCTGCTCAACAACCTCTTCCGCCACCCCTACACCAAGATCGATTTCATGATGCGCGACATGGAGGTGACGCGGCTTACCGCCACACGCTACCTGAATGTGCTGGTGGACATGAAGCTGCTGCAGAAGGTCAAGGTGGGGCGCACCAACTTCTACGTCAATGAGCCGTTGTTCGAGCTGTTGAGAAAGGGATCGCCGTGATGGTGGACACCTTCCGGCCGCTCATGGTGACCGAAGAGGCCCTGAAGATCGACGACGGGAAGTACTGGAAGAGCTGGGTGGATTGAGTTCCCACACGCATGCGGAGTCCAAGGGTGGGCGTGGCCCCGCTTCCAATGCAGCCGGGGTCAGGCTCGGAGTTCAGCCCGGGCTTGAGCCGGGGCACGCCCACCTTGGCCTCCGCTCGGCGTGACATGCCCCCAAACCCGCCCTGGCCACCACCGTCCCCGCCCCCTGAAAATGTCCGAACTTTGGGGCACCGAACATCCCTGCGGATACCCATATCCCAACGATCAATGGCAACCGGACTGAAAGACGTGGACTACGGCCTGGAGAAGATCATGGCCGACGCACAGGACTTCCTGCCCCTCCTCGGCACCGACTACGTGGAACTGTACGTGGGCAACGCCAAGCAGAGCGCACACTATTACAAGACCGCCTGGGGCTTCCAGAGCGTGGCCTATGCCGGCCTGGAGACGGGCGTGAAGGACCGCACCAGCTACGTGCTGCAACAGGACAAGATCCGCCTGGTGCTCACCACCCCCATGGGCCCCGAAAGCCCGATCAACGACCACATCCGCAAGCACGGCGACGGCGTGAAGGTGATCGCCCTGTGGGTGCCCGACGCGAAGAAGGCCTGGGAAGAGACCACCAAGCGCGGCGCAAAGAGCTTCATGGAGCCCGTGCGCGAGGAGGACGAGCACGGCTTCGTGGTGCGCAGCGGCATCCATACCTACGGGGAGACGGTGCACATCTTCGTGGAGCGCAATGCATACAAGGGTCCCTTCCTGCCGGGCTACAAGGCCTGGAAGAGCCACTACAACCCGCCGCCCGTGGGCCTGAAGTACATCGACCACATGGTGGGCAACGTGGGCTGGGGCGAAATGAACAAGTGGGTGGAGTTCTACGCCAAAGTGATGGGCTTCGCGCAGCTCGTGAGCTTCGACGACAAGGACATCAGCACCGAGTACACCGCGCTGATGAGCAAGGTGATGAGCAATGGCAACGGCCGCATCAAGTTCCCGATAAACGAGCCGGCCGAGGGCAAGAAGAAGAGCCAGATCGAGGAGTACATCGAGTTCTACAACGGCGCGGGCGTGCAGCACATCGCGGTGGCCACCAACAACATCATCGAGACGGTGAGCGCGCTGAAGGACCGCGGCGTGGAGTTCCTCTACGTGCCCCCCACCTACTACGACGATGTGCTGGACCGCGTGGGCGAGATCGACGAGGACCTGGCGGTGCTGAAGGAGCACGGTGTGCTGGTGGACCGCGACGACGAGGGCTACCTGCTGCAGCTCTTCACCAAGCCGGTGCTGGACCGCCCCACCATGTTCTTCGAGATCATCCAACGCAAGGGTGCGAAGAGCTTCGGCAAGGGCAACTTCAAGGCACTGTTCGAGGCGATCGAAAGGGAGCAGGCGAACAGGGGGACACTGTAATTGTCACCCTGAGCCCGTCGAAGGGTAACTCGTGGCCTTGACACGTTCACATCCTGCGATGCAGCGATGGGGCGTACTACACGGGTGTCACGAACGACATCGACGCCAGGGTCGCGCAACATCAGCAAGGAGAGGAGCCATGCTGCTACACCTTCAAGCGGCGACCGGTCGAGTTGGCGTGGTGCGCGTACCATTTCGATGTGAACGATGCGATCGACCGGGAGGAACAGATCAAGCGGTGGTCACGAGCAATAAAGGAAGCACTGATCGCGGGTGACATGGCGCGGCTGAGCTTCGAAGCATTGGCTTACGAGCGAAGGACCTTTCCGCCGCTGTCGCCCGAGCAGCGGAAGTAGAGCACCTGAACGCTTGAACGACCGATACTCCTGTTCGTCATGGTTCGACGGGCTCTCCATGACAGGGCAGTTCGAGGCCATCGAGCGCAAGCAGGAGCTGCGGGGAAAGCTGTGAGGAATTAAAGTACCCTTGTATATTTGAACCAAGACTTCAAATATACAAGGCATGAAGCACCTGCCAAGGCTTGCAGGGAGGCGTTTGCAGCGGTTGCTGAAGACCTTTCCCGCAGTGCTCATGACCGGGCCTCGCCAATGCGGCAAAAGCACCCTGACCAAGCATGCACTGGAGGGTTGGGACTTCGTGGACCTGGAGCGTCCTTCGGACCTGGCGCTGCTTCGTGCCGACCTGGAAGGCTTTCTTTCAGTTCATGCCGGGAAGCTGGTGTTCGATGAGGCCCAACGTGCCCCGGAGCTGTTCCCTGCATTGCGTCACCGGATCGACAATGGCAAGGGTAAAGGGCGGTACGTGCTGCTGGGGTCGGCCAGCCCGTCCTTGATGCGATCCGTCTCGGAGTCACTTTCCGGACGCGTGGGGATGATGGAGCTTACGACCTTGCGCGCCCAGGAGTTGTACGGCACGCCCTACTTGAAGGACCGCTGGTTCTGGGGCGGTTATCCTCCGGTGCTTTCGCTGCGCAATGCCTCCGCACGCGGCCTCTGGCTGGATGCCTACGTGAGCACGTTCCTGGAACGCGACCTGCCGGCCCTGGGCCTGAACCTGTCCACTACACGCCTGCGCACCTTGTGGACGATGCTCACCCATGTGCACGGTCAGTTGCTCAACGTATCGGACCTGGCGCGATCGCTGTCGGTGTCATCCCATACGGTGAACGCGGACCTCGATGTGTTGGAAGGTGCGTTCATGATCCGCCGACTGCAGCCCTACTTCGCCAATGTGCAGAAGCGGCTTACGAAGAGCCCGAAGCTGTACATTCGGGACAGTGGCCTGCTGCATTTCCTGGCCGGCTTGCGCAACAGCCGCGAGCTGACCACCTGGCCAAAGCGCGGACATTCCTTTGAAGGGCTTGTTGTCGAGGAACTCTGCGCCATGGCTGATGATCATCTCGTACGGCCCGAAGTGTTCTTCTGGCGAACGCAGGCCGGCGCCGAGGTGGATCTGCTCATCCGCAACGGGAACCAGGTCCTTCCTATCGAGATCAAACTGGGCAGCTCCATCGACCCGCGCAGCCTCGCGGGATTGAAACAGTGCATGAAGGACCTCGAGCTGAAACGCGGCTGGGTGGTGAATACCGCTGCGGAGCACCGGATGCTGGCCCCCGGCATTGAACAGGTGCCGTGGCGGATGATCGAGGCAGGCGAGGTGGCGCTATTCTGAAGGACAACAAGGCGCTGTTCGAGGCCATCGAGCGCGAGCAGGAAGCGCGGGGGACGCTGTAGCGCTCACCTCTTGAACAGCCGTAACACTGCGACGGGCTCGCTTGTCGCGAGCACCACAGCCGTGTAGGGACCCGCGGCCAAGCCCGTCAGGTCAAGCGGCATCCCGTTCTGGCCGGCCGGGAACGGACAGCGCTCACAGATGCTGCGCACCGCCCGGCCCTGTGCGTCCAGCAGGCGTGCATCCAGGTGCATGGCGCGGGGCAGATCAAGGATCAAGGTGGTCCGATCGATCACAGGATTCGGGGAGGCCGTCATGACCACCGCATGCGTTCCCGGATCCTCCACCCCCATGCTAAGCCCGCTGAGCACCATGGCCAGGGCGAAGTCGGTGCTGTTGCTGCCGTCGCTGTACCCGACCATCGCCAAACGGCCATTGGGCGCCAAGGTCAGGTTGAAGCATCGGTCCTCCACGCTCCCGACCGGCAACAGCAGCATGCCGTCGCTGTCGTACGTGTTGTCCGGCGATCCGTCCACATTCAGGCGGACGCTGGAGAAAACGCGCTGGATGCCGGTATGTGAATACCCGGCCAGGACGATGCGGCCGTCCGGCTGCACCACCACGCCATGGGGTGTGTCATGGCCGGTCACGGGAAGGGCGACGGAACCGGTCGATCCGAACGATGGGTCCAGGATCCCGTTGGCGAGCAGTCTGATGGCGAGGTACTGTTCATTGATCCCGTCGCTGGTGTATCCGGTCACCACGATCCCGCCGTCCGGTTGCAGGGCCACCGCACGGGCGATGTCGTCCGCAATGCCCAGCCCGAAAGTGGCCGTCCCGCCGGAGCCGAAGTCGGCGTCGAGTGTGCCGTCCGCGTTGAATCGGGCCATGGCGAATTGCTGGTATGTACCGTCGGAGGCATGGCCCACCATCACCACCTTGCCATCCGGCTGCAGGGCGATGTCCCAGCCGGTGGCATCGTCCTCGGGCAGGAAGGCGGCCTGCGCGATGCCGCCATTCCCGAAGGCGGGATCGGGCGTCCCGTCCTCAAGCAGGCGCACCAGCGTGAACCGTTCATGGTCGGTGCTCTCCGAACGGCCTGCCGCGAGGATCCTGCCATCGGGCTGCACCACCACGGACAGTGCCAGGTCGTCGCCGTCCACATCGATGGTGAGCTTGCCGTCCGCGCTGAAGCCGTTGTCCAGCGTGCCGTCCGGGTGGTAGCGCACCAGGGCGATGTCGTATCCGCCGCCTGCCACCACATGGCCGGCCACGACGATCCTGCCGTCCGCCTGTATGGCCACGGACCGGGCGCGGTCGCTGACGCCGTTCACTTCGGTGGTCACCTTGCCGTCACCGCCGAAACTGTTGTCCAAGGTGCCGTCCGGATGCAGCCGCACCACGCAGAAGTCCTGGTTGCTGGTGCCGGTGTAGCCCACCATCACGGCCTTCCCGTCCGTCTGGAAGGCCACGTCATGGGCCTGGTCGTTGCTGCCGTTGCCGATGTCCACCACCACGGTGCCATCACCGCCGAAGGTGGGGTCCGGGCTTCCGGGCTGTGCATGGACAGCGAGGAGGGACAACAGCGCGGGGCAGAGCACAAGGAGACGCATGGCGATCGGCGTTCGGTGCCGTGAAGCTACCGCTGCTGCGAACAGCCCGACGAGGGACCGAGCCAGCGGCACGGAACGTGAGGGAACGGTCACCCATGCCCATCTTTGGAACATGGCCAAGAAGACCACCTCCTTCCTGCACGACCCTCGCCTCCGCGTGGACCGGCCCGGCACCTTCAAGCTGAAGCGGCACCGCACCGACCTCCCCGGCAAGGAGGACAAGAAGGAGCTGAAGGAGCTCCTGGACAAGGACCGCGAGGTCATCGCCGACCTGCAGGAGGTGCTGTATGCCGCCGCCGACCGCAGCGTGCTCCTGATCTTCCAGGCCATGGACGCGGCAGGCAAGGATAGTTGCATACGCCATGTGATGAGCGGCGTGAACCCGCAGGGCGTACAGGTGCACAGCTTCAAGGCGCCCTCCTCCCTCGAGCGGTCCCACGACTTCCTCTGGCGCCACCATGCGGCCCTCCCGCCGAAGGGCTTCATCGGCATCCACAACCGCAGCCACTACGAGGAGGTGCTCGTCACCAGGGTGCATCCGGAACTGATCGTGGGCCAGCGCCTGCCGGGCATCAGCACGGCGAAGGACATCGGCCGGAAGTTCTGGGAACACCGCTACGAGGCGATCCGCCACTTCGAGGAACACCTGGTCCGCAACGGCACGGTGATCCTGAAGTTCTTCCTGTACATGAGCCGCGAACAGCAGAAGCAGCGCTTCCTGGAACGCATCGACGACCCCGCCAAGAACTGGAAGTTCAACGCCAACGACGTGAAGGAACGCGGCTTCTGGAAGGACTACATGGCCGCCTACGAGGACGCCATCCGCGCCACGGCCACACGCCACGCCCCGTGGTACATCATCCCGGCGGACGAACAATGGGAGAGCCGTGCCCTGGTGGGACGCCTGCTCCGCGAACAACTGCAGTCCATGGGCCTGCAACATCCGGTCCCGCCCCCCGAGGCGGTCGCCGGTCTCCGTGCGGCCCGAAAAGCCCTGCTGGCCGAATAGCCGGCCGCTTCAGGCCCGCACCAGCCGGCGCACCCACCGGCGATCGGCGGTGCGCAGCTCCACCAGCACCACCGCCGGCGCACCTGCGGGCAGGGGCCAGCTGCGCTCCCCCGGGCCCACCTCCACCTGCAGCAGCGTGCGGCCGGTGAGGTCCCACACCCGCAGTTCCGGACCATCCGCCAGCAGCCCGCCCACCAGCCGGATGCGGCCTTCCACGACCATCAGCTCCACCCCGTCCTCCCCACCCGCAGCGGGCACCGCGGTGGCCAAGCACCCGCTCACCAGCGAAGCGAACGTATCGATGCTCACGCTCTCGGTCGCCCCTGCGGTGAACAGGGGGCCCGAAACGATGCCGTTGGCGTAGTTCAGCCAATACACCCCGCAGATGGACAGCTGATGATCGGTGGACGATTCCAGGCTGGTGCCGCAACTTCCGTTGCCGGACAGGTCGCAGTCCTGGATGGCCCACAGCACGGTATCCCCATCGGGCACCCCGTCCACGTAATGGCGGCAGAGCAGCCCGCAATCGCCCCAGACGCGCACCACGGCACCCGGCGCCAGCGTCCCGCCGAAGGTCTGCAGCACACGCACATCGGCCCCGTACGCCACGCTGCCCTCCTTCACCGCCAGGATCACATTGTCCGGCACCCACCATTGCGGCTCGGGGTAGGGCGGCGCCAGGGTCTCGCAGAAGGTCTGCGGGCCGAAGCAGGAGCAGGCCAGCGACAGGGCCGGGGACAGGACGGACAGGGCGAGGATGGAAGGGCGCATGCGTTCGGTTTCCCGGATGACGACCCCGGCACCGGTCGCCGCTGCCTGCCCGGGGGCGGTCGGTTCGGCACGCCACGAGCGGCGCGGCCGGTATCTTCGCGCTCCTTCCCACCATGTACCGCACCCACACCTGCGGCGAGCTGCGCCTCACGGTCGGGTGAGATCATTGTTGTCGACCCCGATCCGATATGACGAACGAAATGCTCCACGGCCTGCTCGACCGGATGCGTTCCTTCGGCAAGGAAAAGGATTGGTTCGAGTTCAAGGTGAACAACGTCGACCCTCACAAGCTCGGGGAAAACCTATCCGCCGTTGCCAACGCAGCTTGCCTGGCACATGAGCACTATGGATATGTGGTGTACGGCATCCATAACAACGACCTTGCGATCGCGGGTACCTCCGTGTTCCTGGAAAAGGAGAAGGTCGGTAGCCAATCCCTTGTGCTTTGGCTTGCCAAGCTTCTATCCCCGGATCCCGGCTTGCAGCACTTCGTGGTGGATCGCGACGGGAAGAGGATCCTGATCATCCAAGTCCGCGCGGCCCTGGGGCAACCGGTCAAGTTCAAAGGCAAAGCGTATGTCCGGATCGATTCCAGCACCACGGCCCTGGCCGATCACCCCTTGAAGGAAAGAGCAATTTGGAACAGTGGGGAGGACTGGTCAGCAAAAGTCCACCCTACGGCCAGCCTTCTCGACCTGGATGAAGGTGCGATCGCCGAGGCACGAAGGCAGTATGCGGAGAAGCATCCGGAGAAGGTCGAGGAGTTGGGGAATTGGAGGGACGGCGCCTTTCTCGACAAGGCCAAAGTGACCATCCAAGGGGGGATCACCCATGCAGCCCTGTTGTTGCTAGGCAAGCCGGAGTCGGCAACGCTCCTCAACCCCGCGATCGGTCAGATCAGCTGGTTCCTCCGCACCGACCGCAACGAATCCTTGGATTACATGCATTTCGGCCCACCGTTCATCTTGAACGTGGACCGGGTCCTGTCCCAAGTACGCAACTTGAAGGTGCGCTCTTTGCCCAGCGGCACGCTCTTCCCCGTGGAGCGCGACCGGTATGACAACTGGGTGATGCGCGAGGCCCTGCACAACTGCATCGCCCATCAGGACTACATGCGGCGCGAGCGCATCCTAGTGATCGAGCGCGAAAGCAGCCTCTCCTTCGAGAATGCCGGTGGCTTCATACCGGATAGCGTGGAGGCCGTGGTCAAGAATGACCGGCCACCATCCTATTACCGCAATCCCTTCCTCGCCCAGGCCATGGTGAACCTGAACATGATCGACACCGAAGGTGGGGGCATCCGCAGGATGTATCAAAAGCAGCGTGAACGCGCCTTTGCCCTTCCGGATTACGACCTGAGCGCCCCGGACAGGGTCGCGGTCAGACTGGAAGGTGCCATCATCGATGAGGTCTACACGCGCCTGCTGCTGGACCGGACCGACCTTGACCTGGAGACCGTCTTGCTGCTGGACAAGGTGCAGCGACGAAGGGGGATCAGCAAGGCAGAACACAAACTGCTCAAAGGGATGGGGCTTGTCGAAGGCCGATATCCGCACTTGATCGTGTCCGGTAAATTGGCAAGGATCGTCGGGGAGGAACCCCGCCACATCCGCAACAAAGGCTTGGGCAACGAGAAGATCAGGGACTTCATTGTCCGGCTTGTCATGGAACATCCCGGAGTTTCACGGCAGAAGATCGATGAACTGGTCCTGGACATGCTGCCCGACCTCCTGGATATCCGGACCAGGAAATCAAGGGTGCATAACCAGATCCAACGACTCGTGAAGGAAGGCCGGATCCACAACAGAGGAGGTCGAGGCACCTCCTCCAATTGGTTCATCGGGCCCATCGAAAAAACAAACTCCAACCTCCATTCACCAAACGACAAAACAGTCAATTGACTGTTTATCAGGCGTTTAATGGTTTGTTGCTGACACAATTCCAACAAACTCGCAACAAACGCCGCACCCCCGACCTCCCACCATGTACCGCACCCACACCTGCGGCGAGCTGCGCCTCGCCGACGCCGGAAAGACCGTGACCCTCGCCGGATGGGTCCAGCGCGCACGCGACCTCGGCGGCCTCACCTTCATCGACCTGCGCGACCGCTACGGCATCACGCAGCTCAGCTTCAACATGGAGCGGGACAAGGCCCTGTGCGAACAGGCCCGCCAACTGGGTCGCGAGTTTGTGGTGCAGGCCACCGGCACCGTGAAGGAGCGCGAAAGCAAGAACACGAACATCCCCACCGGCGAGGTGGAACTGATCGTCACCGGGCTGAAGGTGCTCAACGGCGCCAAGACGCCGCCCTTCACCATCGAGGAGGAGACCGATGGCGGCGACGAGCTGCGCATGAAGTACCGCTACCTGGACCTGCGCCGCCCCACCATCCGCAAGAACTTCGAGCTGCGCCACCGCATGGCCATCGAGGTGCGCAATTACTTGAGCGCACAGCACTTCCTGGAAGTGGAGACGCCCGTGCTGATCAAGAGCACGCCCGAGGGCGCGCGCGACTTCGTGGTGCCCAGCCGCATGCACCAGGGCGAGTTCTATGCCCTGCCCCAAAGCCCGCAGACCTTCAAGCAGCTGCTGATGGTGGCCGGCTTCGACCGCTATTTCCAGATCGTGAAATGCTTCCGCGACGAGGACCTGCGCGCCGACCGCCAGCCCGAGTTCACTCAGATCGACTGCGAGATGGCCTTCGTGGAGCAGGAGGACATCCTGAACACCTTCGAGGGCCTGGCCAAGCACCTGTTCCGCACCGTGCTGGGCAAGGAGTTCAACGCGCCCTTCCCCCGGATGCCCTTCGACGAGGCCATGAAACGCTACGGCAGCGACAAACCCGACCTGCGCTTCGGCATGGCCTTCCAGGAGCTGAACGACCTCACGCAGGGCAAAGGCTTCAAGGTCTTCGATGAGGCGGAGCTGGTCGTGGGCATCAACGCCGAGGGCTGCGCCCACTGGAGCCGCAAGCAGACCGATGCGCTGATCGACTTTGTAAAGAAGCCGCAGGTGGGCGCCACCGGCATCGTGTTCGTGAAATGGACCGAGGAGGGCCTGAAGAGCACGGTGGACAAGTTCTACGCGCCGGAGGTGGTGCAGCAATGGGCCGCGCGCTTCGGCATGAAACAGGGCGACCTGCTGTGCGTCATGGCCGGCAAGGCGGACAAGACGCGCAAGCAGCTGAACGAGCTACGCCTGCACCTGGGCGACCTGCTGGGCCTGCGCGACCCGTGGACCTTCGCCCCGCTGTGGGTGGTGGACTTCCCGCTGCTGGAGCAGGACGAGGAGAGCGGCAACTGGCACGCCATGCACCACCCCTTCACCGCGCCCAAGCCGGAGGATGCGGCCAAGCTCTTCGCCGGGCAGGACCTGGGCAGCGTGCGCGCCAACGCCTACGACCTGGTGATCAACGGCACGGAGATCGGCGGCGGCAGCATACGCATCCACGACCGCGCCATGCAGGAAGCCATGTTCCGCGTGCTGGGCTTCAGCGATGCCGACGCCCGCCACAAATTCGGCTTCCTGATGGACGCCTTCGAGTATGGCGCGCCCCCACACGGCGGCTGCGCCTTCGGCTTCGACCGCTGGGTGGCGCTCTTCGGCGGCCGCAGCGACATCCGCGAGTTCATCGCCTTCCCCAAGAACAACGCCGGCCGCGATATGATGATCGATGCACCCAGCACCATCGATGCGGTGCAGCTGAAGGAACTGGGCTTGGAGGTGAAGGGGTGAGCGCTACGCGCTTACAAAAATAAATACAGGGGCACTTACGCCATTGCGGGAACGGCCGGAGGCCATTGGCAGGCAGACACTCGGCGAAGCCGAGCGTTGGGTTAGGGTCACCATTGCGCCGCATTTGGATCGAATAGGGGCGTGCATTACCTTTGATCCGTGTTCTTTAAAAGAAACACCCTGCCGCTTGGGCAGGGTGCTCGTGACTTGGAAGTGAACCGGTTCAGGTCATTACCCTGTGCCTAAGGCTCCGTTGCAGCGGAGACTTTTCGGCTAATGGGACCGCCTTCGGCCCCGGCTCCTTCCGTGTGATGGGTGACAGATGGTATCTCGGTCCAGCAGCCCTTGGGCACTGGCTTTGACCTCTTACACTGTCGGCAGGCCCATCACAGTTCCTTGAATGATTGTGCCTCGGCAGGACTCGAACCTGCAACCTCCACTCAGTGCCCCTCCTGGTTCCAGCAGTTGGTGGCGCGTGGCGCTCTATCCGTTGAGCTACGAGGCGTCTGTTGTTATCAGTTCTTCTTCGGGTTTATCCCACGCCTTCGAGGGTACTGTGTTGTCATATGTTGGAAGACTCCACAGGGCCTTCCCGTTGCTATCTTGGGTCAGCACTACACGATTGCCGTTCTTGTGCAGGTAGCTGACGGCGACGACCACCTTTCGCAGAAAAGCATCGTAAGACACCCCGTATTCGGGGGTATACAGGCGCTTGGTGATTTCAGCGGATCCGATGGGCTCGACACTGTCTCGCAGCACACCCATCACCTTGTTGTTGAGGCCACGCACCTTGCCCTTCGGCGTAATAAGAACACTAATCGCGCGCTCAACGTGGTGCGTGTCACGCTTGAGAATAACGCGCTCCAGTTCGTCGATTCGCTCGCGAAGCTCTTTGATGAGTTGCGTGACCTTCTCCTCCATAGCGAGACAAAGGTCGGAACACGGATCCTGTTTTAATCAGATAACGGTCAGAAGTTATTCACAGGATTATGTTCGATCGACTGTTCTCCAAAGTTCTCCGGGCGCATTGGCTGCCGCCCATTTCTGGGTTCTCAGCCAGGCCGGGTTTTGTTGTATCTCGTCCTCGGGGGGCTGGTAGCGTTGGCGTATTCGCGATGGCACCTAACGGCTGGGGCTTTGCGTTCGGGCGGGTTTCGGAGCACAAAGCTTCAATTTATTACTAAAGTTTAATAGAAGCACAAAGCTCCAAGTTTGCACGTCACCCCGCCTGACGCAAAACCTGTGTTAGCAGCAGGCAAATTTATTATTTAAGGTTTTTGTATTCAATAAAAGATGTTTTGGCAATATTTTCCTCTTGCGGATAAATGAAATCTTTGTCTATTGGAATTGCACGTCCCTCTGTTAAATGTCGTTTTACATATTCGTCAAGACTTTTATGAATGTCAAAGCAAATTATTTTCGGGATATAAAATGTCCCGTCAAAAGAAGAATTATTTTTTCCTTTAAAATAATCTTCTAATGGGTGGTCTGGGTCAGAGTTAAATACGAATAATCCTTCTTGGTTAATGATATTCAAGTTATGTTGATTGTAAACTAATTTAAAAGTCGGTCTGCTATTGATACCAAAAAAGATACCGCCACTTGTGTAGCCTGGCAAGTAAAATAATTTTAAGTCGTGAAAATATGAGTAGTTTAAATTTTCAATTCTACCTAAAACTTCTTTTGCGTCTGCTGCTGGATATTCTCGTAAAATTCTGTCAATTTGGTCTAAACTGTTTTCAAGATGTGTAGTGATAGAAATAAATTCGTGCCAACGTAAGTCTATCGCATAAATTGAGAAATAATTATCAATGTCGCTTGATGGGTTATGTTTTAATCCGTCTATTCCGAAAAATAACGCATTGTCAAAATTGTAAGTCCAGTCCAATAACGGTGTTGGTGCACCGTAATGCTGCAAAAAGCTCAAAATTGACAAATCGTATGCAGTATGTCCAAAAGCGTTATAAAATTTAGTCAACAAATTATTTTGAAATGCTTTTGCTTTATCAACTTCTGTTTGAATAAAGTCTTGAAAGGTTTTACCAAGATTTGCTAATTCATATGTTTTCCAACTTCTTTGGGCAGAGTTGTATAACTTATACTTCGCTTCCGTTACACCTCTAAAAATAAAGTTTTTAGTGTTGTCAGAAGTCGTCCAATGTTTTACAATGTCATCAAGTTGTGCCTGTGTGTCAATGGTGTATCGGTCAAAGTTATTTCCCTTGTCCGCAAGATTATTGTAAAAGTCAATTTTCATAGTCTTATGTTTTATGGAGTGTCCTTATTGCTCGCTGCTAACTCAGTAATAGACGCAACTCCCCGGCACCTCTGGAATTGTGCAACCGCCAGTCAATGCGGCCATTGGCAAATGTGCAACACAAAATGCGCTATGCGTAAAGCCATCACGGCCTGAGCGGTTGGAGGGCGGTGTTCCTTGCTTGGCCATGCGCTTGGAGGCGATTCGGGTTGTTGCCGGACGGGTTGGTTCCAATGGCTTCAGGGCTGCCCACATACGGGTGCGTCGTGACGAGAACCGTCAGCAAGGTAAGCTACCCGGAGCGTTCCTGCAGGGACTTTGATGGTGCTTTCAGCAGGGACCAAGGCTGAAGGTGATGGAGTGAGCGCTACGCGCTGGCATGGGCGGTGGATGTCCGCCAGTGTTCCCCAAGCTTCCCGAGGTACGCCCGGCACTTCGCCTCCAGCACATCCTTGTGGAGCAGACCGTCGACCAGCCTTTGCGGGATGGCGCCGTAGCCGAAGCGCGCGCCCAGCAGGCTGCCGGCCACACTGGCGTTGGTGTCCGCATCGCCGCCTTGGTGGATCACCCGCAGCAGGCCGTCCTCAAAACCCTCCGCGTGGAAGCAGGCCCACAGCCCTGCGGCCATGGCCTTCAGCGTATAGCCGATGGTCGCCGGCTCGTCCAGTTCCAAGCGGTCGATCGTTCCGGTGATGGCCAATTCAAGGAAGGGTCTGATCCGTTGGTCGTAGCGGTCCGCGATCCGGCCAAGGGCCTCGGCATCCATCAAACCGCCCTCGTGCAGCAGGTGGGCGATCACGCTGGTCACCACCACGCAGGAGCCCACGCAGCGGTCGTCCCAATGCGTCACCCGCGCGATCCGCTCCGTGTGGTCGGCCACGGCCCGGAGGTCCCAGAAGGCCCAGGTGCCCAGGATGGAGGTGCGCATGATCGCGCCGTTGGAGGCGCCCTTCCGCCCGGAGGCCTTCCAGACCAGCTGGGCGGCCTGGTGCGGGAATTCCGTGAACTGCGGCAGGGTGACGACCTTGAGGACCGTGCTCCCGATGCCCATCGGATCATCCTGGAACCACTTGAACAGTTCGCGGGCGAAGGCCTTTTCATCCACGCGGCCCGTCCCGATGATGGAATCGCAGATGCCGAGGAACTGGTCGGTGTCATCGGTCCAGTCGCCGATGCGCCAGCGGCTCCGGTGCTCATCCTGGACGATCTGCGCGTATTGCGAAAGCCCGTTCGGATAACATTCGGCGATCCGGCGCTTCGTCATGAACTCCGTGCCCAGCCCCAGCGCATCGCCGATGGCCTGGCCGTAGAACACGCCCTTGATCCGGTCGATCTGTTGGTCGGTCATTCCATGCTCCGGCATCAACTCCAGCGCCCGTGCGCGTTGCCAACGTGCAATGTATCCACCCTTCAAGTGCATCAAGCCATACCGCGACTTTACTGGCAGCTTGCGAGGTATCTTGCACACGCATGGACCGGGACGACGAACAATTCCTGCGGCAGGCCATCGCCTTGGCACGCGAAGGCATGGACCGCGGCGACGGCGGGCCGTTCGGCTGCGTGATCGTGAAGGACGGGCAGGTGGTGGGCACGGGCAACAACCGCGTGACGAGCACCAACGATCCCACGGCCCATGCAGAGGTGGTGGCCATCCGCGCGGCGTGCGCCCGGCTCGGTTCGTTCCAGCTGGACGGCTGCACGGTGTACACCAGCTGCGAGCCCTGCCCCATGTGCCTGGGCGCGCTGTACTGGGCGCGGCCCGCGCGCATCGTGTACGCCGCCACGCGCGCCGATGCCGCCGATGCGGGCTTCGACGACAGCCTGATCTACGAGGAGCTGCCGCTGCCACCGGACCAGCGCCGCTATGCGATGGAGCAGGGCGCGCGGGAGGAGGCGCTGGCGGTGTTCGCGGCGTGGAAGGCGCAGCCCGGCCTCGTCCGCTACTGAGCCAGGGCCCACCACCGTTCCGCCGCCACCGGGCGGGCCCGCCGATGCCCCGGGGCCCCGTCCGCACGGGTCGGAACCTCCGGTCGAAGCCGTACCTTTGCGGCCCGAAAAACCAGCATCATGAACCAAGAGGTCCTGACCACCGCCGAACCCACCGTCCACCGCATGCTCAGCATCGGCAGTCGTTTCCCCGACTTCCGTAAAAAATGCGTGGTGAGCACCACGCCCGGCGCCGAGTTCAACGAGCTCTCCAGCGCGGAGCTGCGGAGCGGCAAGGGCGGCTGGACCGTGATGTTCTGGTGGCCGAAGGACTTCACCTTCGTGTGCCCCACGGAGATCGAGGCCTTCAACGAGGCGGCTCCGGCCTTCGAGGAGCGCAAGGCCCGGCTGATCGGCGCCAGCACCGACAGCGAGCACGTGCACCTGGCCTGGCGCAAGGCCCATCCCGGCCTGCGCGACCTGCGCTTCCCCATGCTGGCAGACACCAGCAAGAGCCTGGCCGAGGAGCTGGGCATCCTGACGCCCGAGGAGAAAGTGGCCTACCGGGTCACCTACATCATCGACCCCGAGGGCATCGTGCGCTGGATGAGCGCCTACGACCTCAACGTGGGCCGCAATGTGGACGAGGTGCTGCGCGTGCTGGACGCCCTGCAGACCGGAGCGCTCACCCCCTGCAACTGGGTGAAGGGCGCCGCCACCCTGAACTGATACCATCGGGACATCCAATACCGGCCGATCTGCGGGCTCTTGTTCCCCATGCCTTCTCCGAGAGGCCTGTTCCGTAGGGTCGGCCCTCGGTAGCTGCGCTCCCTGCGGTCCACGGCTTCGGCCTTGCACCAGGTCCCTCGTATCGGCCTGTGAAAAAATGGCCGCGCATCTTCGGCCGCTGGTGAATGTCCAACTGATAATACCATTTCGATAACGCAGGGCCAGGCCCGGACGGCCGGGTGCACGGTGCCGTCAGGGCCGTTCCTGCTTCAAGGCCGTGAACAGCGTGTTCAACGGCGGGCGTGCTGCTGCGACCGGCCCCAGGCGCCGCGCCTGGTCCTCGGCCTCGGCGATGCGGTCCTCGGTGAGCGGGTGGCTGCTGAGGAACTCCATGGCCGCCGGCATGCCGGCGGCCTCCTCCTGCAACAGCTTCAGCAGGTCCACCATGCCCTGGGGGTCCACCCCGCGGGCGTGCATGCGTGCCATACCGTGCCGGTCGGCGTCGCTCTCCAGCCCGCGTGAGTACGACATGTTGCGCACGTTGTCCGCATGCTCGGCCACCACGGCCGCGATGGCGCTGGCGTCGCCGATGATGAGGCTCAGGAAGACGTAGCTCGCCAGCTGCCGCATCAGCATGCGTGTGCTGTGGCGCTCCTGCACGTGGGTGCCTTCGTGCGCCAGCAGGGCGGCGAGCTCCTCGGGCCGGTCCATGCGCTCCAGGATGCCGGTGAACACCACGATATGCCCGCCGGGCAGGGCGAAGGCGTTCACCTGTTCGTCGCGCACCACATGGAAGGTGAGCGGGTGGTCCGGGCTGAGCTGCAGGGCATCGCCGAAGCGCTGGAGGGTGCGGCTGCGCGCGGTGTCCTCGTCCAGCGAATGCATCATGGTGCCCCAGGCGGCTTCGCCCAGCTGGCGGTCCACGCTGCGCGGCAGCAGCACGGCCACCCCCTCCGCGGCCCAGGGCAACAGCCACACGTAGCTGGCCACCAGCAGCACCGCCACGCCCAGGAAGAACAGCACCGGACCGCTGCGCGCCAGGTCCAGCATGCGGTCGTACACGCCCTGGCGGCCGGTGTACCGCATGCGCAGCACGAAGCTCTTGATGAAGAGCGGGTCGCGCACGATGAGCACCCGGCGCGGGAACCCGCCGAAGGTGATGCGCAGCGTGTCGCGCGTGCGTTCCCATTGCAGCCCCTTGTGCTCCAGCGGCCAGGTGAAGCGCTCGGCGCCGTGCTCCACCACCAGCGCATTGGGCTCGCGCACGCTCACCCGCGCCTCCAGCGGCCTGCTGCTCACGCCGTCGTACAGGACGGCTTCCACCCCCGCGATCACAGGAAGATGCCGATGTCCATCAGGTCGCCCAGCTCCTCGGCCAGCGCACCCTTGTGCTCCAGTTCGGTCTGGGCCACGTTGTCCAGGTCGGCATCGCCCACCAGGGCGATGTTGGCCAGGATGTACCGCATGGTGCGCACCTCGGCCCACGCGTAGCCGATGCCCAGGGTGAAGATCACCAGCAGCACGTTGGTGAACAGCAGCCCGAAGAAGCCGCCACCGGTGGCCGTGCCCTTGAACTGCAGCCGTTTCCCGTCCTGGAAGCTCCAGCTCGTGTGGTCCACGTAGTAGTGGAACAGGTCCTTCTGCCACCAGAAGCCGTAGATGCCCAGGGTGAACAGGGTGAGGAAGTAGCCCTTCAGGTTCAGCAGGAAGAAGTCGAGGCCATCGCCCTTGTAAGCGAACTGCGAGCTGCCCCAGCGCACGTGGCTCATCACGTAGTTGCGCAGGTTGATGGTGAACCAGCTGCCGTAGATGCCGAGGGTGACGAGCGTGAGCAGGCCGTCGCGCAGGCAGATGCGGTAGAGCTCGTTCCGATCGCCACGGTAGCCGAAGTGGATGCCGCGCCAGCTGCTGCGGCTCATGCGGTAGCGGTAGGTGCCGTGGATGATCAACGGCAGCAGCAGCAACAGGCCGCCGAAAAGCACCAGGAAGCCCAGCACGCTGGCCCACGCCTCCTGCAGCATCGCCAGCCCGAAGAAGGCCCCGTACAGCAGCGCCAGCAGGGCCACCGCCTTGATGAAGCCGATGAACATCTCGCGCCCCGTGCCGTGGAAGTGGAAGGGGTGCCCGTCCAGCTCGGTGTGCTCGTAGTAGTACTTCAGCCGGCGCACCTTGGCCCACGGGTAATACAGGCCCAGGGTGATCACGGTGAGCAGCCAGTTGACGATGAGCACCGCGAAGAGGTCGCCGCCCTGACCCTTGAAGGCCAGGCGACGTTGTGGCGTAAGGAGTTCCATGCGCAGGGGTTCGCGATCGAAGGTAGAACGCGACCGTGGACCGGCAAGGAGAGGTGTATTGGGGCATAGAGGCCGTCCGCATTCCCCTCCGGTCGACGCCGACACGGCAGACCCGTATATCATAGAAGAAGATCGGCGCACCCATCGTTCGTCGATCACCCGGCAGCACTATTGTAAGCTTCCCCAAAGTTCGGCCACTCATTCCTGGAGGTGAAGCGCTCCTTGGCCCCGCGGGGCCAAGGAGCGCTTCGGCCGGCCGGGGGCTACCTTCAACCGATCGTAGCCATGA
>JABWBQ010000004.1 GCA_013360395.1 Flavobacteriales bacterium
AGCAGGCCGGGCGCCGGCACCTCGATGCGCAGTCGGTCCCCCGCGCACCAGGCCCGTACCGCGGACGGCGCCATCTCCGGCAGGCCCACCCCGCCCACGGCCACCGTGGCGCTCGCCGTATCGGTGCGGCCGCAGGCATCGGTGACGTGGTGCAGCACGGTGTAGGTGCCGGGAGCCCCGTAGCTGTGGTCGGGATCCGCGGTGGTCGCCGTGCTGCCGTCGCCAAAGGACCAGGTGTGGGCCAGGGCGTTGTCGGCCACGGCATCGAACTGCACCACACCGCCCCCCAGGTCGAAGGTGCTGAAGCCCGCGTCGGGGTCCAGCACGCCGATGTTCCAGGTGGCCAGGCTGTCGAGCACCACGGCGGCGGCGGCTTGTTGCAGCAGGCCCGCGGTGTCCGGGTGCAGGGCGGCCGGGTGGTAGGCGCCCACGGGGCTGCTGCGGAAGAAGGTGGCGTACATGGTGCAGGCCACCAGGTAGCTGCCGGCCACGGAGGGGTGGCTGCCGTCGGAGGCATAGAGGTCGATGCCCGGGTGCTGGTCGCGCACATGCGCCCAGGCCGCACCGGCGGGAGCACAGGCCGCGCTGTTGTCGGTGGCCATCTGCAGGTAGCGCTCGCGCAGCAACGCCTGCATGCCCGCGTAGGTGCAAACCGGCGGCCAGTTGGCGCAGTTCTGCTGGTCGCCGTTCTCGCGGCCCCACGTCATGTAGAATACCGGGGTGGTGCAGCTGTCGTGCTGCCGCACCAGGTCCACCAGCTGGGCGGCGTAGGGGAACACGTCGGTGTCCACCTGGCCCTGGGGGAAGCTGGGCAGCTGGCTCTGTTCCTGCAGCACCACGAAGTCCCAGGGCTGGGCGTCGATCAGCGCCAGGCTGGTGCTGTTGGTGCTGTGCTGGGCCAGGGTGTATCCGCCGGGCATGTTGGCGTCCGCCACCACGGTATCACCCAGGCTGGTGGCCACCTGCTCCACCAGGGTCGGCAGGTCGTTCACCCCGGTGTAGCTGTTGCCCAGGAAGAGGATGCGGGTGGTCTGTGCGGGCGCGGTGAGCGCCGTGGCGAGGGCCAGTGCGCAGGCCGGCGGAAGGATGAGGTGGCGTTGCATGGCTGGTGGACGGGGATGGTCCGGTGCGGGTTGCCCGGGGCGTCGGCGCGGCGGGCGGTGCCGGTCAGCGGGCGGCGACCGGTGGTCGTGTGATGCCGAAGAGGCTGCTCTCGGGGAAGCGGCTGCCGGTGTACTTGATGATCCGGTCGAAGAGCTCCAGGGTCTCCGGCTCCAGCCTGCGGAAGCGCACGCAGGAACGCCCGCGGTCGTAAGCCCGCAGGTCCTTGTTGAAGGCGTGGAGCAGGTCGTGGTGCATGATGTACAGCGTCATGAAGGTCTTCTGGTTGCCGATGGCGCAGAACGCGGTCCCGTCCAGGGAATAGGTGGGCAGGCCCCGGTGCAGGGATTCCTTCACCCGGGGGAAGGCGCGCAGCACCAGGGCGCGCACCTCCAGGAGCGCCGAGCGGCGCGGCTCGGGCAGGGCGCTGAAATAGGTCTCGCAGGTGTCGGCCTCGATGTGCATGGGCCGGTGAAGATCGCTTCTTGGCGGCAAAGGGGCGTCGAAGGGTTGCGACGGGGTGCGCGGTGCACGCTTCAGTCGCGGGGCGCGTCCATCCACAGCTCGCGGCCGCTGCGGGGACCGATGGAGTTGTGGCAGCGTGCGAAACGGACCCGGGGGAACAGGGGACGGAAGAGCCGTTCGTATTCGGCTTGAGAACCGCCGAACGGAGGGCGGTCCCGGTTCAGCGGATCGTCGAAGAGCACCCCCACCAGCCGGCCACCGGGCCGCAGCATCCTGTGCATGGCACGCACGTGGTCCGGGCGCAGCGCGGGGTCGATGGCGCAGAAGCAGGTCTGCTCCACGATGCGGTCGTAGGTCCCCGTGTGCGTGAAGAGGTCGCCCACCAGCAGATGGTCCCTGGGGAAGTCGGGGCATCGCCGCAGCAGGTCCTGCAAGGGCGCATCGGTGAGGTCGAGCACGAAGACGTTGCGGAACCCGCGCCGGTGGGCGTGCTCGGCCTCGTAGGCGCGCCCGGCCCCGGGGAAGAGGATGCGCAGGTCGCGGTCCTCCAGCTGGTCGATGTATGCGCGCAGCGGGGTGGACGCACCGCCCACATCCCACGGGGTGTCGCCGCGGTGGTAGCGCTCCTCCCAGAACTGGCGGTCCGGCGCCACGGATCAGTCGGTGAGGGCGAAGCGGAACACCATGCTGCGACGGCGTGCGGCGAGGGTGGCCTGCACGGGGTCGTCGTAGGCGCGGTCGCGCCCCTCGAGCATCTGGATCAGCTCCACCAGACCGGCCTCCTTGGCGGCGGGCTCATGGGCGGCGAGCAGCTTGCCGAGCTTGCGGCCGGCCAGGGTGGCGATGGCGCGGGCACGCTGCTCGGCGGTGCTGTACATGGCCTGCAGCACGGCGGTCTGCGCACCTTCGGGCTCGTCGAAGTGCCAGTCGGCCACACGGCCGTCAAGCCCCGGGCGCCCGCGCAGGGCCTCCACCATCGGCCGCAGGGCGGCCCGGTCCCGGGCGGTGACGCGCAGCAACGGCTGCGGTGGTTCGGCATAGAGGGCAAGGGACAGGTCGTCCCCGCCATCCGTGGTGCGCTCCACGGTCAGCCCCATGGCACGCACCTCCTTCTCCACCCGCGTCAGCTCGCGGTCCGCCCGCTCGGCCATCGCGCGCTGCACCTTCGCCCAGTCGGCATTCTCGTCGTACAGCTGGTCGTAAGGGTCGCTCCAGCGCAGTTCGTACACCAGCGCGCCCATCTTCAGGGGCACGGTGTCGTGCACGGTGAGCTCGATGTACTGGTCGGTGATGGCCTGCCCGCAGGCGATGGCCGGGGCGAGCAGCAGGGGAAGCAGGGTGGGGCGCATGGGGGTGGGGGTCAGCGGCGGTCCAGGCGGACGACGGTCTCCACGTGGTAGGTGTGGGGGAACATGTCCACGGGATGCACGGCGGACACAAGGTACTGGTCGTTCAGCAGGGCGATGTCGCGGGCCTGGGTGGCCGGGTTGCAGCTCACGTACACGATGCGGGGCGGGGCCATCTCGCGCAGGCGCATCACCACGTCCTCGTGCATGCCGGCGCGCGGCGGGTCGGTGATCACCACGTCGGGCCTCCCATGGCGCGCCACGAAGGCGGCGTCCAGCAGGTGGCGCAGGTCGCCGGCCTCGAACTGCACGTTGGTGGTGCCGTTGAGGCGGGCGTTGTCGCGGGCGTCGTCCACGGCCTCGGGCACGATCTCGGCGCCCACCACACGTTCGGCGCGGCCCGCCACGAACAGGCTGATGGTGCCCGCGCCGCAGTACAGGTCGTACACGCGCTCGGTGCCGGTGAGGCCGGCCAGGTCGCGCGTGAGGGTGTACATGGCCTGGGCCTGGGCGGGGTTGGTCTGGAAGAAGCTCTTGGGCCCGATGCGGAAGCGCAACGTGCGCCCCGTGGCCCCGTCGGGGAACTCCTCCACCAGGTGGTCGCGACCCGCGTACGTGTGCACCGCCAGGTCCCAGAGGGTGTCGTTGCGCTTGCCGTTCACCGTCCACAGCACGCTGGTGAGCTGCGGGAAGGCCTCCACCAGGGCGCCCAGCAGCGCCTCGCGTTCCGCCGGGCGGTCCTCCCCGAAGGCCACCAGCACCATGCACGCGCCGGTGAGCGTGGTGCGCACCATCACGGTGCGCAGACCGCCGCGGTGCGCGCGCAGGTCGTAGAAGTCCATGCCCAGCGCGGCGGCCCTGGCGCGGATGAAGTTGCGCACGGCATCGCTGGGGTCGGGCTGCAGATGGCACTCGTCCACCTGCAGCACCCGGTCGAAGCGCTGCGGGATGTGGAAGCCCAGGGCGTTGCGGTCGGTGATCTCGCCCAGCGTGCGCAGCTCGGCATGGGTGAACCAGCGGTGCGCGCTGGCGGTGAACTCCAGCTTGTTGCGATAGTGCCGCGTGGCGGGCGAGGGCAGGGTGGGGTGCACCTCCGGCAGGGCCAGCCCCCCCAGCCGCTCCAGGTTGTCGATCACCTGCTGGCGCTTGAACTCGAGCTGCTTCGCGTAGTCCAGGTCCTGCCACTTGCAGCCACCGCAAATGCCGAAGTGCCGGCAGAAGGGCTGCACCCGGTCGGGGCTCGGGGTGACGATGCGGATGGCCGACGCCTCGGCGAAGCTCTTCTTGCGGGTGTGGATCCGCAGGTCGGCCGTGTCGCCGGGCACCGCGCCGGTGACGAAGACCACCAGGCCGTCCAGCCGGGCGAGGGCCTTGCCGTTGGCGCCCCAGCCGGTGATCGGCACGGCGGCCACCTCTTCGGCGGGACGGGAAGCGCGGCGCGGCATGGGCGGCAAAGATGGAAGGTTGAGCCGCTTATCTTTGACAGGCCATGAAGATCCTCCTTGAAGTACCCACGAGCAAGGCCAAAATGATGATCGAGCTGCTCAGGAGCATCTCTTTCGTCAAGGTCGCTCCGTTGAGCAAGGATAAGTCCCGTCGGGTTGACGACCTGATCGAGGCGATGGCGGAGGTCGGCGAGATCAAACGCGGTGCTCGCAGAGGCAAGCCGTTGAAGCAGTTCCTCGATGAGCTTTGAGGTCATTGCGCTGCGGCCCTTCCAGCGCGACCTGAAACGGCTCTTGAAGAAGTATCCCTCCTTGAAAAAGGACGTCGCAACCTTGGGTGCCGTCCTGGAGCGTGACCCCTTCATCGGGAAGTCCCTCGGGAAGGACTGTTACAAGGTCCGACTTTCGATCACGTCGAAAGGCCGCGGAAAGAGCGGTGGAGGCAGGGTGATCACGCATGTTCATGTGGCAGGTGACACGGTGCATCTGCTGGCGCTGTACGACAAGGCGGAGCGCGATACGCTTTCGGACAAGGAGTTGGAACAATTGTTGAGCTGGATACCGGCATAGGGCATGTCGCATGACTTGAAGGTTCGCTGAACGCACGGCCACGAGGCCCTACTTTTGGCGCCTCCGCGCGAAACGCCCGCCCCGCCCGTCATGCCCATCCAGACCAGCATCCGCACCCGCACGCAACAGGCCATCGACCTCGAGGAACGCCACGGCGCCCACAACTACCACCCGCTGCCGGTGGTGCTGGACAGCGGCAAGGGCGTCTTCGTGTGGGATGTGGAGGGCAAGCGGTACTACGACTTCCTCAGCGCGTACAGCGCCGTGAACCAGGGGCATTGCCACCCGCGCCTGGTGAAGGTGATGCAGGAGCAGGCCGCCCGCATGACGCTCACCAGCCGCGCCTTCTACAACAGCGTGCTCGGCGAGTACGCACGCACCGTGTGCACCCGCTTCGGCTACGACCGCATGCTGCCCATGAACACCGGCGCCGAGGCCGTGGAGACCGCCATCAAGATGGCCCGCAAGTGGGGCTACGAGAAGAAGGGCATCCCGGCGGGAAAGGCCAGGGTGATCGTGTGCGAAGGCAACTTCCACGGGCGCACCATCACCATCGTCAGCATGAGCACCGACCCCGACAGCCAGGGCGGCTTCGGGCCCTTCACCCCCGGCTTCGAGGTGATCCCCTACGACGACATCCCCGCGCTGGAGCGGGCGCTGGAGGACCCGAACGTCTGCGCCTTCCTGGTGGAGCCCATCCAGGGTGAGAAGGGCGTGTACGTGCCGGCCGGGGACTACATCCCGCGGGCCATCGCGGCGTGCAAGGCGCGCAACGTGCTGTTCATCGCCGACGAGATCCAGACCGGCATCGCACGCACAGGGCGGTGGCTTTGCAGCGTGCCCGACAGCGAGCGCGACCCCGCCCGGCGCCCCGACGTGGTGGTGCTGGCCAAGGCCCTCAGCGGCGGCATGTACCCGGTGAGCGCCGTGCTCGCCAACGATGCGGTGATGAACGTCTTCACCCCCGGCACGCACGGCAGCACGTACGGCGGCAACCCCATGGGCGCGCGCCTGGCCATCGAGGCGCTGGCCATCGTGGAGGACGAGGACCTCTGCGGCAACGCCGAAAGGCTGGGGCAGCAGTTCCGCAGCGCGATGCAGCAGCTGGTGGACACCTTCCCCTGGGTGAAGCTGGTGCGCGGCCGTGGCCTGCTCAACGCCCTGGTGATCGAGCCCCGCACCGCCGCCGACGGCTCCCCCAGGACCGCCTGGGAACTGTGCCTGCTGCTGCGCGACAACGGTCTGCTGGCCAAGCCCACCCACGGCGACATCATCCGCTTCGCGCCACCGCTGGTGATCACCGAAGCGCAGCTGCAGGAGTGCGTGAACATCATCAGCACCAGCGTACGCCAGTTCGCATAGGTACCCCGAACGGCTCGTGAGCGGCGCGTGCCGCCTACCCGCGGTGGTCATTCCCGGTTGGACGCTGGCGCGCCGCCTTGGGCGCGATGGCGTTCAACGTTTCGGGGCTTGGCGATGGGCGGGATTTTTAGCACCAAAGTTCATACGAATCACAAATGTTGAACCTTGCACAAATGTTTCTACGAGGCACGTCCGCCCGCCTTTTGCCAAACCGCTATTAGTGGCTGGCATTACTTCTGTCCAAATAGTTTTTGATACCATTTTAAACTTCTTAGTCGTTCAATTTCTCGTTCGCTGTTTTTTATTGTTGTTTCCAAATTTGAAATTGCTGCCATATTTCCTTGAATTGTTTTTTCATGTAGCTGTATTGTGCTTTCCGCCTTTGATTTTTCTGTTGTCAAGGTTGAAATATCAGATTTTAGTTTTTCACTGTGCTTTTCAAGGTCTTTGGTTTTGTCAAGCAAGAGTTTAATCACCCTGCTTTGGTCGTTGATTTTTGTCTGCTGACTTAATTTTTCACTTTCTAATTCTGAAATTGTTATACGGTTCCCTTGAATTGTTTTTTGATGTAGCCGTATTGTGCTTTGTGCCTTTGATTTTTCTGTTGTCAAGGTTGAAATATCAGATTTTAATTTTTCACTGTGCGTTTCAAGGTCTTTGGTTTTGTCAAGCAAGAGTTTAATCGCCTTGTTTTGGTCGTTTATTTTTGTCTGCTGACTTAATTTTTCACTTTCTAATTCTGAAATAGAAGCTTGCAATTCTTCATTTTCTTGGGTTTTTGTTACAAGTTCGTTTAATACGTCAGTATGTTTTTGTCTGAATGCACCAAGTCTATTGCCTGTTGCGACAAAGTATTTCCTGAACAAATCAGTTTCAATATCATTTCTAAATTTGATCGCTTTTATAAAATTGTCATATGCCTCTGTGAAATTTAATAATTTAATTTCTTCACGAACTTTTTTATAAAAGAAATCTGCTTTACCTGAATTTAATTCTTGAACAATTAAAGTACTTGGCGTTTCATTTTGTGCAAATTGCAAAACTTGGGGGTCGGTTTTAATTGCTTTATTCTCAATTTTTGTTTTGAGAACTAACCCGTTAAAAGAAGTGCATCTACTTAATGCAACGTAAACCTGTCCCGAAGTAAATGCCGCTCCCAAGTCTGCAATTACTTTTTCAAATGTCAAACCTTGACTTTTGTGAACCGTAATTGCCCAAGCAAGTTTTATTGGGAATTGCGTAAAAGTTCCAATTAATTCTTCTTCAATTTTTTTCTCTTTCTCGTTCCAAGTGTATTTAATGTTGTTCCAAACTTGCTTCTCAACGGTTATCTCATTGCCTTCTGAAATCTCTGCGGTTATCTGGTTATCTTCTATTTTGCTTATTTTGGCAATCTTTCCGTTGTAATACCTTTTTGCCTTGTCGTTTTTGATAAACATAATTTGAGCACCTTCCTTTAATTGCAAAACATTATCAGTAGGCATAATGTTTTCTGGAAAAACCCCGCTAACAGTTGCTTCAAAAAATTTTAGTTCTGTTGGTAGTTCTGCAAGTTTTGTAAGGTTCGTGCTATCAACTAACTTGTTGTGTGTTGCAAGTGTAATATAATTTGCGTGTCCGTTTGGCGAAAAATTCGGATTATATTTTGAGTTGAGCAAATTCAGTTCTTTTGCAGAAACTTGGTTTACACGAACTCGGTTTAGTAGGTCAATAAATTCTTGTTCATTTTGCCTATAAATCTTTTTCAGTTCAATGTAAACAGGTTTGTTTTGCTCAATTACCTTTGAACTAAAAAAGAATGGACTTTTATAGTAAGGTTGTAATAAATTCCATTGCTCAAAGTCTGCAATTGGTGGCAGCTGAAATGTGTCACCAATCAAAATTATTTGCACTCCGCCAAATGGTTCACTTTCCCTACGCCTGAATACTCTTAGCAATCTGTCAACTACGTCAAGCAAGTCGCAACGAACCATTGAAATTTCGTCGATAACGAGAAGTTCCAATTCGTCAAGTATCTTTCTCCTTTCTGTGTTATACTTAAAATGGTCGTATATAGTGCTTTTGTCTGCATCATCAAATTCTGCCCTTGTCCTTAATCGCTTGTCATTAGGAACATATACGCTTGGTTTTATAAGAAAAAAAGAATGAATTGTTTGTCCTCCTGCGTTAATTGCGGCTACACCAGTCGGTGCAAGAATTACTGTATTCTTTGTCGTGGTTTCTCGAAGATATTTTAGAAAGGTTGTCTTACCCGTTCCTGCTTTTCCTGTCAGATAAACAAGTCTATCCGTATGCTTAACAAAGTCTGACGCATAGTTGAACTCTACGTTTGTTTCGTCTAATGTGATATTGTCTATTACTGTCGCCATTGTTCAATGTATGCAGGGTGTTGATTTATGCTTGCCGCCAAGGGTATACGAAGATCTTCGCATATCGCCGGAAGTAGCGGTTGGGTGGATCTTCGTGCTAACGGACAATTGGGGGAGGTTTTGCGAACGTTTTGACGGCGATCTTGTCAAGGTGCGTCCAAGTTATCAATGGGGTTCACGATGCCCTGCGGGTAATGTGTGCTCACATGGGTGTGGATCTCCGCGGCCTTGCTGCGCGAGTGCCCCAGCAGGGTTTGAAGGTAACGCGATCGGTGCTTTTCTCCAAGAGGTGGGTGGCCAAGGAGTGCCTGAGCGTATGCACGGGGGCCGGTGCTGTGATCCCAGCCTTTGCCGTGGCCTGTTTGAAGATCGCCTGAACGCTGGTGTCCGAACAGGGGCCGCCGTTCTGGCCTTCGAAGAGGTACGCCTTCGGCCTGTGCTGCGCGATGTAGGCGTCCAGCTTGGCCAGCACTTTTGGACTTGGGGTCGTGCTCCGGTCCTTTCGACCCTTGCCGCCCCGGATAAGGACCTGCTTGCGTTCGGGGATGGTGTCCGTACGGTGCAGGCGGATCAACGCTCCCAAGCGCGACCCGGCCGAGCACATGCGCATGGGGGAAAGGCAAGGAACCAGCGCCCGGCGACCGGCAGCGCCTGAAGGCGCGCGCGATGGGGCCTTGAACGGGCGTACGGCTACTGCTTGCTGCGGTCCACCTCCTTCACCAGCTTGCCCTTGTCGTAGTGCAGCTCGCGGTACACCTGGCCGTCGGTGCTGTAGTCGTAATGGATGCCGTGCTCCAGGCCGTTCTCCCAGGTCTCCAGGTATTTGCGGGTGCCGTCCTCGTAGTAGTAAGACCACTGGCCGTGCTCCACGCCGTTGGCGAAGTGGCCCACGTACTCCAGCTGGCCGTTGGGGTAGTACACCTTTTCCATCACCTTCTCGGCGTCCTCGCCTTTGCCCTTCATGTAGATCACGACCTCGGGCTTGCCGTTGGGGTGGGTGGAGGCCACGAACTTGTGGGATCCGCAGGCGACCAACAGCATGGACGCCAGGAGGGGTGTGAGAGCCCGCTTCATGCACCGGCGAATGTAGTCCATGGCGGCCACCCGGCGGCGCTGGTCAGAACCAGGCGATGAGCTTCACGTTGAGGCGGCGCGGGGTCAGGTTGTCGGGGATGGCGTAGAAACGACCGCTCACGTCCTGCACCCAGGTGTAGTCGATGGTGTTGTTGATGTTGAGCAGGTTGAAGACCTCGACGCTCACCCACATGTCGTGGATGTGGCGCAGGAAGCCCTTCTTCTCCTGACCGCGGGCGCCGAGCAGCTGCTTGCTGAAGCCGATGTCCACCCGGCGGTAGAGGCCGGTGCGCAGGGTGTCGCTGTAGCGGTCGTCGTTGGGGGGGCCGAAGGGCAGGCGCGTGCCGAAGACCAGGTTGAGGTGCACCTTGAAGGTGGGCCAGCGCGGCATCTCGTCCTGGAAGTAGAGGGCGAAGTTCACGCGCTGGTCGGTGGGCTTGGGGATGTAGCCGGGCTCGATGCGCACGGAGTCCACCGCCACCTGGTCGTAGGTGTACCCGGGGCGGATGGTGTCGCCGGCGGCGTTGAAGCGCAGGTAGTAGAAGTCGTCCAGCAGGTCCTCCTGCACGCTCATCACGCTCACGCAGGCCCACGACTCGATGCCGGGGATGAGCTCGCCGTTGAGCTTGAGGTCCAGGCCCATGGCGTAGGCCCTGGCGTTGTTGCGGCCGTAGTAACGTATGCGCACGTTGTCCACCTCGTAGGGGATCACGTGGTCCATGTGTTTGTAGTAGGCCTCGGTGCTGAGCCGGAAGGGGCGCTGGAAGATGCGCAGCTGGCGCTCCCAGCCCAGCAGGAAATGGATGCTGCGCTGGGCGCGGATGTCGGGGTTGAGGCTTCCGTCGAAGCCGCGCAGCTCGCGGTAGAAGGGGGGCTGGTAGTAGAGCCCGGTGGCGAACCAGAAGCGGTGCTGGCGGTCCACGGTGTCGCCCTTGTGGGTCACGCGTGTCCAGCCCGGGGCGTAGGTGGCCCGCAGGCGGGGGCTGAAGACGGTCTCGCCATTGTAGCTCCACCAGCTGGCGCGCACCCCGGCGTTGAGGCCCCAGCTGCGCCCCGGGCGCGTCTCCCAGGTCCAGGCGTTCTGCACGTAGGCACTGGCGCGGTAGTTCTCCAGGTCGGCGCGGGCCTTCAGCACGTAGTTCAGCTCCAGGTCGTCGCCCTCGCCCTGGGGGATGCTGTAGCCCGCCGAGTCCACCATGGTCCACTCGCTGAGGCGGTCGATGATGCGCTCGCGCCGGCCGTCCACGCCCCATTGCAGGTAGCTGCCGCGCAGCTGTTTGTAGCCCTTGTGCGCCACGGTGACCACCTGGGCGCTCAGGTCGTTGCGCGCATGGTCGAGGTAGCCGCCCACGCCCAGGTTGCGCAGCACCTCGCCGAACTGGTCGCTGCCCAGGTCGCGGTCCAGCTCGTCCAGGTAGTACTCGCCCAGGATGTCGAAGCGCTCGGTCTCGCGGGTGTCGAAGGCGCTGACGGTGAACTTCAGCAGGGCGTCCTTGGCGGCTTTCCAGTTGAGGTTGAGGGCGCCGGTCCAGGTGTCGAACTCGGTGCGTTCGCGCCCTTCGAAGAACACGGTGAAGCGCAGGGCCTGGTTGAAGTTGCCGAACTCGGTCTGCCGGCTCTGGGGCACCAGGCGGTACTGGTTGCTGGAATACAGGCCCAGGAAGCCGAGCTCCACGCGGTCGCTCAGGTCGTAGGTCCAGTAGGATTGCAGGTCCAGGTAGCGCGGGTCGTACTCGCCCTTGGTGTCCAGGCTGCGCAGCAGGTAGGCGTTGGCACGGTAGCGGAAGCCGGTGATCTGCCGCAGGCGCTTGCGGAGCATGGCGCTTTCCAGGTGGACGGCGCCGCCCTGCAGGCTGGCGGTGGCCGAGCCGGCGAAGGCCTTGGGCCGCTTGTAGGTGATGTCGAGCACGCTGCTCAGCTTGTCGCCGTAGCGGGCCTCGAAGCCGCCGGCGCTGAAGTGGATGCGCTCGATGAGGTCGGGGTTGGGGAAGCTCAGGCCCTCCTGCTGGCCGGCACGGACCAGGAAGGGGCGGTACACCTCGATGCCGTTGACGTACACCAGGTTCTCGTCGAAGTTGCCGCCGCGCACGCTGTAGCCCGAGCTCAGTTCGTTGCGCATCACCACGCCCAGCTGCCCGCTCAGCAGGGCCTCCACGCCGCCCATGGGGCTGGGCATGAAGCGGGTGAGCTTGGCGTCGAGGACGGTGATGCCCGCATCGCGCTCCCGCGCACCGCCCAGCACGTCCACCTCGCCCAGGATGTTCTCCGCCAGGGCGATGTCCAGGCGCCGCCGCTCCCCGGGGCTCAGCGTCAGGCGCCGCTCCTGGGTGCTGCCCGCGAAGCTGAAGCGCAGCAGCAGCTCACGGCCGGCGGGCAGGCTCAGGCTGTACAGGCCGGCGTCGTCGGTGGTGGTGCCGTGCGCCCCGTCCACCAGGAACACGTTCACGAACGGCGCGGGCCGCCCGTCCGGCAGGCGCACGGTGCCGTGCACGGTGGCGTCCCCCTGGGCCAGGCCGACCATGGCATACAGGCACAGCAACAGGAGCGTGATCGGGCGCGACATGGGCGGCAAAGTAACGGCCGGGCCGCGAGGTTGGTATGTGTCGTACGTGCGGGCTGCCACCGGGGCCGGCAGGGTGGGGGTGGGGCGCCGCCCGGCCATCAACCGTGGTACACCCGCGAGGCGGCGATCCGCCCGTCCCGCAGCTCCAGCACCTCGCCCACGCGCAGCACCGCCTCACCTTCCACATGCCGCAGGTATTCCATGAACACGGCGTCCCCTTCCGCGATCATGGACGTGGGTTCATAGCGCAGTGTGGGCAGGCGCACGAACGCATCGGCCCACCAATCGCGCAGCGCGTCCTTGCCCTGTACCCAGCCCCGGGTCTCGGGGCGGCGGGCCAGCAATTTGGGACTGAAGTGCCGGGCATCCTCGTGGTACAAGGCCAACAAGGCCTCCAGGTCATGGGCGTTGAAGGCTGCGAACCAGCGTTCGGCCACCTGCCTCGGAGTTGTACCGGTCGTCATGAGGTCGTGCGATCACCGCGGCTTGGGCCGGTAGGTGCCGGGCGGCACGCGGGCGGCGATGGACAGGCGGTTCCACGCGTTGATGGTGGCCACCACGCAGGTCAGGTCGGCCAGCTCGGTGTCGGTGAAGTGGGGCTTCACCGCTTCGAACACGGCATCGGGCACCTGGTCCGCGGCCAGCAGGGTCACCGCCTCGGTCCACGCCAGGGCGGCACGTTCGCGGTCGGTGTACCACGGGCATTCGCGCCAGGCGTCGAGGGAATAGAGGCGCTGTTCCTCCTCGCCCAACGCCCGCAGGTCCTTCCAGTGCATGTCGATGCAATAGGCGCATTCGTTCACTTGCGAGGCCCGCAGCTTCACCAGGTGGATCAGGCGCGGCTCGAGGGAGCATTGGTGCAGGTAGTCCTCCAGCGCGTACATGGCCTGGTGGATGCCGGGGGCGGCTTGCGCGTAGGCGAACCTCTGTGTCATCGGTGGGAAGCGTTGCGGCGAAGGTACCGGTAGGTCGGTGCGCCGGCGACCTGGGCGGTGGATGACCGCAGGGGTCCGACAATTCCTGCATCGAACTTGTATTTAACCGAATGGTTAATTACGTTTGTCCCGTCATCTCTGTCATGGACCGTCTCTCGCTCACCTTCTCCGCACTGGCCGACCCCACCCGTCGGGCCATCCTGGCGCGGCTTTCCAGCGGCCCGGCCTCGGTGAACGAGCTGGCCGCGCCCTTCAGCATGAGCCTGCCGGCGGTGAGCAAGCACTTGAAGGTGCTGGAGCGGGCGCAGCTGATCGCGCGGGGCCGGGAGGCGCAATGGCGGCCTTGTGAGATCAAAGCGGCACCGCTGAAGGAGGCCACCGATTGGATGGAGCAGTACCGGCAGTTCTGGGAGGCGCGCTTCGATCGCTTGGAGGAGTACCTGAAGGAACTGCAAGCCCAAGACAAACCCGCGGCTGGGAAGGTCGCACCCAAACGCAGAAAACATGGAAACAGTAAGTAGCCCCGTCGCCGATCGCGAGATCGTGATCAGCCGCACCATGAAGGCCCCGCGCGCACTGGCGTGGAAGGCTTGTACCGAAGCGGAGCACCTGGATCGCTGGTGGGGTCCGAACGGCTTCTCCAACAAAACACTGGGTATGGACTTCCGCGTGGGCGGCCAGTGGAAGTACACCATGACCGGTCCGGACGGCACGGTGTTCCCCAACCTGATCACCTACACGGAGATCTCGCCGATCGACCTGCTCGCCTACGATCACGGCGACTGGGACAACCCCAAGTGGTTCCAAGGAAGCATGAGCTTCACCGATGCCGGAGAAGGCACCACGGTGACTATCCGGCTCGTCTTCCCCACCAAGGCGGAACGCGACCGAACCGCGGAGCAATACGGCGCCATCGAGGGCGGCAAACAGACCCTCGCGAAACTGGACAACTATCTACGGACCCTCCAAACCCCTTGAGCCATGACCCAGCCCGCAATTTTCAACTTCATCGTCGCCAAAGACGATCGCACCATCACCGTTGAACGCTCGTTCAGTGCCCCGCAGGATGCGGTATGGGACGCGTGGACACGTGCAGACATCCTGTGCAAGTGGTGGGCGCCGAAGCCCTATCAATGCGTCATCGACTCGCTCGACTTCCGTCCCGGTGGCCGCTGGCGCTACAGCATGCAAGGCCCCGAAGGCGACCGCCACCAATGCTTCTTCGACTACGCGGAAGTACGGCCCAAGTCATACTTCTCCGGTCATGACGGTTTCTGCGATGAGCATGGTGTGGTGAATGCAGCCATGCCCACCATGCAGTGGGAGAACATCTTCAGCGCGAACGATACTGGCACGCTGGTACGGATCAAGATCCACTTCAAGTCCGCCGCGGATCTGGAGGCCATCATCAAGATGGGCTTCAAGGAGGGCTTCTCGCTGGGCCTTGATCAGCTGGATGAACTGCTCGCAACCCGAGTGGCATGAACCCGCAATCCGTCAACCCGCAACCTGCCAACCCATAACCCGCGCATCTTGCCACATGATCACCCCACCCGAACTCATCACCACCCAGGAAGTCGCCACCGCCGTGATCCACCTCGTGATCCCCGGCCGCGACATGCCCAAGTACATGGACCCCGCGATCCAGGAGGTCATCAAGACCATCACCGGCCAAGGCATCCAGATCGCAGGTCCGATGTTCTCCTACCACCATCGCCGCCCCAGCGACACCTTCGACTTCGAGGTCGGTTTCCCGGTGAACAAGGCGATCAAAGAGGAAGGCCGTGTGAAGAACAGCAAGCTTCCCGCCGTGCGGGTGGTGCGCAGCGTGTACCAAGGTCCCTATGAGGGGCTGGCACAGGCCTGGCCCGCCTTGCAGCAATGGGTGCGCGCCAACGGCCACGGCGAAACCGGGAAGTTCTGGGAGAGCTACTTGAACAACCCGGACGAGGTGAAGGATCCGAACGAATACCGCACGGAGTTGAATTGGATCGTGGGTTGAGAGATCCACCACAGAGGCACGGAGGGCACAGAGGAAGCCATGACCAAGCGGACGTCAACAACAGGGGCCAGGATAACTGACATGCGGTCGGTGCTGGAAGCGCTGGAAAGCATGGGCAGCAAGCGCGTGCGTGAGGACATGGGCAAGCGCTTCGGCATCCACACGGACAAGGCCTGGGGCGTGATGATGAGCGATATGCAGAAGTTGGCCAAGGCGATCGGCACCGATCACGCATTGGCGCAGCAGTTATGGAAGAGCGGCTGGTACGAAGCGCGCATGGTGGCCACCATGATCGCCGACCCGGCGAAAGTCACGCCGAAGGAGATGGACACCTGGTGCAACGACTTCGATAACTGGGCCATCTGCGACACGGCTTGCTTCAAGCTGTGGGACCAGGTGCCGCACGCCTGGGAGAAGGTGCCGGTCTGGGCGCGGAGCGAAAGAGAGTTCGTGAAGCGCGCGGCCTTCGCCCTGCTGGCCTGCCTGAGCCTTCACCGCAACGATGCGGATCCGAAGGCATTGCGGAAATTCATACCGCTGGTGAAGAAGGCAGCGTGCGACGAACGCAACTTCGTGAAGAAAGGCGTGAGCTGGGCCCTGCGTGGCATGGCGGGCACCGGCGTGGACATGCGCGAGGAGGTGCTGGCACTGGCCGAAGAACTGGCCTCCAGTGCGAATGCCGCTGAGCGTTGGGTGGGCAAGGATGTGTTGCGCGACATCAAACGGCCCATGATCGCGAAGCGGGCAGAGAAACGGGAAACCAAAAGAGCAGCGAAGAAGAAATGAGCACGGAGATCAAGACCGACATGGATCAGCGCACCCTCGTGCTCACTCGGACCTTCAAGGCACCGCGCGAGCTCGTCTTCGAAGCATGGACGCACCCCATGCACCTGGTGAAGTGGTGGGGGCCCATGGATTTCACGCTACCCCATTGCGAGCAGGATTTCCGGATGGGCGGTCAATACCGCTTCTGCATGCGTGCTCCAGATGGCAGCGATCATTGGGTGCGTGGCGAGTACACCTACATCGATCCTCCGTCGCGGCTGGTGTTCACGTGGCTGCGCGAGGATGCCGAAGGCGACATCTGGTGCGATACCGTGGTTTCCATCACACTTGAAGAGGTCAAGGGGGGCACCTTGCTCACCCTGGAGCAGACCACCTTCGCCACCGTGGCGCATTGCGAGGATCACACCTTTGGCTGGAACCAATGCCTGGACCGGTTGGTGCATTTCGTCATTCAACTTGCTCAGAACGATTGAAGCATGGCACAGTTGCAACCCGAGCGGAAGAAAGCCAAGGCGATGATCGACGCACACCTGGCCGCCTTGCCGGAACCCAAACGCGCCGACCTGCAAGCCTTGCATCACCTCCTGACCGGCAAACTGGCGGAGAAGGAACTTTGGTTCTCCGACGGACGGAACGCCGAAGGCCGCGTGGTCACCAACCCCACCATCGGCTACGGTTCGTTCCTGATGAAGTACGCTGGCGGCAAAACGGCGGAATGGTTCCGCATCGGCACCTGCGCCACCAGCTCGGGGATCTCGGTGTACATCCTCGGGCTGGCGGACAAGTCCCACTTGAGCACCGCCTACGGCAAGCGACTGGGCAAAGCGAAGGTCACCGGCTACTGCATCAGCTTCAAGGCCCTGAAGGACATCGACCAGGACGTGCTGGAAGAGGCGATCTGCTTCGGCCTGGCGCAAAAGGACTGATCTTTTCGTAGATCCCTCAAACACTCCAACAACACCCTGAACCATGAAATCCCAACGCTTCCAAACCTGCCTGTGGATAGACGGCGACGCCGAGAAGGCCGCCAAGTTCTATCTGGGCATATTCCCCAAGTCGCGCATCGTGGCCCGGATCCCGGTGACGCCGGAGGTGAGCGCGGCCAACGGCATGCAGGTCGGCTCGACGCTGTGCACGGAGGTCGATCTCGATGGCCAGCGCTTCCTGGTGCTCAGCGGACGCCCGTCCATGATCATGCCCAGCATGGCCGTGTCGCACATCATCCTGTGCAAGGACCAGATGGAAGTGGACCACTACTGGAAGAAGCTCGGCGCGGG
The DNA here is from genome assembly GCA_013360395.1 of Flavobacteriales bacterium. GTDB lineage: Bacteria > Bacteroidota > Bacteroidia > Flavobacteriales_F > PHOS-HE28 > PHOS-HE28. The sequence continues at coordinate 17,296 of JABWBQ010000004.1, forward strand.
CGGCCCCAAGGAGATGCAGAACTGCGGCTGGCTGCAAGACAAGTACGGTGTCACCTGGCAGGTGGTGCCCATCCGCCAGATGGAGATGGTGAAGAGCCAGGATCACAAGAAGGTGGACCGCATGATGAAGGCCATGATGCCTATGAAGAAGATCAACTTGGCCAAGTTGGAGCAGGCGTTCAAGGGATGATGAGGGCGGATACTTTACCACAGAGGCACGGAGGACACTGAGCATTGGATCCAGCGGTTTACCTCTGTGTCCTCTGTGCCTCTGTGGTGAGCTCAATCGACCTGATCGCATGCAACTACACTGCAGTTCTCGCCGCCAGTTTCAACTACTGACCCGCATTCCACCCTTCACTGAATGGCAACCAAGAAGAAACCATCAACGAGCGACCCCGTGATCCTCAGCTTCGAGACACCTGCGGAATGGGACGCCTGGCTCACCAAGAACCACGCATCCTCCACGGGCATCTTCATCCGCATCGGCAAGAAGGATAGCGGCATTCGCTCCATCACGGCGCCGGAGGCTTTGGAAGTGGCGCTTTGTCACGGCTGGATCGACGCCATTCGCAAAGCGGGAGACGAGAAGACCTTCCTTCAACGCTACACGCCGCGCGGCCCGCGCAGCATCTGGAGCGAGATCAACAAAAAGAAGGTGCAGGAACTGATGAAGGCCAAGCTGCTGCGGCCGGCCGGCATCGCCGCCGTGGAGCGCGCCAAGGCCAACGGCCAATGGGCCAATGCCTACGCACCCGCCAGCACGATCACCGTGCCGCCCGATCTGGCGGCCGCGCTGAAGAAGAACAAGAAGGCCCGCGCCTTCTTCGAAACGCTGAAGGGCAGCAACCGCTATGCTTTCCTGCATCGGCTGGTCACCGCGAAGAAGCCGGAAACGCGCGCCAGGCGCCTGGAGACCTTCATCGGCATGTTGGAGCGCGGAGAAGTGTTCTATCCGTGAATCACTGAACCCACCCGCCCATGGCTTCGCTTCAGAAGAAACCCGCGAACACCACCGACTACCTGGCCTTTCTGCCCGCGGATCAGCGCAAGGCATTAGAGCGCCTGCGCAAGCAGATCCTGGCCGCAGCACCGGGCGCTGATGAGCATTTCGGCTACGGTCTGCCTGGATTCAAGTACAACGGACATCCCATGCTGTACATCGGCGCGGCGAAGAACCATTGCGCCTTGTACGGGTCGGTGCCGGTCGGCTTCAAGGAACGGCTGAAGGACTTTACCGTGAGCAAGGGCGCGATCCAGTTCACACCGGAGAAGCCGTTGCCTCCGGCGCTTGTGAAGGACATCGTGAAGGCGAAGTGCGCGGAGATCGAGGTGCGGTGGCCTGTGCGGAAGGTGAAGGTGGTGAGAGGGGTGAGAAAGGTGAAGAAGGCCCGGAGCGGCGCGAAACGGGTTTGATCCCATGACCATGGAAGATCGCGAAGTACACACCACACGGACCATCGCTGCACCCAGGGAGCGTGTGTTCACGGCCTGGACCGACCCCGTGCAACTCGCGCGTTGGTGGGGGCCGAACGGCTTCACCAACACCATCCATCGCTTCGAGCTGAAGCCGGAAGGCGTGTGGGACTTCACCATGCACGGCCCGAACGGCCAGGACTTCCACAACACCTGTGTCTTCAAACTGATCGAGCCGCCGGGCTACCTGGAGTTCGACCACCTGAAGGAGATACACTTCTACAAGGCCATGGTACACTTCATCGAAGTGGATGGCGGCACCCGCATCGAGTGGACCATGCGCTTCGACACGGCGAAGGAGCTCGCACCGATCCGCAGCTTCATCGAGCGCGCGAACGAGGAGAATATGGATCGCTTGGAGGCGATCCTGTACGGGCGGGAAGTTTCCCGCCCCAACGTATCCAACCCATGAAACGCACCAACATTACCTACTGGATCATCACCGCGCTCTTCAGCGCCTTCATGATCTTTTCCAGCCTCGGAGGCATCGTACTTGATGAACAGACCGTGGCCATGCTCCACGACCACTTGGGCTATCCACTTTACTTCATCCGGCTGATCTCCGTGGCCAAGATCATCGGGGCCATCGCCATCCTGTTGCCGTTCGTGCCGGCCCGTGTGAAGGAATGGGCCTACTTCGGCTTCTTCATCGACCTAGTGACCGCCGCATATTCCTTCCGGGCCGTGGGCGATCCGGTGAGCGGCTGGGCGCCCATGTTCCTGTTCATCGGCGTGCTCATCACCGCTTACCTTATGCACCACAAACGGCTCGCCGCCAAGGCCTGAGCATCACCAACGCCTGAACCGACCATGATGTACCTACTCCTCGGCCTGCTGGCCATCATCGCCCTGGTGCTCATCGCGGCCGCCATGAAGCCCAACACCGTCCACTACGAGCGGAGCACCGTGATCAACGCAGCACCGGAGCGCATCCTGCCGCATGTGGCCGATTTCCACAAGTGGTCCGCCTGGAGCCCATGGGACAAACTGGACCCGGATATGAAGCGTAGCTTCAGTGGCGCGGAGAGCGGTGTGGGCGCGCGCTATGCCTGGGTCGGTAATAAAAAGGTGGGCGAAGGCACCATGGAGGTACTGGAGGCCGGGCCGCAAGGGGTGAAGGTGGACCTGCGCTTCCTGAAGCCGTGGAAGTCAGAGTGCATCACGCACATCCGTTTCGTTCCGCAGGCCGGCGGCACGCAGGTGCGCTGGGAGATGGACGGCCCCAACCTGTTCATGGGCAAGGTCTTCAGCCTGTTCGTGAACATGGACAAGATGATCGGCAAGGACTTCGAGACGGGTCTGGCGGGGTTGAAAGCGGTGGCGGAGCGTTGATCCCGATGCAGGGTCGGCAACCTCGTTGGGGTCAGCGTTTCACCGCGTACTTCAACAGAAAGGCCATGGGATCCAGGACCGCCATGTCCGCAAAATGCCAGTCCCGCTTGTCGTAGGTCACGATCGCGCTGCATCCCGCATCCGCCGCAGAGAAATACTGGAAGCCGTCCTCTATGTCGGTGATGCGCGGATCGGCGAAGGTGCGCTCGACCGCCTTCGGACCCATGGTGGTCACCTTCAGCTTTTCGGCAAGCAGGGCCACTTTCTTTCGAGCCGCCTTGCGCCCGTTCTTCTTCTCGGCGAAATAGGCGCCGATGGCCAGGCAGAGCGGTGAGGTGTACACCTCGAAACGCTTGTCGTCGGCCAGGCTGAGCACCCGGGCGCAGGCACCGAAGCGCGGGTATTCGTTGCAGAGCACCGTGACCAGGATATTGGCGTCGAGGAAGATGCGCATGGAATGCGTAAGCAGGGGAAAAAGAGAGAAGGTGAGAAAGAGAGAAGGTGAAAAGGCTGCTCAGTTCCTTACTTTATCACCTGTTCACTTCTTCACCTCCTTCTACTTTTCAGGTAATCCTTTTTCAGGTTCCGATCCGCGGCGTTCTTGCGTACGTAGGTGGCCTCGCCTTCCGCCACCTGGCTGATCCAATCGCTCACGGGCAGTTCATCCAGGCTGCGATAGCGCTTGTCGGTCACCTTGCTCAGCATGAACTCGATGAGCCGCGACAGGCTGATGTTGTTCGCTTCGGCGAAGGCCTTGGCCCGCTCGGCCACGTCTGCATCGAAGCTGAGGGTGAGCTTGGTGTCCATGGCAGATCATTTACACGGCAAAAGTACTACATAAATACGTATAAACAAGCACCGCCGGGATGGCCGGATCGGCGTGGCCGATGGAGGGACCTGCGCCACCGTTCGGGATCCACCCCAGCATGGTCGTCGCCGTTGTGGCGGTGGAAGGCACCGCCCCCGCCCGATACCTTTGCTGTCCATGGGAACCCTCACCGACCAACGCACCCGCAACAACGTCCACACACCCGCACCGGACGAGATCCGGATCACGCGGGTCTTCAACGCGCCACGCGAGCTGGTGTGGCAGGCCTGGACCACGCCCGCCATGCTGGTGCATTGGTTCGGCTGCGCGGCCTTCAGCATCATCGATGCCGTGGCGGATGTGCGCGTGGGCGGCCGCTGGCGCGTGGTGATGCGCGCACCGGACGGCGTGGACTATCCCGCCTACGGCGAGTACACCACCGTGCGGCCCGTGGAGCACCTGGCCTTCACGCACCAATGGGAGAAGCAGGTGGTGGAGGTGAATCCGGCCAACCACCGCACGCAAGTGACGGTGGACCTGCATGACGAGGGCCAACATACGCGCATGGAGTTCCGGCAGACGGGCTTGGCCACGGAGGCCTCGCGCGACAGCCACATCGGCGGGTGGTGCGATAGCATGGATGCGCTGGGCGCGGCACTGGGAGCGCGCTTCAGAACATGATCCCGATGCTGGGGGCATCGGACAAAGGCTGGCGGGGCCGGTGCCTCCTGCCCAAGGCGCTTCAGCGCCTCAGTATTTGAGCAGCTTGAAGGCGTGCGTCCACTGGTTCCGGATGAACCCCGGGATACACCAGAGCATGCACAGCGGCTCGATGGCGCGCGCTGCCTCCACGCCGCCCATGTCCTCGGCCTCCCAGCCGAAGTCGGTCAGGATCGCCGCCACTTGCGCCTTGGCCGCCGCGTTGTTGCCGCAAATGAACATGGTGGGGCGGACGCCTTTGAAATCAGGGTCCACCATGTACGCATTGCCCACGCTGTTGAAGGCCTTGACCAGGTTCGCCCGGGGTGATGCGCGCTGCAGGCGCTCCATCAGACTTTCGTCCAGGCTGGTGAAAAAGCGCAGCACCCCGTTGTCCGGCGGCGCGTCGGCGATGGGGTTGGTGGTGTCGATCACCGTCTTGCCCGCCAGGTCATCGGCATCGCACAGTCCCAGCGCGGCCTCGGCGGCCGTTCCCTTGCTGCTCAGCACGATGATGTCCGCCCAGCTCCCCACCTCCTTGTGGGAGCCCACGCGTCCGTCCGGGTTCTTGTCCAGCCAATCGGCCACCTTCGCCGGGGTGCGGGTGGCGATGGTCACTTCATGGCCGTGCTTCAGAAAACCCGTGGCGAGCACTTGGCCCACCATGCCTGTGCCGAGGATGCCGATCTTCATGGATGTGCGAAGGATTGGTCCCCGAAGGTAGGACGCAGAAGGCCCGCATACAGCACCTTTGCGCCATGAACGGCAACGACCCCCGCGCGGTGGCCTTCCTCCGCCTGCTGGCGATCATGGACGATCTGCGTACCAAGTGCCCCTGGGACCGCAAGCAGACCCTGGAGACGCTGCGACCGCTGACCATCGAGGAGACCTACGAACTGGGCGACGCCATCCTGGAGAACGACCTGGAGGCGGTGCGCAAGGAGCTCGGCGACCTGCTGCTGCACATGGTGTTCTACGCCAGGATCGGGTCCGAGCAGGGGGCCTTCGACATCACCGATGTGCTGAACGGCATCTGCGACAAGCTGATCCACCGGCATCCGCACATCTACGGCGACGTGCAGGTGCGGGACGAGGAGGAGGTGAAGGCCAACTGGGAACGGATCAAACTTGCCGAGAAGGGCGCGGACGGTGCCGCGGCCGAGCGCAGTGTGCTGGAGGGTGTGCCCAAGGGCCTGCCTTCCCTGGTGAAGGCCATGCGCATCCAGGACAAGGCCCGCGGCGTCGGATTCGACTGGGAACACCGGGACCAGGTGTGGGACAAGGTGCATGAGGAGCTCGCCGAACTGCGGCGCGAAGTGGACGCCGGAAGCGACCGGCGGGTGGACGAGATGGGCGACGTGCTCTTCAGCGTGGTGAACTACGCACGCTTCATCGGCGTCGATCCCGACGAGGCGCTGGAGCGCACCAACCGCAAGTTCATCCGGCGCTTCCGTTTCCTGGAGCGTGAGAGCCGCAAGGACGGACGCAGGCTGGGCGAGATGACCCTGGCCGAGATGGACGCCTACTGGGACCGGGCCAAGGAGGAGGAGCGCTGAACCCGGCCCTCCCGGTCGACGGTCGTCGAAACAAGCCTTGGGATGATCGCGTGTGCGGTCCCCTTGGCCGAGATCCGCTGGCGCACACGGCGTGGCAAGGCCACCTTGGGCCGAAACACACGACGATGCGACACCTGCTCTTCGGCCTGCTGGCACACGCTGCGTTCATCGGTGATCTTCGCGCACAGAGCGTCCAGTTGCAGGCGCTCGGCATCCCCTTCGACGAGCCGGTGGCGGTGACGCACGCAGGCGATGGCCGCCTCTTCGTGGTGGAGCGCCCGGGGCGCATCCGCATCGTGGGACCGGATGGTGTTGCGAACGCCCAGCCTTTCCTGGACATCACCGCGCAGGTGCTGGACGACGGCAACGAACAGGGGCTGCTCGGTCTCGCGTTCCACCCCAACTATCCGCAGAACGGCTATTTCTACGTGCACTACACGGCGGGGACCGGCAACGGCGTCACCCGGATCTCCCGCTTCAACGTGAGCGCCGACCCGGACATCGCCAACCCCGCGAGCGAAGTGGTGGTCTTCAGCGTGGCCCAACCCTACACGAACCACAACGGCGGCGACCTGCACTTCGGCCCCGACGGCCACCTGTGGTTCGCCCTCGGCGATGGCGGCAGCGCGGGTGACCCGGGCGACCGGGCGCAGAACATGTCCGTTCCCTTCGGCAAGGTGCTCCGCATTGCCGTGGGGGCCGGCGCCGGTTACAGCATCCCGGCGGACAACCCCTTCGCCACGGCGAACCCCGCCGACACCATGCCGGAGATCTGGGCGAGCGGCCTGCGCAACCCGTGGCGCTTCGCCTTCGACCCGGCCAACGGCGATGTGTGGATCGGTGACGTGGGCCAGGGCGCCTGGGAGGAAGTGGACCACGTGGGCATCGGCACGGGTGGCGGTTCCAACTTCGGCTGGCGCTGCTACGAAGGCCATGTGAGCTACAACCTGGCCGATTGCGATCCGCCCACGGCCTACGCACCCCCGGTGCAGGTGCTGGCCCACACCGACGGCCATTGCTCCGTGATCGGCGGCAGGGTGTACCGGGGCACCACCTATCCCGCCCTGCAAGGCCGCTACATCTACACCGACTATTGCCAGGGGCAGTTCCGTGCGCTCGTGCCTGATGGACAGGGCGGTTGGACACCGGAGGTGCTGCTGGCCAACGGCATGGCGGGCACCACGGCCATCGGCACCAATGTGGTGGGCGACCTGTTCGCGTGCAACAACTTCACGGGCCAGGTGTACCGCATTGTGGACCCGACCGCCGTGGTGCGCCTGTCCCCCAAGGCCATGCTTGAAGGGCCGTTCAACACGAACACCCTGCTGATGAACGATGCCCTGCGCACCGCCGGTCCGGTCCCCCTCACCGAGCCGTACACGGGGAGCGGATGGGCGCCGGTGGCCGGTGGGACCGGCGAGACCACCACGTCGGCCGTGCTCGCCGTCAACGGCCCGAACGCCGTCGTCGATTGGGTGCGCCTGGAGCTGCGGAGCGCCGCCGACCCCACCGTCATCGTGGCCACACGCCATGGTCTGCTCCAACGGGACGGCGACATTGTGGCGCATGACGGCACCTCGTCCCTGACCTTCAACGTAGGCAGCGGCAGCTACCACGTGGCCATCCGCCACCGGAACCACCTCGGCGTGATGACCGCCGCGCCCATGACCCTTTCGCCGACCGCGACCACGCTGGACATGAAGCTCCCGGGCACGGCCACCTACGGCACCGATGCACGCAAGGAGATCGCGGGTGTCCGGGTGCTGCGAACGGGCAACGTGCAGCGCGACGACCGCTTGAAGTACGCCGGTGCGGGCAACGACCGCGACCCCGTGCTGACGGCCGTGGGCGGCAGCGTGCCCACCGCGGTCGCCACGGGCTACCACGCGGCCGACATCAACCTGGACGGTGTGGTCAAGTACGCCGGCTCCGCGAACGACCGCGACCCGATCCTGGTGAACATCGGTGGCTCCGTGCCGACCGCCGTACGTGCGGAGCAGTTGCCGTGACCGTCCCTCCGGGCGCCGTTCGGCGTACCGTCCTACTTTCGCCGCGCCGGATGCCAGGACGCATCCGCTCCATGCGCGACGCGATCCTCCTCACCCTGCTGCTGGTCGCGGCACCGCAGGCGCTCCAGGCCCAGCGGCCACCGGTGGCCGAGCACCGCGGCGACATCTTCCTGTACTGGGGCTACAACCGCGCCGGATACAGCCGGAGCGACATCCACTTCAAGGGGCCTGGCTACGCATTCACGCTGCACCACGTGGAAGCCCGGGACCGGCCCAGCCCCTTCAACGCCAGCCTCTATTTCGACCCGGCCACCATCACCCTGCCGCAGTACAACTACCGGCTGGGATGGTTCTTCCGCGATCGGTGGAGCCTGTCGCTGGGCATGGACCATATGAAGTACGTGATGGTGAGCGGTCAGCAGGTGCGCATGGACGGCCATGTGGATGCCCAGCGGTCGGCACAATACGCTATGGAGGACGGCTCGCGTGAGGTGGTGCTGGATCCGGGCCTGTTGACCTACGAGCATAGCGATGGCCTCAATCTGCTCAGCCTGGACGTGGACCGCTACGACGCCCTGTGGAAAAGCCGGAACGGCCGGCATGCGCTGCATTTCTTCGAGGGCCTTCATGCCGGGCCGGTGATCCCACGCACCGATGTGCGGCTGTTCGGCGAGGGCATCAACAACAAGTTCCACGTGGCCGGCTTCGGGATCGGTGCGCAGGCGGGCCTCCACCTGGACCTGTTCCGCCATGTCTTCCTCCGCGCGACCGGCAAGGCGGGCTGGGTGGACATGCCCGACGTGCTCACCACGGGAACTTCGGCCGACAGGGCCCGCCAACACTTCTGGTTCTGGCAATACGCCGTGGTGGTGGGCGGTCAGTTCCGGCTGTACCGGTGCGCCGACCGATAGGCGGGACCGAAAGCGCGAACTTCGCGTTGCGAGAAGCGATCTCCCGGTGCGCAGCCCCTTCCTCCGAGCCATCGCCCTGCCGCTGCTGCTGGTGTGCGGTGGCGCTGTGCGGGCGCAGTGCGTCACCCCGATCAGCGTCTTCCCCTACACCGAAGGGTTCGAGAACGGACCGCAGTGGACCGCGGGCGGCATCGGCAGTGATTGGGCCTGGGGCACCCCGGCGCATCCTGCGATCAACTCGGCCGGTGGCGGGGTGCGCAGCTGGTGCGTCGGCGGCCTCACCGGCACCTTCTACAACTACGGCCAGCTGAGCTACCTGGAGAGCCCCTGCTTCGACATGAGCGCACTGGACCACCCCTGGATATCCTTCAAACTCTATTGGGAGTGCGAACGGCAGTATGACGGCATGACGTTCCAGGTGTCGCTGAACGGTGGCCAGAGCTGGAACAACGTGGGCAGCTGGGGCGACCCGGTGGATTGCCTCAACGACAACTGGTTCAACGCGGGCAACATCACCAACCTCACCTCGGCCAGCCCCAAGCACGGTTGGAGCGGGCGCAGCGGTGCCACCGGCGGCAGCTGCCAGGGCGGCTTCGGCAGCGGCGGATGGGTCACGGCCCGACATTGCGTGCCGGCCGCGGCCAACCAGCCGCAGGTCATGTTCCGCTTCCTCTTCGGGGCCGGCACGCAGTGCAACGGCTACGATGGGATCGCCATCGACGACATCCTGATCCAGGAGGCCGAAGGCACCCCGACCGATTTCGCATGGACCTGCGCCGGCGCCTCGGCCACGTTCGCACCGGCCCCGGGCGGATGCCCCACGGCCTGGAACTGGGATTTCGGCGATCCGGCAAGCGGGACGCTGAACAGCACTTCGGTCCAGACGCCAGTGCACACCTTCTCCGGCCCCGGCACCTACACCGTGACCCTCACCACGGTGGGCCCCTGCACCGGCCCGGTGAGCATCGCCCACACCGTGGTGGTGCCGGCGGTGACCGTCAGCGTGGTCGACGCGGATTGCTCCGGAGGTCCGGGCGCGGCCACGGCCGTGGTGACCACGGACACCACCGGCATCGCGTATGCCTGGACACCGGGCGGTGGCAGCGGCGCATCGATCGGCGGGCTTGCGCCGGGCACCTACACCGTGACGGTGACCGATGCCGGCGGATGTTCCTCCACGGCCACCGGGGTGGTGAACGCACCCGCCACCGTGCAGGTCCAGGCCATGGCCGACACCACCGTGTGCGAGGGCACCGCGCTGCTGCTCACCGCCACCGGCAACGGCGGCACCGGCGCCCTGCAATTCACCTGGACACCCACCGGCCCCTTGCTGAACCCCGCGGTGGCCGGCACCTACAGCGTGGTGGCCACCGATGCTTCGGGCTGCGTCAGCGCCGCGGACGATGTGACCGTGGCGGTGATCGCCACGCCAACGCCTGTGGTGGAGGCCGACCTCGTGGCCGGGTGCGCCCCCCTCTGCGTCATGCTCACCGGGCCGGGAGGCGGTGCGGGCACGTACACCTGGGATCCCGGCGACGGGGCCACGGCCACGGGGGCCAGCGTGCAACATTGTTATGCCCAGGCCGGGACCTACGTTCCCACCGTGCTACAGGAAGTGCCGCCGGGATGCACGGGAACGGCCACGGGCCCATCGATCGTGGTGTTCGCCCCACCGGTGGCGGCCTTCACCGTGCCGTCCGTGGTGCAGGATGGGACCGGCCCGGTGCCCATCACGGACGCTTCGCTCGATGCCGTGCAATGGTCCTGGGACCTGGGGGACGGCACCACGGCCACGGGAGCTCCGCCGCAGCACCTCTACGGGGATCCTTCCTGCTATCCGATCACTTTGGTGGTGACCGATGCCGAGGGCTGCACCGATACCGCCACGGCGGAGGTGTGCGTGGAGGGCGACTATGCCTTCCATGCGCCCAACGCGTTCACCCCCGATGGCGACGGCATCAACGAACTGTTCCTGCCGGTCAGCACGGTCCAGCGCCCGCTGGGTTACGAGCTGCGCATCTTCGACCGCTGGGGGGTGCAACGGTTCCTGTCCAACGACCTCCTGCAGGGCTGGTCCGGAGAGGGAGCGTCGCCGGGCGTGTACGCGTGGACGGTGATGTTGCGCGACGGCTTCGGCAGGCGCCACCTGCACCGCGGGCACGTGTCGCTGTTGCGCTGACCGCCGGTGCACCGCTCAGGTGCGCGGATCGACAGGGGCGGGGATCACCGTACCCCGGTTGCGTTCACGGCCTGCGTGCATGCCCCAGTTCAGGGTGAGCTGGAGCAGGTTGGTCCGGAGCCCGGTATACGGCAGGCGTTCCACGCCGTCCACCACTTCGCGGAAACCGGTGTCGTGGAAAGGGGTGAAGGTGTACTTCACGGTCACGTTGATGCCGTATGGGGCCTGCACCCCGACCATCACGCTGTGGAAGAGGCGCGGTGTGCGAACGCTGAACCATTCGCCCGTGCGGTCCACCCGCTTCCGGTCCACAAAGCGCTTCTCTTGGTAGTGGAAGGGCAGGTCCAGGTCGTAGCCGAAGAACGCGAGCACGTTGTGCATGCGGCCCAACTTGATGCCTGCGGGGATGCTCAGGGTGTAAGCGCGGTACTTGCGGCGTTCGTTCCGGCCGGGGTCGTCGAGGATGAAGCCCAGGTTGCGGATGCCCAGGCCGCTGAAGAAACCCACGTGGTCCGAGGCGTCCCAATGGACGAGCGCCCGCGGGTTGAAGAAGGGCGCAAAACGCACCACGCCGTTCCGACCACCCTGCACGCTATCGTCCGAGGCATGCAGCAGCGGGAAGGAGAAGAGCCATTCGGTGCCGTTGGTGACGTAGAACGTGCGCGCTTCCGGCCGTTCGGGCGGCGTGAAGGGGGAGACCTGCGCACGGAGGTCGACCGCCAGCAGCAGTACGATCGCGAGCAGGGTGGGCGCTCTCATGGTCGGGGTGGGGAAAGGTCGCGCAGCGCCAGGTAGAGCCGGTGCATCGGCAGCCCCATCACGGTGTAGAAGCTGCCCTCGATGCGGGCCACCGCCGTGTAGCCGATCCAGTCCTGCACCCCGTAGGCGCCCGCCTTGTCCAACGGCCGGTGACGTTCCACGTAGTACGCGATCTCCGCTTCATCCAGCGCCCTGAAGGTCACGTGCGCGACATCGCTGAAATGCACCGTCCTCCCGGCCGTACGCAGGCACACGCCGGTGACCACGCGGTGGGTGCGGCCGCTCAGGAGGGCGAGCATGCGCCGCGCGTCGGCGGCGTCCACGGGCTTGTTCAGCAGGAGCGCGGCCCCGCTGCCGCCGGGGTCTTCCAGCAGCACGGTGGTATCCGCCGCCACAAGCACCTCGTCCGCGGCGAGCGGCGCCGTGTAGGCCATGGCCTTGCGCACGGCCAGGTGCTCGGCCACGTCCTGCGGGGCGAGCCCCTCGGGCGGCGATTCGTCCACGTCCAGCGGCACGGTGCGCAGGGGCAGGTCAAGGCCTTCCAGCAACTGGCGGCGGCGGGGTGAGGCCGAGGCCAGGACGATCCGCCAGGAGGGCAGGGGAGGCGCGTTCATGGCATGTCCAGCAGCAGGGGCACCAGCAGGCCGTAGCCCACGGCCAGCACCATGGCCACCTTCATCACCAGACCGGCGCGCACGTGGCCGGCACGGTCGCGCGCGCTCCACGTGAGGCCGGCGGCGATCAGCAGGGTGAGGATCAGCGCGGCGATGTACCAGTAGGAGAGCCGGTCGTCGAGGAAGGCGCGGCGCAACAACAGCAGGGCGGTCACCAGCACCAGCGTGTGCACCACCACCAGGACGCGTGCGGCACCCATGCCCCACACGATGGGGATGGTGCGGCAGCCCAGGGCCCGGTCACCGGGCACATCGGCCATGTCCTTCTGCAGCTCGCGCACCAGGGTGGCCAGGAAGGCGAAGGCGGTGAAGGCGAAGACCCAGTACCAGAGGACACGGAAGTAGAACCTCACGGCGGCTTCGTCCTGGAAGGCGGCCATCAGTTCGGCGCCATGCAGGCGCTGGGCCAGCGGGATCTCGTACAGGCCCACCGTAAGGGGCACCAGCGCGGTGAGGGTGGCCACCAGGCCGTTGCCGATGATCAGCTGCCGCTTGAAGGTGGTGCTGTAGGTCCAGAGGGCGCCGACGGCAAAGGGGGGGATCACCGCCAGCCGCCACAGCCCGGTGTGCACCACCACCGCCCAGCCCAGGAGCAGGCCCGCACCACTGAGCACCAGGTGGGCCATCATGGCCGTGCGCCGGGGCACGGTGCGCCCCACGATCAGTGCGTCGGGTTTGTTGATGCGGTCGATCCGCGTGTCGAAGTAGTCGTTGATGACATTGCCCCCGGCCGCGATGAGCACCGTGCTGAGCACGAGCACCACGAACCAGGCTTCGCCCAGGCCAAGGGACCATCCGCTCGCGCCGAGCAGACCGCCCACCACACCATGGCGCACCACCACCATCGTGCCCGCGATGATCAGCAGGTTCACGGGTCGGGTGAGGCGGAGGAGGTCGCGCATGGGATCACCAGGTGTGCGCCCCGTCGGTCAGCCAGCGGCCCTGCACCTTGAGCGCCTGTTCCAGCAGGTCGCGCACGCAGCCGCCGCCGCCGGGGGCCCGGCTCACGAAATGGCTGATGGCCTTCACCTCTTCGGCCGCATCGCCGGGGCAGCAGGCCAGGGCCACGCGCTGCATCACGCGCAGGTCGGGGATGTCGTCGCCCATGTAGGCCGTGCGGGTGGGGTCGAGGCGCTGCGCGGCGATCAGGCCTTCCACAAGCTCCAGCTTGTCGCGGGTGCGCGTATGCACTTCCGCCACCCCCAGGCGCTCGAAGGTCTGCACCACGCCGTCGCTGTGCCCGCCGGTGATGATCACGATCCGCAGGCCCTCCCGCACGGCATGTTGCACGGCGTAGGCATCGCGGGAGTGGAAGATGCGCACCGGGTCCAGGCCGGGCATCAGCAGCACCCGGTTGTCGGTGAACACGCCGTCCACGTCGAACAGGAAGGTGTCGATCGCGGCGAGGCGCTCTTTGTAGGTGGGCTCAGTGGGCATCGGCCTGCGCGGTGTGCCTGGTGGCGATCAGTTCGGAGAGTGAACGGTAGAGGTGCTGCAGTCGGGGGTCGTTGGCGAGCATGGCCTGGTGGCGCTCCAGGGTGCCGCGGTCGCCACGGCGTGCGGGGCCGGTGAGGGCCGCCTCGGGACCGGCCGTGGCGGCCTTGGCGGCGGTGCTGGTCCACAGCGGCGTGAGCAGGTCGGGACCGATGGCATGCCGGTGCAGCAGGGCCCGGGCCTCGGCGAACAGGGCCACGGGGAAGTTGGCGGTGAGCACGGCCGCCAGATGCACCAGCCTGCGCTGGTCGGTGGTCAGTTCCACGACATGACCGCTCAGCCCTTGGGCCAGCGCGAGCAGGGCCTCGCGGGCCGGCGCTCCGTTGGCATCCACCACCAGCGGCACGGTGCGCAGGTCCAGGGGATCGCCGGGGCTCAGGCTCATCACAGGCCAGAGCGCACCGCGGTGCGCATGGGGAAGCAGGCGGTCGAGGTCGGTGGCGCCGGAGAGGTGGGCCACCGTACCGTTGCGCGCTCCGAGCCGGGATGCGACGGCCGCGATGGCATCATCGCTCACGGCGAGCAGGGTGAGGGAGGCTTCCGGCAGGGCATCGTCCAGCGCGAAGGCGGCGGTGCCCAGGGACCTTGCGAGGGCATCGGTGGCGGCCGCCGTGCGTCCCGCCACCCCCACCAGCTTCCGGCCGCTGTTGACGATGGCATGGCCCAGGTGGTGGGCCGCACGGCCCGTACCCACCAGCAGGATGCCCGTATGCAAGGCCATGGTCAGGAGGTGCCGGTCCGGTTCCGCAGACGCCGCCGCACGGCCATGAGCGTGCCCACGAACATCAGGATGCACCCGGCCCACAGGATGTTGATGCCCGGGAACACGATGGCCTGCATGACCACGAACTCACGCTCGAACACGTTGAGGCCCACGCGGTCGCCGGCCACCGTGGCCAGTTCGAACTTCACGCGCAGCGGGGCCACCTCGAAGCCCTTGCCCGCCACGGGCGCGCCGTCGCGGTAGATGATCACGGGGCTGGCCTCGAACCAGCGCTCACGGTCGTACAGGTCGCGCACCCGCATGCGCAGGGCGTACACCAGGTAGTCCGGGCCCAGCATGCGCAGGGTCACACTGTCGCGCACGGTGCGCAAACTGTCGATCAGGATCAGGCAGGCCGGGGTGACGATGGTGTCGCCGAGGTTCTTCTCGTAGAGGCGGGGCGGCATGTAGTGCACACCGGCGCTGTCCTCGGCCTCGTCGGCCGCCAGGTCGGCGTAGCGCACGTGGGTGTACAGGTCGCGATGGGCCCAGTGCTTGGTGCTGGGCTCGGCCACGTTGCCGAAGCGCGGGTTCAGCTGCACGAAGGGCTCCAGGGTGAAGAGGTGCTCGCCGGGCTTGGCGGCGGACCACGGCCTGGCCCGCCATAGTGCCCGCCGGGGGAAGTCCTCGATCGGGGTCCAACGCGCGGGTTGGTCCTCCAGGAAGGTGGTGGAGGCCGTGTGTGCGGCGTGGCAGCGGAAGAGCATCTCGCCCACCTTCACCGTGTCGCCGGGTGCGTAGGTCGCCGGCACCGGGCGGAAGTATTCGGTGACGTACTTGAGGTTCACACCCTCGGGACGCTTGGCCGCGTAGTGCACGAAGAACTCGCCCATGCGCACCGTGTCGCCGCGGTAGAGCAGGATGTCCGTGCTGTTGCTGAACTCCTGGTTCAGGAAGCGCAGGTCCATGCCCTGGGTGTTGCGGCTCATCTCGTTCTGCCGGCTGGTGCTCACCAGGGCGCCCAGCAGCACCAGGGCGAAGCCCACGTGGGCCACCGACGGACCTGCGTTGGCCAAACGGCCCTTGAAGGCCGTGCGGATCAGGTCCAGGTTGGCCGCGGCCGAGAAGGTGGTGGCGAAGAGCACCAGGATGAGGTTGAGCTCGGAGGCGCGGTACTTCAACAGCACGGTGCCCAGGGCGGTGAGCACCAACGCCACCACGAAGGAGAGGGCGATGGCGCGGCGGAAGCGCCGCATGTCCGTGGAGCGGTAACGCAGGTACTGGACGAAGCCGCTCAGCAGGCTGATGAGGAACGCGAACGGGAGCTGCCACTTGTTGAAGTGCGCGATCGCGTCGGTGGGCGGGGCCAGGCGGGCACGGGCCGCGCGGCGCAGCAGGTCGCTGTCCAGCGCATCGGCGAGGTTGGACAGCGGACCTTGGAAGGGCTCCAGCAGCAGGTTGAGCACGGGCACCGAGGTGCTGAAGGTGATCTGCGCCGCACTGAGCAGGAGCAGCAGGGCTCCGATGAAGAGCCAGAACTCGCGGCTCCACAACGCCTCCTCCTTCTCCGGTTGGGGGAAGGCCTTGCGCTGGGCGATGAAGGTCCACACGGCGCTCACCACCAGGAAGAGCAGGATGGCCGGCACGGGCTGGTCCAGCGCAACACCGATGGCCAGCAGGGCCACGGCCACCAGGGTGTAGAAACGGCGCTGGCCGCGTTCGTTGTGCAGCATCACCACCGCCAGCCAGAGGAAGAACAGCATGAACAGGGTCAGCCCCGGCATCATACCGTCGCCCGTGAAGCTGTGCACGCTGGTGTCGCCCAGCACGCCGCTGCGGGTGAGGAAGGTGCTGTACAGCACCAGGTGGAAGGTGAGCAGGGTGAGCAGCAGGGTGGTGAACAGGGAGGTGGGGCGGTTGCGGTTCACCAGCATCAGGTGGCCGGCGGCCACCAAAGTGAGCCAGGGCACGAGCGAGGCGTTCTCCACGGGGTCCCAGGCCCAGAACCCCCCGAAGCTCAAGGCCTCGTAGGCCCAGGCCCCGCCCATGAGGATGCCGGTGCCCAGCACCATCACCCCGAAGAAGGTCCAGGGCAGGGCAGGGGCGATCCAAGCCTGGGGCTCGCGCCGCCACAGGCCCGCGATGGCATGCGCGAAGGGCACGAGCGTGGCCGCGAAGCCCAGGAAGAGGGTGGGCGGATGCAGCACCATCCAGTAGTTCTGCAGCAGGGGGTTCAGGCCCCGGCCGTCGGCGAACTGCGGGATGCGGGAGAGGTAGTCCTCCAGGCGGGTCCAGGGCAGGCCGATGTTCTCGGGCAGCTCGCGCACCAGCAGGAAGGGGCTGCTGCCGATGCGTACGTCGCCGACATGCACCCCCAGGAGCATGCTGGCCAGGAACACCTGCACCAGGGCCACCACGGTCATCACCGGGGCCTCCCACGTCCCACCGCGCCGGATCAGCACCAGACCGATGCACACGTGCCAGAAGGTCCACAGCAGGAAGCTGCCCTCCTGGCCCTCCCAGAAGCAGCTCAGGATGTAGCGCAGGGGCATCTGCAGGTTGCTGTGCTTCCACACGTAGTCGTACTCGAACCAGTGGTTGAACAGCATGGTGAAGAGCACCGTGACGATGCCCACCACGGAGGCGGCATGAAGCATGAAGCCCGTGCGCCCCACGCCGCGCCACCGCCCGTCGTCGCGGCGTGCGGCCAGGCCGAAACCCGCGGCGGCCAGCAGGGCGCCGGTGAAGGAGAGCACCGTGAGCAGGTGGCCGAGCTGGCCCGCCCAGGTGTGTTCGCCGTGATAGGTCATCGAGGTGCCTCCCGCTCCCGATGGGCTACACGCCCACCTGGTTCTGTTCGTTGTACTTGCTGGGGCACTTCATGAGCATGTCGGTGGCATGGAACTCGCCGCCCTCGGTGGCCTCGCCGATCAGCACCAGCCTTTCGCTGCGCTCGAAGTCCTGCGGCTTGGCCTTGGCCAGCTTCACGCGGCAGCGGCGGCCCTGCAGGTCCTGCATGGTGAACTCGGTGAGGCTGGCGTTCACGCTGGGCTCGTACACGATGTCCTGGCTGCGGTCCAGCACCCCCACCACGTGGTATTCCCGGCCGGGGTTGGCCAGGGCCTCGTCGAGGTCGGCGTAAGTGCTGCTGTCGCTCAGCGAGCCGATCAGGGCCGCGATGGCCACGGCGATGATGGCGATGGCGATGATGTGGCTGCGTTTCATGCGTTCCGGTCGGTGTCACGGTGGTGGCGCTCCAGGCGGGAAAGGCGGCGGTCGAAGGCGGCCATCCAGGCCGCCAGGCCCAGCAACACCACGGCCACCACGGCGATCACGGCGTACATGCGCCCCGATGCGTACAGGGTGTCGGCCAGCCAGGAGGGTGCTTCCACGGCCGCAAAGGTACCCAGGGGGGCCAGCACGGCGACGAAAAGCAGCGTAAGACGACGGTCAGGCATGTTCGTGCATGCGTTGGAGGCGGTCCAGCCGGCGGGCCAGGGTCCAGGCCCAGGTGCCCAGCAGCATCCAGCCCAGCACGGCGGGATAGAACACCAGGCGCAGGCGGTCGTCCAGGTCGTACTGGTTGAAGGCGGGGTTGCCGCCGTTGCCCGGGTGCAGCGAGTCGCTCAGGCGCGGCAGCACCATCAGGAACACCAGCATGAGCACATAGGCGAAGATGTTGTACACGGCGGCGAGGCGCGCGGCCTTGCGGGGATCGCTCACCGAGCCGCGCAGCACCAGGTAGGCGGCGTACACCAGGGCTGTCACCGCCGCGCCGTTGAGCTTGGTGTCGCTGGTCCACCAGCCGCCCCAGGTCACCCGTGCCCAGATGCTGCCGGTCACCAGGCCCAGCACGGCGAACAGCAGGCCCGTGCGCACGGCGGCCAGCGCGGCGCCGTCGTCGTCCATCGAGCCGGTGCGCAAGTGGCGCATGCTCATCACCACCGAGATGGTCATCAGCAGCATCATGGTGAACCACATG
The DNA here is from genome assembly GCA_013360395.1 of Flavobacteriales bacterium. Lineage (GTDB taxonomy): Bacteria > Bacteroidota > Bacteroidia > Flavobacteriales_F > PHOS-HE28 > PHOS-HE28. Next base: position 35,878 of record JABWBQ010000004.1, read on the forward strand.
GGCACGTGGAAGAACAGGTTGCGGATGCTCTCGGTGAGCAGGCTCCGGTTGGGGAAACGGAAGGGGGCGGCCTGGGCCGGGGTGCCGTCGGTCCCGCAGGCGCTGTCGGCGATGCCGGTGCCCCGGCCCTCGGTCCAGAAGGCGTCGAGCAGGGCAAGGGTGTCGCCGCCCGGCGGAAGCACCACCAGGTGGGTCAGCTCGGCGCGCAGGCCGGCGGGCACGTCCACCGTGGCGTGCAGGTGCGTGGCGTCCACCACCTCCACGGAGCTGGCGCACACGCGCTGGTCGTCGTTGCTGAGCCAGACGAAGGGTGGCCGGTCGGGGCGCAGGTCGGTGCGGTAGGTGGTGAGGTGCAGCTCCACCGGCCCCGGGGCGATCCGGTCACGGTCCACATGCACCAGGGCCGGGGCCAGGCCGACCCCCAGGCCGACGCACACCACGCCCAGCAGCAGCGCGATGGCCAGGGCCTTCCACCAATGCCTCATCAGTCGCGCCAAAGGTAGGGGAACAACAGGTAGGCCAGGGCCACGGTGAGCACGTCGATCAGCACCAGCCACAGCAGGTAGGTGCCGGTGGCGTTGAGGCCGATGCCATCGAGGGCGAGCTTGCTGGCACGCAGCGCGCTCAGCAACAGGGGCAGCACCAGCGGCAGGCCGAGCACGGCGGTGAGGCCCACCCCGTTGCCGGCGCGGGCGGCGATGGCCGAGATCAGGGTGAGGACGGCGGCGAAACCGGTGCCGCCCAGCGCCACCGTCAGCAGGAACAGGCCCACCTCGGCCTCACGCAGCGCATGCCCGCCCAGCAGCACGATGTACACGGCCACGGTGACCAAAGCCAGGACCAGCATCAGACCCATGCTGTACAGCGTGCGGGCCACCACCACGCTGTGCGGATCGGCCAGGGTGTGCAGGTAGAGCTGCCGCCCCGCATCCTCGCGTTGGAAGGCACGGGTCAGGGTGTTGAAGGCGGCGAAGAGCAGGATGATCCAGAGCAGGGCATTCCACACGGGCGTGGCCGCGCCGCTGCGAAGGGCCAGGAAACCGATGTAGCAGGCGCCCACCGAGTAGAGCAGCAAGCCTGCCCAGGCGGCGCGCTGCCGCAGGTCCAGGGCCAGCTCCAGACGGATCAGGGCGACGATCTCGGCAGGACGCATGCGGGGCCAAAGCTACCCCGCGGCCGGGGCATCACTTGCGGCGCTTGCTCTTCACCGCCACGGCGCTCTTGGCGTACACCAGGTAGATGTCCACGTAGGGCCGCATGAGCTTGGGCATCCGCTTGTTCTTCTCCACGGGCACGATCAGCACCACCTTGTCGTCCCAGGTGGCCCCCACATAGGCCTTGTACCTGGCGAAGGAACTGATGAGCTTGGTGCGCTCCTCGAAACTGTCGATGCCGTCGGGCCAGTTGCGTTCATGGCTGCGGAAGGCCACGGCTTCGATCTCCGGCACGCTCATGCCGGCATCGGCCAATGCCTGCCGGGCCACCGCATCGGCCCCCAGGTCGTAGGTGGCATACACGTCGGCGGGGGTCAGGATGGTGGCCTGCGGCAGGTCCTTCCAGCGCGGCCCCCGACTGATCTCCGGTCGCTGCCGCGCCGGGGCGGCGTCGGCCAGACCGCTGTCCACCACGGCAATGAACAGGTCCGCCGTGGGGCGCAGGTCCTCCGGCATGTGGATGTTGTCCTTGGCCGGAAGCATCACCACGGTGAAGGGCACGGTGTCCTCATGAAAGCTGAACACCCGGTAGGCCGCATAGTTGGCCAGGTAGGGTGCGTTGGCCTGTCGCGCGCTGTCGTTGCGCAGGGAGGCCGGCAGGAGTTCCGGGGTGCTGTTGGAGAGCACCAGGGCCTGCTGCTCCTCGGGCATTCCGGTGGCCTGCAGGGCGGCCTTGGCGGCGCGCCCCTTGATCAGTGCATTGTCGGCGCGGATGGCATCCCAACGCGTGATGCGCACCTGCTGCTGGGCGTGCAGCGCGATCAGGCAGCACACCGAGGTCAGGGTGAAGAGGGTCCTCATGGGTGTCGTTCGGCACCTTCCTACGGGGAAAGCCGCCGGAAAGGTACCTCCCCGCCGAACGGCCGGTCCCCGGCGGGAACCCCGGGGCAGGGTGGCACGGGGCATTCCCCCGGCACGGCAGCCTGCAACGGCCGGGCTTTCCGCACCTTTGCAGGGACCCCAGCACACCATGCTCCGAACCCTGCTCTCCGGCATGTCCCTGCTCTCGTTCCTCGGCTGCGGCCGTGCCCAAGGCCCCATCAACCCCGTGCCCCCCGTGGCTCCCTTCCATGCGCTCCAGGCCGTGGGCATCGCCGGGGATACCGTGCACTTCGCGGCGTTCAAGGGCCACACCGTGCTCCTCGTGAACACCGCCAGCCGGTGCGGCTACACACCCCAGTACGCACGCCTGCAGGAGCTCCACCAGCGCTACAAGGACCAGGGGCTTGTGGTGCTCGGCTTCCCCAGCAACGATTTCCTGGGCCAGGAACCGGGCAGCAACGAGGAGATCGCCGGCTTCTGCAAGGAGAACTACGGGGTCACCTTCCCCATGATGGCCAAGGTGCGGGTGAAGGGCGGAGGTCGCGACCCGGTGTACGAATGGCTGACGCGCAAGGACCTCAACGGGGCGATGGACAGCAAGGTGAAGTGGAACTTCCAGAAGTACGTGGTGGACGGGGAGGGCCGGCTGATCGGCGTCTTCAGCCCCGCCACCGACCCGCTGGACCCGGCCATCACCGGGCTGTTCGGCGGTGGCAAGTGATCGTGTCGGCACGGGCCGATCGCGGCACAGCACCGCACCTTGGGGTCCCCACCGGCCCTTGATCCCTCACGATCATCTTTGCAGCGGCATGCAAGGCGGCCCGGTCGATATCCTCTGCATCACGGCGCATCCCGACGATGTGGAGATCTCGTGCGCAGGCACCCTGATGCGCCACATCGCGCAGGGGCGCACCGTGGGCCTGGTGGAATTGACGGCCGGTGAGCTGGGCACCCGCGGCAGTGCCGCCCTGCGGCGTCAGGAGGCCGAGGCCGCACGGCGTGTCATCGGGGCCGGGTTCCGCTACGACCTCGGGCTACCCGACGGCTTCTTCCGGGCCGAGCGCGATGCGCTGTTGCAGGTCGTCACCGCCCTGCGGCTGCACCGCCCCCGCGTGCTGATCACCAATGCCGTGCGCGACCGCCATCCGGACCACGGACGGGCCGCGGCGCTGGTGGGCGAGGCGGCCTTCCTGAGCGGGCTGCGCCGGATCGGGACCGACTTCGAGGGCAGGGCCCAGGAACCCTGGCGACCGACGACCGTGCTGTATTGCGTGCAGGACAACTGGATCGAACCGGACCTCGTGGTGGACATCACCGCCCACTGGGAGCGCAAGATGGAAGCGCTTCGCTGCTTCCGTTCACAGTTCCACGACCCGGCGAGCACCGAGCCCGAGAGCCCCATCGCCACCCCCGAGTTCATGCCCTTCCTCGAGGGCCGGCACCGGGCCATGGGGCGCATCATCCAGGCGGCTTTCGGCGAAGGGTTCACGGTGCAACGTCCGCCGGGCGTGGGCGACGTGACGCAACTGGTGTGAAGGGTGCCTCGAAGAACCTCGGGCGAATGGCGCGCGCCGCGCTCATTCGTCCGGACGAGGCGCTCCGAAGAGCGGATACTGGATCGAAGTTTCCGACTGAGGAGCTACAGCTCATGGACGAATGAGGGCAAGGGATGACCGCTGTGCTCCTTGCTCATGAACGCCGCGCGCCGTCGCTGAAGCTATGGCTCAAGCGCCGGAACGAGGTTCTTCGAGGTACCCGTGAGGACTGTCAAAGCCGCAGCAGCCGCCGCAACCGGTCGAGGTCGGCCCGGTCGGGCCAGTGGTCCTGCACCCGCGCCCCGCTGATCGTCATGAACCGCCAGCCCTGGTAGAGCGCGTTCACCAGGTAGGCCAGCGAGGCGGTGAGGGCCGCACCCATCGCGCCCCAGGCCACCACCAGCAGCAGGCCCGCGCCGATGGTCACCACCAGCCCCAGCGCCGAGCCGATGGTGTTGTGCACGTTGCGGCCCACCCCGCTGAAGTAGTGGCTGTACGCCTGCGACGCGGCCATGGCCACGATGCCGGGGGCCAGGCAGGCCAGCAACGGGCGCACCCCGCGCACCTCGGGGCCGAACAGCAAGGCGTACACCGCGTCGGGCAGCAGCAAGGCAAGCAGCAGCGCCCCGGAGGCGGCCAGCACCGAGGTCTTGAAGGTGGTGAGGGTGAGGGCCCGCTGGCGCCCGGCCAGGGGTTCGTTGCTCACCGTGCTGTACAGCACCATGCCCAGGCTGCGCGGCACCAGCCAGGCCCCTTCGGCCAGCTGCGTGGCCACCGAGTACACGCCCAGTGCGGCCAGGCCCAGGTAGTGCTCGATCAGGTAGTAGGCGAACCGGTAGTTCAGCAGCTGCATGGCGTTGGCGCCCTGCACGTGCAGGCCCTGCAGCACCATCCGCCGCAGCAGCCCGTCCACCGCCGGCACCGCCGGGACCGACGCACGCCGCGCCAGGGCCCACGCGCTCAGGGCCAGCGTGGTGGCGAAGGCCGCGTAGCAGGCTTGCACGTACGCGCCCACCGTGGCGCCGCCCGGCCTGCGCACCAGCACCACGAAAACGGACAGCATCACCAGGCCGTGCAGCGCCGTGATGCGGTTGTAGGCCGCGATGCGCTGCCGCCCCAGCAGCACGTTCAGGTGGATGGTGTAGAGCGATTGCAGCAGGGCGAGGGCCGCCACATGGCCGGAGAGCCCACGGGGCACCAGCGGCACCAGCAGCAGCACGGCGAAGGCGGCCAGCGCGGTGAACAGGGCCCAGGCATAGGCCGGCCGCAGCAGGGCCGCCAGCGGCGCCCGCGGCACCAGGTGCACCAGCGCACCGCCGCCCACCACGTTGTTGAGCAGTTGCACCAGCGTGATGGCCAGCACCACCAAGCTGATGGTGCCCAGTCCCGAGGCGCCCAGCAGGTGGCCGGCCACCATCACCACCAGCAGGTTCGCCAGCGTGGTCCACGCACGGGCGATCACCGAACCGATGGCGGGGCGGATCATGGGCGCAGGCGTTCGAGCAGGGTGCCGAGCTTCCGCTTGCGCTCCCGCACGGCCTGGTCCTGCACCCGCAGGAAACGCTTGCCGTCCACGAGCGTCACATCGCCCACGGCGCTCACCGTGTGCAGGCCCTTGCCGTAGGCGCTGTTGCCGATGGGGCCCACGGTGCGCACCGCCTCTTCGCGAAAGGCCGTCGGGCCCAGTTCCAGCACACGGTGCAGCACCACGCGCCCGCCGTAGGTGAGGCTGCTGTCCTGGCCGGGTCGGTACAGCACCCCGTCATGCACGAAGGGGGTGCCCGCCGGGCGGGCCGAACGCACATCGGTCTTCACCGGGTTCAGCGCATGGGGCACGAAGGGGCCGGTGAGGGTGGGCGCATGGTAGAGGAAGAGCTCGGCGTTGGTGAGCGGCGCCTTGGTGCCGAACAGCCACCAGCGCCCCTGCCAGTGCACGGGGGTGGGGTCGAAGAGCGGCTCCTCGAGCAGCGTGGCCACCGGGTCCATGCGCGTCAGCGCCGCGTCCAGGGCGTACAGCTGCACCCTGCCCGTGGCGGCCTGTTCCGGGATCACGCAGGTGCGCCCCTCGTGCTGCAGCACGAAGGGGTAGGAGAGGTGCTGCGGCAGGTCCAGCAGGGTGCGCGAACGCTTGAGCACGTTGTCGCGCTTGGGGCGCAACCGGGCGATCTCGCCCTTGGCCTGCGCGTGGTCGTACTTCTCGTAGAGCACGTGCAACTGCCCCTCGCCATCCACGAAACCGAAGGGATCGGCGCGGAAGGTGCCGCGGGCCGGGGCCGGAAGCCAGCGCACGTTCATGCTGGGTTTCTCCTCCAGCAGACGGTGGATCGGCTGGTACAGTACCCCGATGTTCCACTCCTCGTGCTCGTTCAGCCCCGCCCGGTGGAAGCGCATCTTGTTGCGCATCTGCACCAGCAGGAAACGCAGGAAGGTGAGGTTGCCGGGGTAGCGCAGGATGGGGGCCGTGGTGGTGCTCTGCCGGCCCTGGAAGGCCTCCTGGTCCCCGGCCAGGAAGCGGCGCATCACCAGGGCCGGCCAAACGGCGCTGTGGCGCAGCGCGGTGTCCACCGTCTCGCACAGGGAATGGTCCACCACACGGAACCAGCCCTTGTACAGGATGCGCCCGCCGTCCAGCTTGTCGGTGAGGCGTTGGAGCACCGCTCCCATCACCGGCTCGCCGCGCAGGAGCTCCCACAGGCCCGGTGGCCCGCCGCGATAGTGCTCCTCGTCGCCGTGGTGGAAGCTCCACACCCCGTGGGGGGCCACTTCCAGCACCGCGCCGCGCAGGATGTTGAAGCCGAACCGCAGCAGCACGTCGGGCCGGTGCGCCCGGATGCGGTCGAGGTCCGCTGCGCTGAAATACTGCCCGTGGCCGCGTCGCTCCACGGCACATTCGAGCTCCGGCAGCCCCTGCAGCAGGGCGCTCACGTCCTCGGGTTCCATGGCCGCAGGCCGGAAATGGCGGCGGCGGTAATGCAGGTACAGGGCCATGCGCCAGGGGTGCCGGCGCAGGCGTTGCCAGAGGCCCGGCCGCCGGCGGACAGGCGGTGCGGGGCGCACCACCAGCACGGGCGTCACGCCTTCCACGGCCAGCACCTGCCGCAGGCATTCGGCCTGCCAGCGCTGCAGCACCGGGCCGTTGCACAGCACGCCCACGCGGAGCCGGGGTTGGTTGGCGCTCATCGGGCTTGTTCCAGGGTCCGCAGCAGCGTGCGGCCCACCGCATCGGGGCCGTACCGTTCGTTCACGCCGGCGCGGATGGCCTCGGGCCGGTAGCGCCCGGCGTCGCGCGTCAGCCGCAGCATCGCCTCGGTGAGGGCGTCGTCGTCGTCCACGGGGATCAGCAACCCGTTCATCGGGGTGATGAACGCTTCCGGGCCGCCGCAGCGTGTGGCGATCACCGGCCGTCCCTGGGCCAGCGCCTCGCCGGTCACCACGCTGAAGGTCTCCACGCGGCTGTTCACCACCACGGCGAAGGCTTGCGCCATGTGGTCGAGCACGGCGCTGTTGGGCAGGCGGCCCAGGAAACGCACGTGGTCGGCCAGGCCCAGGGTGCGGGTCAGGGCCTCCAGCGCGGACCGGTCGGGCCCGTCACCGATCACCGTCAACTGCAACGCGGCCTCCTGTTGTCGGGCCCGTGCCAGGGCGCGGAGCACGCCGCTCACGCACTTGATGCGGTCCACCAGGTCGGCCACCATCAGGAACCGGCCGGCAGGACCGGCGGGCGGCAGGGGCCGGTCGAGCCCCGGGATGGTGTTGGGCACCACGCGGGCCTCGACGCACAGCCCGTGCTGCACCAAGGCCCGCGCCAGGTGGGGGCTCACCGCGATGAAGGCCCGCGCACGCCGGGCCACGGCACGCACGAAGGCATGGTGCAGCGCGCTCTTGCGGGCATAGGTGCCATCCAGGTATTCGCTGCTCTGCTCGGCCAGTACGAAGGGGATGCCGCGCCGCCGCAGCCGCAGCGCCACCAGCGCCGGGCGCACCAGGATGTAGGCCAGTGTGAGGTCCACCGGCGGGCGGTGCTGCGCCAGCACCTGCAGGGCCCGCGAGGTGGCGCGCCAATGCCGCCACAGGTTGAGCGCCTTGCGCAGTGGTGCCGGTGTCGCCGTACTGGCGCGGTAGGTGGCACGCAGCTCCCAGAGCCCTTCGGTGGTGCCGGCCTCCAGGGTCAGGGGTGCGGTGGCGGCGGGGTCGCCCTGCAGCACCAGCACGCTCACGGGTGTGTGGCGGGCCAGCGCCAGGGCCTGCTTGCGGATGAAGTCGCCCAACTGCGGATCACGCGGACCGGGGTACCACTTGGGGATCAGGAGCACGTGCATGGCCCGGCGCAAGGTAGGCAGCGCGGGTGGGCGCTCCGGGGTGCATGCTGGCAACGCTTATATTTGCGGCCCCGCTGCCCGTGCGGCGGGGTCATGGTGGATGTAGCTCAGTTGGTCAGAGCGTCGGATTGTGGTTCCGAAGGTCGCCGGTTCGAGCCCGGTCTTCCACCCGGAAAAGAAGCGCCCCTCGGGGCGCTTCCGCGTTCCTGGCCGCTGCGTTCGCACGTTCCACGTCAGGACCCGGCATGCGGCACGACCCCGCGGTCCCGTCACCGCGACCGCCGCCCCAGCAACCGGCCGAAGAACCGCTTCTCGAACTCCCAGAAGAAGCGGAACTGGCCCAGCAGCGCGCCGTAAACCAGCAGCACCAGGTTGTAGAAGGGGAGGATGAGGACGTAGTACAGCACCGAGAACCACACCCCGGGTTCCCCCTCGCCGGTGGCCCAGGCCACCACGGGGCGCTTCAGGAACATCACCGTGAAGCCCGTGCAGGCGAACACCAGCAGGATGATGAACACCCGGGAAGGGCTCACGTTCCAGCGTGCCGCCAGCCTGTCGATCCAACCCCTGCGCGCGCCCATGCCTCCGGTGCGAAGATCGCACGGATCGCGCCGTCACGCACCCGCGCTCACTCCTGCCACTCGGCCAGGAAGAGGTTGGTGTCGTGCGTGCCGCCGTTGTTGCGGTTGCTGCTGAACACGAGGTGCTTGCCGTCCTTGGTGAACACCGGGAAGGCGTCGAACGTGTCGCTGGTGGTGAGGCGCTCCAGCCCGCTGCCGTCCACATTGATCATGTACAGGCTGAAGGGGAAGCCGCGCTCCGAGAGGTGGTTGCTGGCGAAGATGATCCGCTCGCCCGAGGGATGCCAGTAGGGCGCCCAGTTGGCCTTGCCCAGGGAGGTGATCTGCTTGGCCTCGCTGCCGTCGGCATTGGCCACGAAAAGCTCCATGTTGGTGGGCTGCACCAGACCGCGTTCCAGCAGGTCCTTGTATTCCTTGGCCGCTTCGGGGGTCTTGGGCCGGCTGGCCCGCCAGAGCAACTTGCTGCCGTCCGGGCTGAAGAAGGCCCCGCCATCGTAACCGAGCTCGGTGGTCACCCGCTTCACATCGCTGCCGTCGATGGCCATGGTGTACAGGTCCAGGTCGCCGTCGCGCATGCTGGTGAACACGATGCGGTCGCCCTTGGGGCTCACGGTGCCCTCGGCGTCGTACCCCGGGGTGTTGGTGAGCTTGCGCCGGATGCGGCCTTGGAGGTCGCTCACGTAGATGTCGAAGCTGTCGTACAGGGGCCACACGTACGCTCCGCCCGGCTGCCGCTCGGGCACCGGCGGGCAGGCGGCGCCCCCTTCATGGGTGCTGGCGAACAGCACCAGGCTGTCGCCCGGCAGGAAATAGCTGCACGTGGTGCGCCCTCCGTTCACGCTCACCTTGGTGGGCGCCCCGGCCTTCAGGTCGTCGGTGAAGGGGTTGAACCAGCGGATCTGGTCGCAGCTGTCGCCCCAGGCCTTGTTGGTCACCTGGAACACCAGCCGGTCGTTCGCGAAGCTCCAGTAGGCCTCGGCGTTGTCCCCGCCGAAGGTGAGCTGTTTGAGGCTCTTGAAATGCTTCTCGCCGGGCAGGATCAGCGCGGTGTCCGGCGCGGCGACCACGGTGTCCGCAGCGGGCGCGGCCTGTTGTTGTTCGGTGGAGGCGGTGCCGCAGCCCAGGGCCATCAGCGGGGCAAGCAAAAGAATGTGCTTCATGAAGGTCGGTTCGATCGGGGCGCGAAATTAGACGGGGTGGACCGTGGGTCGTGTCATGGGACGGTCTGTTCCGCTCGGTAGAGGCTATCTCAATAACATTGGTGTCCGTTGAACAACCGTGCATCGGGATAATTGAAAGGGGGGCGAAGCCCCCGAACGTGGATCAGGTTCCGGGGATCTGGCAACCGGACATGACCATAGGAGCGGATCTGGGCTGTTTGCCGGACAGCCGGTGATGAGCCAACGGCTGTCGTTGATCCCCAAGAGGCTGATCAAGGAGCTCGCCGAGAAGCACCGAGCCGATCGCTATTAAAAGCGGTTCTTCGCCCACGTCTTTCCGGAGCCTGCCCGGACCCGTGGTGGGCAGCGCTCAGGACAGCACGGCATCTCCTTCCTCACGAGTGGCCCGTGTCACCCTTCGGCAAGGCCCATTACCTTCTCACCCGATGGATGACGGGAAGGTCGTCAAGGGCCGAGGCGCGGACCGCCAGGTGGCCAACCGCTTCCTGCGGCACCACTATGGTGTGGCGGACTGGAGCGGCATCGACGAGCCCGAGCTGGGGGTGGACCAGGCCACGCAGGTGCTGCCCACCTTCCCCCGCACCATCCTGAACCGGGTGGACAGCCCGGACCTGCCCTTCACCTGGAGCCTGAACCCGTACCAGGGCTGCGAGCACGGCTGCAGCTATTGCTATGCGCGGCCCACCCATGAGTACTGGGGCTACAGCGCAGGCTTGGACTTCGAACGCGTGATCCTCGTGAAGCGCGAGGCTCCGGTGCTGCTGGAGAAGGCGCTGCGCACCTCCGCGTGGAAGGCCGAGCCCATCATGCTCTCCGGGGCCACGGATCCCTATCAGCCGGTGGAGCGGCAGGAGCGGCTGACGCGGGCCTGTCTGGAGCTGTGCCTGCGCTTCGGGCAGCCCGTGAGCGTGATCACGAAGAACGCGCTCGTGCTGCGCGACATCGACCTGCTGGCCGAAATGGCCCGTGAGCGCCGGGCGGCCGTTGCCATCAGCCTCACCACCCTGAACGAGGACCTGCGCCGCGTGCTGGAACCCCGCACGAGCACCGCGGCGAACCGGTTGAAAGCCATGGAGCTGCTCGCTGCGGCCGGGGTCCCGGTGTACGCCATGATCGCGCCGGTGATCCCGACGCTGAACGGACCGGAGATCCCCGCGTTGCTGCGGGCCGCGCGGGATGCGGGCGCCAGCGGGGCCGGCTACACCGTCCTGCGCACCAACGGCCCGGTGGGACCCATCTTCCGCGCCTGGCTGCAGCATCACTTCCCCGAGCGTGCCGCCAAGGTGATCGCGCAGACCAGCGCCTTGCACGGCGGACGCATGGACGATGTGCGCTCCGGTGTCCGCATGCGCGGCGAAGGCCCGTTCGCGCTGCAGATCCACCGCCTGTTCACCGTGATGCGTCGGCGCATCTTCGGGCAGGGCGGCTTTCCCGCGCTGGACGGGTCCGGGTTCAGGCCTCCGCCGCAGGGGCAGCTGGATCTGTTCGCCGAAAGCCCTAACGGACCACCGCAAAACCCGCCTGCCCGATGACGGGTCGGGGCGAGACCTGCACCTGCTGCACGCGGGCCAGGGGAGGTCCCTTGCCGCACCACTGCACGAAACGGTCCACCGCATCGGGTTCGCCTTCGGCCTCGGCCTCCACGCTGCCGTCGGGCAGGTTCCGCACGTAGCCCGCCAGGCCCGACCGCCGGGCCTCTTCCGCCGCGTGCTTGCGGTACCACACCCCCTGCACCAGGCCGTGGATGATCAGATGGACGCGGACCGTTCGGGCCATGTTCCGCAAAGGTCACTTGACAGCCGTGGAGCCACCGGGTAAATTCGTCGGCAATTTCGCCACATTGGTCGAAAGAAATCCATCCGAGCCCATGTCCAAGTTCAACGCCCTCCGCCGTCAGGTACTGGCCCTCCTGTTCCTTGTTCCCGCCCTGGTGCCGAGCGCCCGCGCACAATCGGTCCCGGCAGGTTTCGCGGACGTGCTGGTGATGGGGGGCTGGGTGGCCCCGCAGGGGGCGGTGTGGGATGCCAACGACCGCATGTACGTGTGGGAGAAGGCCGGCAAGGTGTGGATCGTGGAGAACGGCGTGCGGCTGCCCAGCCCGTTGATCGACATCAGCCCCGAGGTGGGCGACTGGCGCGACCACGGGTTCCTGGGTTTCGCCCTGGACCCGAACTTCCTGACCAACGGATACATCTACATGCTGTACGCGGTGGACCGCCACCACCTGATGAATTACGGCACGCCCAACTACAACGCCGCCACCAACGAGTACTACAGCGCCACGATCATGCGGCTTACGCGCTACACGGCGGTGGGCCCCACCTTCAACACGGTGGATCCCGGCAGCCGGCTGGTGCTGCTGGGTGAGAGCCCGTCCACCGGCGTGCCCCTGTTGCACGAATCGCACAGCACGGGCACGGTGCTCTTCGGTACGGACGGCACGTTGCTGGTGACGGTGGGCGACGGCGCCAGCTATTCCAGCACCGACGTGGGCAGTGCGTCCGAGACCTACTATGCGCAGGCGTTGGCCGACGGCATCATCCGTCCGGCCGAGAACGTGGGGGCGTTCCGCTCGCAGATGGTGAACAGCTTCAACGGCAAGCTGCTGCGCCTGGACCCGGCCACCGGCGACGGGCTGCCGTCGAACCCCTTCTGGAACCCCGCGGAACCCCGTTCGGCGCAGAGCCGGGTGTGGGCGCTGGGCCTGCGCAACGCCTACCGCTGCACGCTGCGCCCGGGGACGGGCAGCGTGGACCCCGCGGCCGGCGACCCGGGCACCATCTACATCGGCGACGTGCAGTGGAACACCTGGGAGGACATGAACGTGTGCATCGAGGCCGGGATGAACTTCGGCTGGCCGCTGTTCGAGGGCATGGACCCGATGAACAGCTACATGAACACGCCGACGTACAACATGGACGCCCCCAACCCGCTGTACGACGGCATCAACTGCACCATCCCGTACTTCCGTTTCCAGGACCTGTGCAAGCAGGACACGGAGAACCCGCTGAACATCCATCCGAACCCGTGCAACCCGTCGGTGCAGATCCCCGGCAACATCCGCAAGTTCATCCATGCGCGTCCGGCGATCGACTGGCGCCACGGCCAGAACTCGGCCCGCACGGCCACCTTCAACAACGGCGTGGCGACGGCCACCTACCTCAACGATCCCGGTTCGCCGGTGCCGGGTCCCATGTTCGGCGGCTATGCCTCCATCGGCGGCACCTGGATCAGCGGTAACGGCTGGCCCGCCGGCTACCAGAACGTGTATTTCCATGCGGACTATCCCGGTGCGTGGATCAAGCGGTTCGTGTTCGACGGCCAGGACAAGCCGCAGAGCGCGCACGACTTCGCCTCCTCGCTGGGCGCCATCGTGTGGGTGGGCGAGGGCCCCGACGGCTGCCTGTACTACTCGAACTACGCCACCAACGCCATCCGGCGCATCTGCTACACACAGGCCGTGAACCTGCCGCCGGTGGCCGTGGCCTCGCAGGACCTGCAATACGGCCCGGGCCCGCTCAACGTGCAGTTCAACGGCAGCGGCTCCTACGACCCGGAATCGGGCCCGTTGACCTACCTGTGGAACTTCGGGGACGGACAGACCAGCACCCAGGCCAACCCGGCCCACACCTTCACCGCCCCGCCCAACACGCCCACGAGCTTCACGGTGACCCTGACGGTGACCGACAACAACAGCCAGACCAACCAGGCCACCCTGTTGGTGAGCGTGAACAACACGCCGCCCACGGTGGACATCAACAGCTTCATCGACGGCAGCACCTTCCCGGTGGGCGTGGACACCACCTACCTGCTGGAGGCGGCGGTGACCGACAACGAGCATGGCCCGGGGCAGCTCACGTACGCCTGGCGCACCATCCTGCACCACAACACGCACACGCACCCCGAGCCGGTGGACCCGGCGCCGGTGACCAGCACGATCATCAGTGGTGTGGGCTGCGATGGCGAATCGTACTACTATGAGATCGTGCTCACCGTGACCGATGCGGCGGGCCTCAGCACCACGGACACGCAGTGGTTGTACCCGCGCTGCAGCGCCATCGCGCCCACGGCCGTCATCGCCGCGAACGTCACCGTGGGCACCGGGCCGCTCAACGTGCAGTTCAACGGGGCCGCCTCGCACGACCCCGGCACCATCGTGAGCTACTTCTGGGATTTCGGCGACGGGGCCACCTCCACGCAGATGAACCCCTCGCACACGTTCACCGACACGGGCGACCGGCCGGTGACCCTGACGGTGACGGACAACGACGGGCTGACGGGCCAGGCGACCGTGACCATCAGCGTGATCACGTTGGACCCGCCGCAGTGCATCGGCGCCTCGGGCAGTGTGCTGCGCCAGTACTGGAGCGGTGTCTCCGGTAGCACGGTGGCCTCGCTGCTGGCCAGCCCCAACTATCCGGACAACCCCAATTCAACGACGTATCCCACCTCGTTCACCCATTCCTCGAACATCGGCAACAACTACGGCACCCGCATGCGGGGCTACATCCTGGCGCCCACCACCGGCACCTATGTCTTCACGGCCGTGTCCGATGATGAATCGATCGTGTACCTGAGCCCCAACGCCGACCCTCGTTACAAGCAGGCGATCTGCTCGGTGCCCGGCTGGACCAACCCGGGTGAGTTCACCAAGTACGCGCAACAGACCAGCGCGGGGATCACCCTGCAGGCCGGGGTGTACTACTACGTGGAGATGCTGCACAAGGAAAGCTCCGGCGGCGACCACCTGGCCCTCTACTGGCAGACCCCGGGGAACGGCACGCGCACCATCATCCCCGGCAGCGTGCTGTGGCGCTGGCTCGATTGCCCGCCCAGCGTGAACCTGCGGGTGATGCTGCAGGGTGCGTTCGACACCCAGGCCAACCTGATGCGTGATGCGCTGCGCTCGGGCGGTCTCATCCCCGCCACGGAGCCCTTCACGGCGCTCGGCTTCACCCACGCCGGTGGCGGCGGTGGTGAGACCGTGGGCGGCGGCATCCTCGCCGTCACCGGTGCGAACGCCGTGGTGGACTGGGTGCTCGTGGAGCTTCGCAACAAGAACAACGCATCCCAGGTGCTGGCCACGCGCAGCGCCCTGCTGCAGCGCGATGGCGACATCGTGGGGACCAACGGCCTGCCGCGCCTGTTGTTCAACGTGGCCACGGACAACTACTTCATCGCCGTGCGGCACCGCAACCACCTGGGCGTGATGACCGCCACCAGCACGCTGCTCAACAAGGACCAGAAGCTCGTGGACCTCACCCTGGGGAGCACGGCCACGTATGGGACCGATGCCCGGGCCGTGCTGGCCAACGGCAAACGGGCGATGTGGTCAGGCAACGTGGTGCGGGACGCCGTGTTGAAATATGCCGGTGGCTCCAACGACCGCGACCCGATCCTGGTGCGCATCGGCGGCACGGTGCCCACGGCCACCACCACCGGTTACTGGGGCGAGGACGTGAACCTGGACGGCGTTGTGAAGTACGCCGGTGGCTCCAACGACCGCGACCCGATCCTGTTGAACATCGGCGGCACCTTGCCCACCGCGATCCGCCAGCAACAGCTGCCCTGACCTCAGCGCGACGCGTCCTTGCCGCGCGCACCCATGGCCAGGAGATAGGCTTCCAGCCGCTGGCCGCGCTGTTCGTGGCGAACACGGTCCAATACGGCGCGGGTGCGCTGGTCGAGGATGCGGCGCACCGTGCGGTCCCCGGTGCGGTCGGTGTATCGTTTGCCGGTGGTGGGCATGGGTCGGGGCTTTGGGCCGAAGATGACCGCAGGCCTCCGGCAGGTCCAATACCGTGATCGGGGTAGGGGCGTCACGGATGACCCATCCATGACGATCGCGGTGGATCAAAGCCCCTGGCCGTTCTTGCGGAGCACCAGCATCCGCAGGCCCGACCCGTCGAAGGTGCGGCCCGTGGCCCGGAACCCGGTAGCATCGGCATGGATGTGCGTCAGCCGTTCCTCCTGGCCAAGGTCGTAGCGTCGTTCCCACACGGCGGCACCAAGCGCCGACCGCCGGAGCACCAGCGCGTCGGTGTTGTGGTCGAGGCCCGCGCCGCCCGCCACCAGGAGGTCCCCGTTCGGAGCCTCCGCGACCGCATGGCCCCAACGGCCTTCCAACGTATCGCCGATGGTCCGCGTCCACAACGTGTCGCCGTCGCTCTCCAGGGCCATCAGCCACACGCTTGCACGCCGCAAGCCCTGTTGGTCCACCGGCCCGTAGCTCGCCGTGGTCCCGGCCATCACATAGGTGCCGTTCGAGCGGCGGACAAGGGCGTTGCCCACCTCGTCGGCCACGCCGCCCCAGCTGGAGGACCACAGCACCGTGCCCATGGCGTCCACGGCGAAGAACAGCGCATCGCTTTCCCCGCTGAAGTTCATCTGCCGACCTGTGACCAGCGCTCCGTTGGCATCCCCGGCGACGGCCAGACCCTCCTCGTCGAGGGGACCGCCCACGACCGCGGTCCACTGCAGGGTGCCGCTGCTGCTCACACGGCCCACCAGCGCATCGTGCGAGCCGCTGCTGTTGTCCGTTCCGGCGATGTGAAGCCCCGCGCTCCCGGCTTCCGCAGCCGCAAGCACGTGCTGGTCGTTCGCCATGGCCGGGGTCAGGGTCCACAGCACACCGCCTTGCGCGTCGATGCGCATCACCAGAAGGTCATGGTCCAAGGCGCCGTCGGCGATGATGCTGCCCACCACGTAGCCGCCACCTCCGGCAGCCGGAACGAAGGCCTGTCCGAACACGCGCCCGTTCACCGGGAGGGCTGTCTCGGACAGCACCTGGCCCGTGGCGTTCAAGGCGACGAGCACCGTGCCGCGCGCACCGGCGGGCTGGAGCGCCGAGGCCGCGACGAGCGTGCCCGTGGCCTGCGGAACGCTGCCCAGGCCCAGGGAACCTGCGCCCCCCCAGCGCAGTTCGAACGATGATTGGGCCACGACCGGCGGTGCCCACGACACGACGATCACCGCGAGGACCTTCAGCAGGGTACGCATGCGGTGCAAAGTACAGCGGCGCACGCGGTTAGTTTTGGCGCATGGACCGTCGTCGCAACCTCGCGGCCTTTGTCGTCACGGCGCTCGTCCTGGCCCTGCCCGCCGCCACCGCGGTGTGGAGGACAGAGCAAGTGGCCTTGCACGCCTGGGTGAACCGGTGGCATGCGCCGTGGAGCGACGCCCTGTTGAGCAAAGCCACGCACCTGGCCGATGGCCTGGTGCCCACCGTGATCGCCGCAGGATCGCTTTTCGTGGGCACCTGGCGGACATTCCTCCTGCTGGGGCTGAGCACCGGGTTGAGCGCCATCGTGGTGCAAGTGCTCAAGCGGCAGGTCTTCGCGGATCACGACCGGCCGGTGATGTTCGCGCAGGACATGCCCGGCCTGCATCTGGTGGATGGCGTGACGATGAACCACCACTTCAGCTTTCCCTCGGGCCACGCCACGTGCGCCTTCGCCATGTGCCTTGCGTTCGCGGTGATGGGGCGGCGTGCTGCGCTCGCACCGGCATGGGCCGTGGTCGCCGCACTGCTGGCCTTCTCACGGGTGTACCTGTCGCAGCACTTCACCGAGGACGTGCTGGCCGGTGCCCTGACCGGAACGCTCACGGGCACCCTGGTGTGGGCCGCATTGTACCGTTCGTCGTGGTCGCGCTCGGCGTGGCTGGACCGCCGGCCCTGGCCGGTAGGGAGGCGCTGAAGCACCGGGCTGTTACGGCGTGCCGGGTCCGGTGTACTGCACACGGTAGATCATGTCGGCCGCGTCGTCGCTGATCAGCACGCTGCCGTCCGGGGCTTCGAGCACATCCACCGGCCGTCCCCATGCGCTGTTGCCCTTCAACCAGCCATCGGCGAAGACCTCCGTCCGTGCGGTCCCATCGGGCTGCGGAAAGGCCACGACCACGCGGTATCCCACCGGTGTGGTACGGTTCCAGCTGCCGTGCTCGGCGATCAGGATGGCCCCGCGGTATCTCGCCGGGAAGGAGCGGTTCCGCAGGAAGCGCATGCCGAGGGGGGCCACGTGGGCGCCGAGCAGTGCGGCCGGCGCGGTGAAGGTGCTGCAAGGTCTTTGTGCACCGAACTCGGGATCGGGGACATCCCTGCCGTGGCAATAGGGGAAGCCGAAGTGCATGCCGCGTGCGCCGAGGCGGTCCAGTTCACAATCGGGCACGTCATCGCCCATGAGGTCGCGTCCGTTGTCGGTGAACCACAAGGTGCCGCTGCCCGGCTGCCAGTCGAAACCCACCGTGTTGCGCACCCCATGGGCCTCGATGCGGAGGTCCCGGCCGTCGGGCGTCATGCTGGTGATGGTGGCGGCGAGGCTGTCGTCGCCCAGGCAGTTGTTGCACGGTGCGCCCACGGGCACGTAAAGGCGGTCGTCCGGGCCGAAGGCGATGAACTTCCAGCCGTGGTGGTCCTCATCGGGGAACCGTTGCGGCAGGGTCACCGGTGCCGGCGGATCCTCCAGCCGGTCCTCGATGGCGTCGAAGCGAAGGATGCGGTCCACGGCCGAGACGTAGAGCGCGCCCCGGCGGAAGGCGACACCTGCGGGCATGCGCAGGTCCTGTGCGATGATGTGGTGCCTGTCGGCGCGGCCATCGCGATCGGTGTCCTGCAAGGCGTGCACGACGCCTTCGCCCCGTGTGCCCACGAACAGCGTCCCGCGCTCGCCCCAGCACATCGCCCTCGCGTTGGCGACGTTCGCTGCGAAGACCGAGATGGTGAATCCATCGGGCAGCTTGATGGCGCCGAGCTGTGGCGTGCCCGGGTGCAGTGCCGGCATGCACACGCCGCCCAGGAGCAGCCAACCGGCACAGACCAGCGCGATCCCTTGACGGCTGCGCGTGCTCATGGTGCGGACTTCGCGGGCACGATGAGCAGGGGGAACCGTGCCGCGGCCAGTACCTGCTGGCAGACGCTGCCCACGAAGAGCCGGTGGAGCGCACCACGGCCGTGGGTGCCCAGCACCACCAGGTCCGCCTGGAGCCGCACGGCCTCCTCCAGGATGGTGGCCACCGTGGGGCCCTGCACCAGGAGCGCGCGGGCGTCGATGCCCGTCAAGGCGAGGTCGGCGGCGTACTGCTGCAACTCGAGGTGCTCATCGCGCAGCTCCTGCGCACGATGGTCGCGGATGTGCTGCGGGCCGGGTTCGAAGCCGACGAGGTCGGGGTCAGGTGCGGCCACATGGACCACCCACAAGGTGGCTTTGTGCGGAGCGGCCTGCGCCCCGGCCATCCGGAGCACCTCGTGGGTGATGGGGGAGAGGTCGACGGCGGCGAGGATGTTCTTCATGGCCCTGTCGAAGGTAGTTCAGGGCACGGTCAAAGCAGCGGGAGGCACATTCCTTATGACGAAGGGCGGCCCGCAGACCGCCCTTCGCCGGGATCGTTCGGATCGGTTCAGCGCTCGATCACGAGCTTGTCGAGGTGCGCGGGGCGCAGTTTGCCGGTGCTCTTGAAGAACCAGTCCTTCAGACCGTAATGGTACCCGCGCTGGAGACCGGTGCGGTAGGTGCCCAGCATGCCCCGGCGTCCGCTGAGCTTCTGCAGGGCGCGCGTGAGCTTGGCCTCCACCTCGGCGGCCGTGGTCTTGGGTTCGTTCTTGGCAGCCCATTTCTTGGTGACGTCGAGCAATTGCTGTTTCGTCATCATGCGGTTGGCCCCCTTCACGGCGTTCATCACCGCATCGTCCCATCCGCTGAGCCGGTATCCGCCCGGGGCCACGCGCTTTTTCCTGGGGCCCGACTTGCGCTTGGGTGCAGCGGCCCGCTTCTTCGTCGCAGCGGTCTTCTCCGTCGGGGCCGCCGCGCCGGTGCCCATGGCCCGGAGTTCCCGAATGGCCTTCTTGACGCCTTCCAGCTGGAAGACGAGACGACGTCGTTCGCCACGATAATGCTGCAGGAGTTGCTGGATGTCCTTTTCCGTGAACTTCTTTTTGGCCATTTCAGGTGTTTTTTCCGGTGATGATCACCGTATTTTTCCGTGGCAAACATAAGGTCGATCCACGCAGGATCACCTGTTCTCCATGCACATTCGTCGATCAGCGGATGAGGATCGACGGCGGTCCCTGCCCGAAAACACCCACTTGTGCCGCGTTGGTACGGCTGCGTTCCAGGATCTGCCGGACCTCCTCAAGCGTGTCGGGTGACACGGCGATGAGCAGGCCGCCGTTGGTTTGCGGATCGGCGGCGAGGATCATCCGCTCCATGCTGTCCGCACCGGTCACGTGGGCCTGCACTGCGCGCCAGTTGCGCATGCCGCCATCGGTGTAGACGGTCTGCGCGACCAGTTCGGCCGCACCATCCATCCGCGGCACGCACGTCCAGTCGATCACGGCGGAGCAGCCCGAGCCCTCGCACATCTCCCACAGGTGGCCCAGCAGGCCGAAGCCGGTCACATCGGTCATGGCATGCACGCCCGCCACGGGTCCGAGCGCGGCTCCGGCACGGTTCAAGGTGCATAGCTGCGCGGACAGGGCCGCCGTGCGGGCCTCATCGAGCACGCCACGTTTCAAGGCGGTGGAGAGCACGCCCGTACCGACCGGTTTGGTGAGCAGGAGCACATCGCCCGGTTGAGCGCCATCGTTGCGTTTGATGTGGGCCTTGCGGGCGTTGCCGGTGACGGCCAGGCCGAAGAAGGGTTCCGGCGCATCGATGCTGTGCCCGCCGGCGAGCGCGATGCCCGCTTCCCGGCACATGTCCCGGCCACCTTCCACCACTTGCGCGGCGAGTTCCGGCGGCAGTTTGCCGGCCGGCCATCCCAGCACGGCGATGGCGAAGAGCGGCGATCCGCCCATGGCGTACACGTCGCTCAGCGCATTGGCTGCGGCGATGCGTCCGAAGGTGCGTGCATCGTCCACGATGGGGGTGAAGAAGTCCACCGTGCTGATGAGGACCGTGTCGCCATCCATGGCGTACACCGCTGCATCATCCTTGGTGGCGGGCCCCACCAGCAGGCGGGGATCCGTGGCATGCGCATGCGGGCCGCCCAGGATGCGGTCCAGCAGGTCGGGAGCCAGTTTGCAGCCGCAACCGGCGCCGTGGCTGAAGGTGGTGAGGCGGACCGGGGCGTCAGGGGTGCTGGACGGCGTGGGCATGGTCGACGAGGCGTTGGGCCAGGCCGCGAAGATCGGACGCACGGCCCGGAACGGTGCGGGTGCGGGCCGGGTCGCGCATGGAAGCTCCGCGCAGGTAGGCCTTGTCGTAGTAGCGCAGGGTGGCGCGCGCCACCTCCGCCAGGTCGCCCCGGTCGAGCGCTTCCAGTGCCGCCTTGCAGTGCTGCGGCCCCAACCGTTTGCCGATGCGGCGCACGGCGTCCTTCAAGCCCTCTACGGCGACGGAGCCATAGTCCGCCACCAGCCGTTGCACCCGGTCCTCCAGCGGCATGTCCACGAAGAACAGCGTCGTTGAGCGCATGCGTGCGAAGAAGGGATCCGGGATCGGCACACGGCCGATGAGCAGGCTTTCGTCCTCCACCCACACGGGCCTTTGCAGGTCCAGGGTCCGCAGGGCCTGCCAAAGCAGGTTGCCGAAGTGCTCCGCGCTGGGCTGGGGAGGCTGGCCCAGTCCGCCGAAGGCCGAGCCTTTGTGGTTGGCCAGGTCCTCGAGGTCCACCGTTTGCTCGCCCAGCGCGCGCAGCAGCCCCAGCAGCTCGGTCTTGCCGCTGCCGGTGTATCCGCCCAGCACGCGCAGGTCCCACGGCAGTGCGAAGCTTTCGGCGGCGTGCCGGCGGAAGGCCTTGTAGCCCCCGCGCAGTGTGCTCACCTCGGCGAAGCCGGCCTTGTCCAGCAGCCACGCCACGCTGGCGCTGCGTTCGCCACCACGCCAGCAATGCACGGCGATGCGCCCGTGCGGCGCGATGGCGCGGGCACGTTCCACCATGTCGCCCAGGCGCGGCCCCACCAGCCGCAGGCCGAGCAGCACGGCGGCATCGCGTCCCTGCTGTTTGTAGCAGGTGCCCACTTCGGCGCGTTCCCGATCGGTGAAGAGCGGCACGTTGATGCTCCCCGGGATGTGGCCGTGCACATGTTCGGCAGGCGACCGCACGTCGAGCAGCGGGGGCGTGTCCGCAGTGCCCAGGAGCTCAGCGGGCGGCAGGGAGCGGATCATGGCCGAAGGTATGCGCGGGCACCAGGGTGGGCAGCACCCCGGCCAGCAGGAGCGCCAGCGTGGCCTGCCCGCGGTCGTTGAGGTGGATGCGGTCGGTGTACATGGTGCTGTCCATGCGATCGAGCGACCGCAGCACAGGCACGTGCCACGCGGACAGGGAATCGAGGATGCGCGTGCCGCGGTCGTCGTAGCGCCCCATGGCCAGCTCGCCAAGTTCGGGGTGGAGCAGCACCATCAACGGGATGCCGCGTGCGGCGGCGGTGTCGCGCAGCGCCCGCCAGCCCTCGGCGAACCGGCGCGGACTTGGGACGGCGGGCCGGTGGCGCCAGCGGTCGATCACGGTGGAAAGAGCCAGCAGCGGGCGTTCGGCCGGATAGGAGGGATGAACACCCACCACGGGTGCGAAGGTCATGCGGTCGTAGGCGTCATGGCTGCTGAGCACGACCACGAGGGCATCGGCGTCCAGCAGGCCGTGCGCCCTGATCCAGGCCATGGCGTTGTCCGTGCCCCAACTGCCGGCACTGAGGTTGACGAGCTCGATGCCGGTGGCACGGGCGGCCTTTTCGGTGGCCAGGCTGTCCTGCGTGGTCTGCTGTCCGCCGTTGATCACCGAGTCGCCGATGATCAGCACGCGACGGCCCCGCTTGGCGCCCACGGGAGGGGAGCGCAGGCCCAGCGCATTGGTGCGGTACCGGATCCGTCCATAGTGCGCATCCTGGTCGGGCAGCATGAGGTACTCGTACCTGGCGTCGGCACGGAACAGGGGATGGTCACGCCGACCCAGGACGCGCAACCACAGCTCGGCGCACAGGAGCGCGGCCAGGAGCACGGCAAGACCACGGACGATGCCACGACGGAGGCGCACCGGGCGAAGTTCGCAACGGCCGGGATGCGCGGACCCGGAACGGTCACAACTGCTGGATGACCGTGAGCAGGCGGCTCATGTAGGTACGGCCGATGGGGATGCGTTTCCCGGACTCGAGCACCACGTCGCCGTCATCGATGCTCTGGATGCGGTCCAGGCGGATGATGTGGGAGCGGTGGATGCGCAGGAAATCACCCGCGGGGAGCATGGCCTCGAAATCCTGCATGGTGCCGTGCACCACGTAGCGCCGGTCCTTCAGATGGAAGGAGGCGTAATCCTTCAGGGCCTCCACATGCTCGATCTCGCGGAAGGCGATCCGCACGGCGCGGCCTTTGTGCTTGATGAAGATGTGGTCATCGTCCTGCCCCTTGCTCACCGAGCGCAACAGGCGGTCCCGTTCCATGCGCAACTTGGCCTCCTCGCCGCCTTTGAAGAGGGCGATCTCGATGTTGGAGCGCAGGGCCGCCTCGGTGAAGGGCTTCACGATGTAGCCCAGGGGCTCGGCCACTTTGGCCTCGCTGAGGGTGCTGTCCTCCGAGAAGGCGGTGAGGAAGACCACCGGAATGCCGGTGCTGGTGCGGATCACCTTGGCCGCCTCGATGCCGGTCATGGCACTGCGCAGCCGGATGTCCATGAGCACCATGTCCGGCCTTTGTTCCATGGCCAGGCTCACGGCTTCGTGGCCGTCGCCCGTGCTGCCGGCCACATCGTAGCCCAGCAACGTCAGGCTGCGTTCGATATCCTTGCGGATGAGGGCTTCGTCCTCGACGACCAGGATGCGGGGGTGGTTCATGGGGTGTTCGGACCGGGGCCTGTCCGGCGCACACAACGATACGGCCAGGGGGCAGGGAAGTTGCCGGGATCTCGACCAAGCGTTGCGGAAGGGCGATGGAGCAGCGTTCTGTGACGAGCGATGCCGGTCCTCCGTCGCTGGCGGTCCTTCCACGCGTCAGGCGCCGCCCCTCCGGCCGACGGCACGGGCAAGTGCTTCGCCGCTTAGCTTCGTGCGGAACGAACCCCGCCCCGGATGCGCCTCCTTCTCCTTGCTTCCGCATCGCTCCTGGCCATCGCCGCCCAGGCCCAGCCCTTCCGCATGGGCTGCCGCATCCTGCACGAGCCCTATCGCCCCGGGCCGGAACTGACCGCCACGCAGCGCACGCAGATCGACGAGACCATCGCGCGCAGCGACACCTTCGACATCCAGCACTACGACATCAGCCTGGACGTGACCCGGGTGCAGGACCAGTGGATCGCGGGGGCATGCGCGGTGACCTTCAGCGCACGCATGGCCGGGCAGACGGCCATCCGGTTCGACCTGTTGGACCTGGCGGTGGACTCGGTGACGAGCCCGTTGGGCCAGCATCCGTACACCTACGACGGGGCGTTCCTGACCGTGGACCTGCTGGGGGCGCCGTTGGTGGGCGAACAACGCACGCTGACGGTGCACTACCAGGGCAGCCCGCAACGCGATCCGGACTGGGGCGGCTTCTACTTCGAGAGCGGCTACATCTACAACCTGGGGATCGGCATCAGCACCATCCCGCCCAACTTCGGCAAGGTGTGGTACCCCTGCTTCGATTCCTTCGTGGAACGCGCCACGTACACCTACCACGTGAAGAGCGCCGGCACCTACCGGCTCCGCGGCCAGGGCGACTTCCTGGGCGAGGTGCAGTTGGGCGGCGACACCGTGGTGCGGTCCTACACCATCGGCAGGGCGCTGCCCACGCACGTCTCGGCCGTGGCCGTCTCCGGCTACGTGGACAGCACCTACGTGCATGCCGGGGCCTACGGGAACATCCCGGTGACCCTGAGCGCCAAGCCCGCGCACCTGGCCGGCATGGTGTCCCGTTTCGGCGACCTGGGCGGTGCCATCGATGCCTGCGAGCATTGGTACGGGCCGTACGGCTGGGGGCGCGTGGGCTACGTGCTCACCACCGACGGCGCCTTGGAGATCCCCACCAACATCGCCTATCCGCAGTTCATGACCGGGCAGCCCGTTCCGGACAACCGCCAGCTGCTGAGCCACGAGCTGGGCCACCACTGGTGGGGCGATATCGTGACCCCGTACATCCACAACGACATGTGGCTGAAGGAAGGCCCGGCCGAGTACACCGGCCACCTGGTCGATGAATGGGTGTATGGCCGCGACCAGTTCATCACCACCGTGCTGAACAACCAGTTCGATGTGCTGAAGAACAGCCACCTGCAGGACGGCGGGTTCCAGCCCTTGTCGCCCATGCCCGATCCGTACATCTACGGCCACCACACCTATTACAAGGGTGCCTCGGTGATGCACAACCTGCGGGGCTACCTGGGCGACACGCTCTTCCGGCAGGCCATGCATGGCGTGCAACTGGCGTACGCCGACACGGCTTTGGACGCCGCCGGGTTCCGCGACGCGCTGGAGCAGGCCACCGGCGCCGACCTCGACCCCTTTTTCGATGCGTGGGTGTTCGCACCCGGCTTCAGCGTGTTCGTGGTGGAGGCCCTGAGCGCGGTGCAGCAAGGCGGCGGCTGGGCGGTGGACCTCACCCTGCGGCAGCGCCTGCGCGGCACCACGGCCTTCCACCACCAGGTGCCGCTGGACGTCACCCTGATCGGCGCGAACTGGCAACGCAGCGAGCATCAGGTGATGGCCGACGGCGAGCTCACCGTGGTGGACCTCACCGCGCCGTTCGAGCCCGTGATGGCGGTGGTGAACGGGCATCGCCGATTGAACCAGGCAAGGATGGACCACGAGTTCACCATCCGGCCGGGTGAGAGCTTCAGTTCCACCCTGCCGCGCGTGGACTTCCGCTTGTTCCCGGAGAACGTGCCCGACTCGGCGCTGTTCCGCGTGGACCACATCTGGGCCGGTCCGGAGGCGGCGCAGACCACCGCGGAAGTGGAGGCCGTGAGCGGAACGCACTACTGGGTGGTGGATGGCCTCTGGCCCGCAGGCACCCACCTGTCCGCGCGCATCAACTACTACGGTGCCTCGGACGCCCAACTGGACTTCGACCTGTACGACGTCACCGAGGCCGGGGCCGCCGTGCTCTATCGCGCGCATCCCGGCGAACCGTGGACCACCTACCCGCATCAGGTGGTGGTGGCCGGCTCGCTCACCAACGGCACCGGCTACATGGAACTGGACACCCTGCTGCAAGGGGAGTACACCTTGGGCCGGAGCGGGGCGATCGCCGCCGTCCACGGTCCCGATGCCTGGACCGACGGAGAGCTGAACGTGTACCCGGTGCCTGCCGTGGACCGGCTGCTGGTGGAGCTCCCCGACGGCTTCACCCCGATGGAACTGGCGCTCGTTTCCTCCGATGGCCGTGCCTGGTGGAGGCAGCGGGCCACGCGCGAACCGGTGCAGGTCCTGTCGGTGGCGGCCGTGCCCGCCGGGGCCTATGTGGTGGAACTGCGGGGACAGGACGGGACCGTGCGTCGCCGACCGGTGCTCGTGGGCCGCTGACGATCGTCGAAAAGGAACCCGCCCGTGGAATGGCGGGTGCCGGGCCGTTAGCTTCGGCACCACAAATCCATGGACATGATCGGAAACTACGCAATGCGCATGGCGGTGGTCGCCCTGGCCCTGGCGGCCACGGAAGCTCCGGCCCAGCACACCAAGCAGGACATCACACGGACCCCGACCGCGCGCCAGGACGGGCATCAACGCACGTTCACACCCGGACAGCTGTCGGGCAGCGAGGCCCCCCGGGCCAAGTCGCACAGATCCACGAACCCAAGCCTGTTCCGCGGCGGCGCCCCGGTGAATGACAATTGCGCGGGCGCCATCACCATCCCGGTGGGGACCAGCTGCGTGCCGGTGGCGGGCAGCACGGCCGGTGCCACCAGCAGCCTGCCGGCGATCACCTGCAACAGCTACACCGGCACCGCGGACGATGACGTGTGGTTCAAATTCGTGGCCACGGCCCCTGCGATCACCGTGCTGGTGGACGGTTCCGCCCAGTTCGACGCCGTGGTGGACGTGCGCAGCGGTGCATGCAATGGCGCGAACATCGCCTGTGCCGACCAGGTGGTCGACGACGGCACCGAGATGGTGTCCCTGACCGGCCTCACCGTCGGTGCCACCTACCTGGTGCGGGTCTACGACTATTACAACGGCCCGGCGCCCACCACCGACCTGACCATCTGCGCCTTCATCACCCCGCCGCCTCCGGCGAACGATCAGTGCGCCAACGTGGCGGGGCAGAACCTCGCCATTGGCGGATCGCTCACGTTCACGGGCAGCACTGCCGGTGCGACCACCACCAACGACGCGGCGGTCGGCAGCGCCTTCGAGGGAGCGGTGCCCACGGTGTGGCACCGTTTCACCACGACCGCCTGCGCGAACGTGACGCTGGACTACTGCGGCACCGCGCCCGCCTTCGACGAGGTGTACATCGTCCTGACCCCGGATTGTCCGGCGGATTCGGCCATCCTCGGTACGTACGATTTCACCACCTGCCCCGACGGCAACGGCACGGTGGTCTTCAACCAGCTGCCGGCGGGCAGCTACTATGTGCCCGTGGGCCTTTTCGGCGCCGGTTCGCTGGGGGCCTACACCATCCACCTGAACGCCTCTGCCTGCGGGGTCGCTCCGCCGAACGACCAGTGCCAGAACATCGTTCCACAGGCCCTGAACGTGGGCGGTTCGCTCAGCTTCACAGGCACCACGGTCGGCGCCACCGCCACCAATGATGCCGTACCCCTTTCCGACATGGACGACAGCGTGCCCAAGGTCTGGCATGCCTTCACCCTTTCGAGCTGCGCCAACGTGCAGGTGAGCTACTGCGGCACCACCCCGGTGTACGACCAGATCTACATCGTGCTGACGGCATGCCCCGCGAGCACCTTCGAGCTGGGCACCTACGACTTCACCACCTGCGCCGACGGCAACGGCACGGTGTACTTCAGCGCCCTGCCGGCCGGCACGTACTACCTGCCCGTCGGTCAGTTCGGCGCGGGTACGACCGGGCCGTACACCCTGGAAGTGAGCGCCACGGCCTGCGCGGGTCTGCCGGCCAACGACGAATGCGGCGGGTCCACGATGCTCACCGCGGGCACCCTCTGCCAGTACGTGACCGGCGATGTGGCCAACGCCACCGGATCGCTGCCGGCCATCAACTGCAACGGGTTCACCGGTGATGCGAACGACGATGTGTGGTTCAGCTTCGTGGCCACGGCCGCCGCGCTGACCGTGGAGGTGGCAGGCTCCGATTCGCTGGACGCGGTGGTGGAACTGTTGTCCGGCGGTTGCGCGAACCCGACGAGCATCGGTTGTGCGGACGCCACCTTGGAGGGTGGCACGGAGGTGATCCAGGCCGCCGGCCTCACCGTGGGGCAGACCTACCACGTACGGCTGTACCACTACTACACGGACATCCCGGCCACCACCACCTTCGACATCTGTGTGTACGGCGGTGGCGCGGCACCGGGGAACGACAACTGCGCCGATGTGGTGTCGCAGCCGCTGGCGATCGGCGGCAACCTGAGCTTCACGGGAACCACGGTGGGCGCCACCGCCGCCGGTGATGCGGTCGCGGGCTCGCCCATGGACGACAACGTGCCCAAGGTGTGGCATGCCTTCACCCTCGTGGACTGCGCCGACGTCACCGTGTCGTATTGCGGAACGAACCCGGCCTTCGATCAGGTGTATATCGTGTGGACCTCTTGTCCGGCGGACACCTTCCACGCAGGGACATACGACACCACCTCCTGCGCGGACGGCAACGTCACCATCCGGTTCGCCACGCTTCAACCCGGCACCTACTGGCTGCCCGTGGGCCAGTTCGGATCGGGCACCACCGGGCCGTACACGCTCACGGTCGAGGCGGCGGCATGCCCCGGCCAGCCGGCGAACGACGATTGCGCCGACGCCATCGGCCTGCCCGTGTGGGCGACCACGGACTGCCCGCAGAACGGCGCCCAGGGCAACAACGCACAGGCCACCCAGGATGCCGGCGACCCCTCCTGCGACACGACCACGGGTTCGTACCTGGACATGTGGTACACCTTCAACTCCGGGCCGAACACGGTCGTCACCATCAACTTCAACAATGTGAGCATGGGTGATGCCGTGGTGGTGGTGTACGACGGTTGCAACGGCACCGAACTCAGCTGCGTGATCGGGCCTGGCGCCCCGTACGACGTGACCGTGACACCCAACACGGACCATGTGGTGCGGGTGTACTCCAACACCCAGTACGGTGCGGGGGGCGAGTTCTCCATCTGCCTGTCCGCAGCCATCAGCACCGCGCTTGCCGAGGTCGTTGACGAAGGGTGGTCGCTGTTCCCGAACCCCGGCACCGGCGCCGTGTCCGTAGTGTGGCCCTGGGAGGGGACGGCGGCACAGCTGCAGCTCATCGACGCCACGGGTAGGACGGTATGGAACGCCCGCACCACGTTGGTCAAAGGGGTGAACGCTGTGCGTGAGGATGCCGGAACCTTGAAGGCGGGCACCTACGTGCTGCGTATCCGCACGGAAGCAGGGATCAGCGAGCAGCGCCTGCTGGTGCATTGATCACCATGATCGGGAAGGGGCGGGGCGGACCATCGGGCCGCCCCGCTCGTTTTCTCGCGTTTCCGGGGTTGTGCACACCCGCCTGTTGATCGATCGCCCCACCGAAGGCCCTCAAGCCTTTGATCCGCACCAGGCCCCGGATAGTTTCGCCGCCCGGTCCGCACACCAGTGGGACCACAGCGGGCATGAGATGGTTGCGTGACCTGATGGTGGTGGCAGGCATATTGTTCAGCGCCACGGCGGCAGCGGCCCACCTGAGGATCGTGGGCACGGTGACGGACAAGTTCACCGCGGCACCGCTGGCCGATGCCCAGGTGCGGGTGTACCGCAACGGCGAGAAGGTGCGCACCCTGTCCACCGGCCCCACGGGCCGTTACGAGCTGCTGCTGGAGAACAACGCGGATTTCGTGATCCGCTTCGTGCGCCCCGGGCACGTCACCAAGTGCTTCACGGTGAGCACGCACGGGCCGGAGTGGGCGGGCGACCGCAGCGTGAAGGAGGTGTTCATCGAGATGACCATGTTCGAGCGGGTCGCCGACCTGGACCTTTCGTTCTTCGACCTGCCGATGGGCATCGCGCGCTTCGATCCCTTGAACGGCCGGATGGACTGGGACGAGGCGTACGACGGACGGATCCGCGGCGAAGTGGCCGCATTGATGGACGCCGTGGCGCGTGCGATGGCGGCGCGCGGGGCGCTGGCCAGGCTCGATTGATCAGCCGGCCGACCGTGCGCGTGCACGGGGATGGTGCTGCAGGATGTTGCTGCGCAGGTATTCGCGGTCCAGGTGCGTGTAGATCTCGGTGGTGGTGATGCTGGCATGGCCGAGCATCTCCTGCACCGCGCGCAGGTCCGCCCCGCCCTCCACCAGATGCGTGGCGAAACTGTGGCGGAAGGTGTGGGGGCTGATGCCCTTGTGGATGCCGGCCTTCACGGCCAGGGCCTTCACCAGGTTGAAGACGGCCACACGGGACAGGGGCCCGCCACGTGCATTGAGAAAGAGCGCATCGCCGGCACGGGCGGCCACGGGCAGATGCACGCGCTCATGGTCGCGATACTCCGCGATGCGGTCCAACGTGTGGGGCGCGATGGGCACCAGCCGCTCCTTGTCGCCCTTGCCGACCACACGGATGAACCGCTCGGCCGCATGGATGTCGCTGATGCGCAATCCGCACAGTTCGCTCACGCGCAGGCCGCAGCCGTACAGCGTCTCCACCATGGCCCGGTCGCGGTGCGCCAGGGGACGGGACAGGTCGATCGCGGCCACGATGGCGTCGATCTCCGCAATGCTGAGGAACTCGGGCAGATGGCGCCCCGGCCTGGGCGACTCCAGCAATTCGGTGGGGTCGTTGTCGATCCGGCGGTCGAGCAGCAACGCGCGGTGGAAGGCACGCACCGCGCTCAACAGCCGGGCCTGGCTGCGTGCACCGATGCCCTGCTTGGCGGTGTGTGTGACGAAGGCCTGCAGGTCCTCCAGCCGCAGCGCATCGGGGGCCAGCACGGGGGCATGGGCCTCGGCGAAGGTCCGCAGCTTGGCCAGGTCGGAGAGGTAGGCCTCCACCGTGCGGTCGCTCAACGAGCGCTCCAGCTTAAGGTGGGTTCGGAACAGGTTGAGGGCGCGGTGCCAGTCCACCGCACAAAGATGCCATCGCTGCCCCCTTTCGTTACTTCGCCGTCATGGCGGACATCCTGGTGCTGAACGGACCCAACCTGGCCCTGCTGGGCCGTCGTGAACCGGCCATCTACGGCAAGGGCGACCTGGAGCACCTGATGGCCGGCCTGCGGGCGGAGTTCCCCGAACACCGCATCGACCATCGCCAGAGCGAGCTGGAGGGCGACCTGGTGCGCTGGCTCCACGAGGCCGAGGGCGCCTATGCCGGGGTGGTGCTGAACGCAGGTGGCTACAGCCACACGTCGGTGGCCCTGCGCGATGCGGTGGCCGCCGTGACCGTGCCCGTGGTGGAGGTGCATCTTTCCAACCTGCTCGCGCGTGAACCGTTCCGCCACGTCTCGCTGCTCGGCGGCGTGTGCGTGGGCAGCATCATGGGCCTGGGGGCCGAGAGCTACCGCCTGGCGGTGGACCACCTGCTCCGGCGCGGGCGCTAACGACGGGTGACGAAGGCTTCGCGCGGCAGGTCGCTGAACCGGGTGCGCTTCAGCAGAAAGCGGTCCACGGCGACGTTGCGCGTGTACATGCCTGTGAGGTCCGGATCTTTTTCCTCGCGCATGAGGTGTGCGCGCACGGCGAGCAAGGCGGGCAGCCTCCCCAGGAAGTGAGCATGGGCCCGGGCCACCTGCCATGCATGCGCGCCGTGGCCTTCCAGCAGGAACTTCCAGGCGGCGGCGGCGTCCAGCAGCAGGCGGCGCAGCAGGCGGCCCGGCAACCAGCCGGTGTGCAGGTTCTTGGTGAGCACGATGAGGCTGTTGCGGAAGTTGAGGTAGGTCTTGCGCGGGCTGCCGTAGCCCAGGGCGCCCCCGCCCACGTGCAGCACGCTCGCGCCGGCGGCATGGCCGATGCGCCAGCCCCGTCGACGGAGCCGCCAGCACAGGTCGATCTCCTCCATGTGCGCGAACAGCGTGGGGTCGAAGCCACCCACCGCGTGGAAGGCCGTGGCGCGGATCATCATGCAGGCACCGGTGGCCCAGAACACCTCCCGGTCGTCGTCGTACTGCCCCCGATCGGGTTCCGTGATCTCGAAGATCCGGCCGCGGCAGAACGGATAGCCGTTGCGGTCGATGAAGCCGCCGGCGGCACCGGCATGCTCGAAGCGGTCGGGATGGGCGTGCGCCAGCACCTTGGGCTGGCAGGCCGCCATGCCGGGGTCGCCGTCGAGCCGGGCACGCAGCCCCGCGAGCCAGCCGGGCCGCACCTCCACATCGCTGTTGAGCAGCACGTAGTAGGCGGCCTCCACCTGGGCCAGCGCGGCGTTGTACCCCCCCGCGAAGCCCAGGTTGCTGTCCAGGGCGATGGTGCGCACACCTTGTATGTTACGCAGCCAGTCCAGCGAACCGTCGCTGCTGCCGTTGTCGGCCACCACCACTTGGGCGCCATCGGCCAGCTGCAGCACCCCGGGAAGGAAACGCCGCAGCCACGAAAGGCCGTTCCAATTGAGAATGACGATCGCCGTGTCGCGCATGGGCTGGCTGCGGCGGCAAAGATGGCCGCGGCGACGCGACCGTCAGCGCGGGTTCAGAAAGAACTCGTTGGCGCGCTCACCGCTTTGGGAATCCACCGAACCGGGCTGCACGTTGTTCATCGGCGTGTCGCGTGAATGCAGCACCTGGTTCCAGCGCGGGTTCTGGATCTCGCCGGGCACCTCCGAATGCAGCAGTTCGTAATCGTTGGTCACCATGTCCGGCAGGTAGAACACGAAGCGGCGGTCGGTGTAGCGGCCAGCCCGGTAGTAATGCCAGATCTGATAGGGGTACACGCCCATGTCGTTAGGCCGGTCCACGATGGTGTTGGGCGCGCCGTACTTCAGATGCACATAGCCCCGGTCGGTCTCGTAGCCGCGTTTGATGCGCGAGCCGTACATGCGGTTCACGCGGATCACCTCCGCGCGGTAGTCCTTCCAAGCGCCCTCGGGGTCGAGGCCGTTGCGGTTGAACCAGAAGCTGTAGAAGAAGCGGCGCATCAGGTCCATGTCCCGGTCCTTCCAGCGGTCGTCGATCATCTTGCGCTCCAGGTCGTCGGCGATGGGGCGCAGGCAGTGGATGAACTCGGCCAGGCTGTCGGGTTCGGCGATGCGGTCGGCGAAGGTGCCGCCCATGACCACGCCGGACAGGTCGTCCATACGATAGGCGACGGGGTTGTTGCGCTGCAAGAACCGCTCGGTGCGTGCCAGCAACTGGCCGCTGCGGTCGCGGGCCTCCAGGGCCAGCACATAGTTGCCGCTGGGCAACTGGCGGATGTCGAAGCCCCCCACGACGGGTTCCACCGCCCGGGCCTTCACCCGTGCCGCGGCCCGGAAGGCACCCACCGGGGTGCCGGTCCCGTGCCCTTCGATCTGGTAGCTCAGCAGATACAGGCTGTCGGGGCCCACCCGCTCGTCCATGCCGTAGAGCTCGGCGTAGAGGTCCAGGCGTTCCACCGAAGCCGGATAGTAGGCACCCACGAAGGGGATGAGAACGCGGCCGCTATGCCCATGGCCCTCGCCGCCCTCGGGCCCGCTGCCGGCCACCAGCAGCACGTCCGAGAAGGCGGGCCGGCCCGGCATTGCCGGTACTGCCAGCGGCCGCCGCTCCGTGCGTGTCGTGTCCGCGCCCTGCAGGTCGCGCACCTGCACCTCGAGGGTGTATTCCCCGACCGGCAGCGCGAACGCCGTGGTGTACAACAGGTCCGGCGGCACTTCCGAGGTGCGCGGTGGGCCGGTGAGCTCCACCTTGCGGTGGTCCACGATCGCACCGTCCCGTTCCACCAAGGCCACCAGCTGCAACCGTGCCTGGGACAGACCGGCGGTGCTGTCCTCGTGCGTCACGGAGGCGCCCAGGACCGCCACACTGAGGTCCACCAGCGGACCTTGGCCGGGCACCTCGAACCGGCGCGTCTCCACCAGGAACTCGGGCACCTGTTGGGCGGCGACGGACCTGGCGATGATCAGCATCAACAGGGGTAGGAGCGGGCGTGCCATGTGATCAAAGGTAGCGCGGGCATCGGGCGTGGCGTCACCGTTCCTCGGGGCGGAGGCGCCGTTCCCGCGCTCCGGGTCGAACGGTGCGCGGCGGCGGGGTCGTGGTCCCAAGCCGACGCACGCCCATGGCGGAGCTTGCCTTCCGGCATCAGCCGGTGTTGCACCTCCCTGGACCGCGCCATCGTATGGCGGGATCCCCATGGATCAGCGATCGCGTCGCGCTGGCGGAGAGGGAGGGATTCGAACCCCCGTTACCCTTGCGGATAAAGCGGTTTTCAAGACCGCCGCATTCGACCGCTCTGCCACCTCTCCGGGGCGCGGCGAAGGTAGCGCCGGGCAATGGGGTATTTTGCGCACCGCCGATGCGATTCACCTTCCTCGGAACAGGCACCAGCCAGGGTGTGCCGGTGATCGGTTGCCGGTGCGCAGTATGCACGGGGACCGATGCCCGCGACCGGCGTCTGCGCGCTGCGGGCTGGCTCCAAGTGGCCGGGCGTTCCCTGCTGATCGATGCCGGTCCCGACGTGCGCCAGCAGTGCCTGCGCGCCGGTGTGGACCGGTTGGACGCGGTGCTGCTCACCCACGAGCACATGGACCACATCAGCGGCATGGACGAACTGCGGAGCTACAACCACCTCCAGGGCGCCGTGATGCCGGTGCATGGTTCAGCGGCCACGCTGGGGGCGGTGCGCCGGATCTTCGCCTACGCCTTCGCCGAGGTGCGTTATCCCGGGGTGCCCGAGCTGGAACTGCATCCCATCGCGCCGGGTCCCTTCACGGCGGCGGGCATCGCCATGGAGGCCGTGGAAGTGCTCCACCTGGGCATGCCCGTCCTGGGTTTCCGCATCGGCGCCTTCACCTACATCACCGATGCGAAGGTGCTGCCCGAGGCCGCCAAGGCCCAGGTGCGCGGCAGCGAGGTGCTGGTGCTCAACGCCCTGCGTCACGAACCCCACGCCGCCCACCTCAACCTGCAGGAAGCGCTGGACCTGGCCCGTGAACTGGGCGCCCGGCGGACCCTGTTCACCCACATCAGCCACCTGCTGGGCGCCCATGCCGCAGTGGCCCCCACCTTGCCGAACGGCGTCGAACTGGCCTACGACGGCCTGACCATCGAGCTTCCCGACCCCTGACGGGCATCCAAGCGCGACCGTGCGGAGGGTTGCCCGGGTGCCCCCCGCTTACGACCTTCGATCCCCCAACCCCTTGCCCCATGCGCACCTCCCTGCTCATCGCCGGCCTCCTCCTCGGCGCCCTGCACGCCAACGCCATCGACGGCGGCCGTGACGACCGGCGCATCACCTTCCTGCACGACCGGCCGCGCACGCCGGACGTCGCCTGGCAGGAGACACTGCGCGCACGGCCGCAATGGCGTTCGTTCGTGGCGGCGCACGGCACCTGGTGGGTCGAGTTCAACGAGGCCAACGGCCTGCCGCACCGGGCCTTCGGCAAGCCCATCGCCACCCTCGGGGCGGACCCCGTTTCCCGCGCCTGGGACTTCCTGCAGCATCAGCTTGCAGGCTTCGGCCTGCCGCTGAACGAGATGGTGGTGCGTTCCGTGTACCCCACGGCCAAGCACACCTACGTGCACTTCGCCCAACAGCACGCCGGACTTCCCGTGCTCTTCGGGCAGGCCCTGGTGAAGCTGGACGTGCAGGGGCGGGTGATCGCCTTCGGCACCGACCTGTACCCGGGCATCCAGGTGGACGAACAGTCCGCCATCGCCGAGGCCGCCGCGGTGGCCAGCGCTTCGGCAGGGCTCACGGGCATCACGGGCACCGAGGTCCTCGGCCAGCGCATCCTGCCGCTGCCCGGGCATCGCGCGGTGGAGCACCGGCTGGTGCATGAAGTGGTGGTGCACACGGTGGAGGCCGGTGTTCCCGGCCGCTGGGCCTGCTGGGTGGACGCCCACTCCGGGCAGCTGCTCCACCGGCAGGACCAGGTGATGCACCACGCGCCCCCCGCCGCCGCAGGCGCCGAGATCAACGCCACCGCCACCGCCTTCACCCAGAACCCCTACATCCCGGCGACCTCCGAAGTGCTCCCCGACCTGCGCGTGGTGGTGAACGGGCTGAGCCAGTACCTGGACGACCAGGGCTACCTCAACACCGGGGTGGGCGGGCCGGTGGACGCCACCTTCTTCCTGGACGGGCGTTGGTGCAACGTGAAGACCGGCGGCAGCACACCGAGCTTCCAGACCACCCTGCAGGAGGGCGCCAACGCCATCAGCTTCGACGGCGATGCGAACGTGCGGGAACGCAGCGCCTACTACCACGTGAACGTGGTGCACGACCACATGAAGACCTGGCTGCCCGGATTCACCGCGCTCGACCTGCCCTTCACCACCAACGTGGACGTGGCGGGCACCTGCAATGCGTTCTACGACGGCGGTTCGATCAACTTCTACCAGGAGGGCAACGACTGCCAGAGCTACGCGCAGATCGCCGAGGTGGTGTACCACGAATACGGCCACGGCATCAACGACAAGTTCTATGGCGCGCTGCTCAGCCAGTTCACCAACGGGGCCATGAACGAAGGCTACGCCGATGTGTGGTCCCTGTCCATCACCCAGGACCCGGTGCTGGCCGAGGGCAGCTCGCTCAGCGACCCCGACGCCTTCATCCGCCGCTACGACGAGAACCGCAAGGTGTACCCGGTGGACCTGGTGGGGGAGGTGCATGCCGACGGGGAGATCATCGCCGGGGCATGGTGGGACACCTACCTGCTGCTGGGCAATGACATGGACGCCATGCTCACGCTCTTCGTGGAAGCCTTCCCCGGCCTGCAGGCCAACACCCCGGACGGCAACGAGGGTCAGGCCTTCCGCGATGTACTGCTCGACGTGCTGCAGGCCGACGACGACGACGGCGACATCACCAACGGCACGCCCAATGCGGGGGCCATCGTGGAGGCCTTCGCCCTGCACGGCATCACCCTGTTGAGCAACGCCACCCTGCTCCACGACAATGTGGAGGAGGCCCCCCAGGGACAGGGCATCGAACTGGACGCGCAGCTGATCCTCGACCTGGACTTCCTGCCCTTCCTCGCCGAGGTGAAGCTGTTCTACCGGGTGAACGACGACCCGACCTGGAACGAGCTGCCCATGACCGATTTCGGGAGCAACGACTTCCACGTCACCATACCCGCACAGCCGCAGGGCACCATCATCTCGTACTACATGGGTGTGGAGGACAGTTTCCAGCAACTGAGCGCTGTGGTGCCCGTGGGCGCGGCCGAGCCCGACCCCAACGTACCGTATCACATCCTGGTGGGCTTCTCCCTGGTGGCCACCGACGATGCCGACAATTTCACACAGCTCGGCAACTGGGACATCGGCCTGCCCACGGACAACGCCACCACCGGCGAATGGGAGTTCAACATGCCCGTGGGCAGCTACGGCACCCCGGGCGACCCGAGCACGGTGGTGCAGCCCGGGGAGCAGCACACGCCCAACGGCGAGATCTGCTACGTGACCGGCAACGCGGCCACCGAACAATCGCCCCTGGGCGAGAACGATGTGGACGGCGGCACCACCACCCTGCGGAGCGCCGCACTGGACCTGTCCGCCATGCAGGAACCGGCCATCACCTATTGGCGTTGGTACGTGAACGATCCGCCCAGCGGCGCCAACCCCGGGCAGGACTGGTGGCAGGTGTTCCTGAGCAACGACGGCAACACCTGGGTGCCCGTGGAGAACACGCGCACCAGCGACCGCAGCTGGCGGCGTGTGGCCTTCCGGGTCGGCGACCATGTGACACCCGGCAGCACGGTGTACATCAAGTACAACGCCTCGGACAGCATCCGGCCCGGCGAGTACCTGGACGGGGGCAGCCTGGTGGAGGCCGCGGTGGACGACATCCAGCTGTGGGATATGGGCACGGTGGGCCTTGCAGAACAGGCCACGGTGGACCTGGTGGTGTTCCCCAAGCCGGCGAACGACCTGCTGCAAGTGCATGCGGCCTGGGGCGATGCGCAGCGGGCCGAGCTGCGGGTGGTGGACGCGGCGGGGCGTGCCGTCCTTCACCGGCCGTTGAGCGGTGCCGCGCTGAACGACCGGGTGCTGCTGAACGTGGCGGACCTGGCGCCGGGGAGCTACGTGCTGCAGGTGCTCACCGACCGGGCCAGCGGGGCCGAGCCTTTCCAAGTGCTGCGCTGAAGCGGCGTGGCGCCGCCCGGCCCTCAGGCGAACGGCTTGTCGTCCTGCAGGCAGGCGGCCAGTTCGCCATACACCTGACGGATCTTTTCCGCCGAGGGCTTGCGCCCGGTGCGTGCCAGGATGCGCTGGGCCAGGCAGCCCTTGCTCAGCACGTGGTCGATCAGGGTGCGGGCGTCCTCGCTGAGCTCGCCGCGCAGTTCCTGCACGATGTGCTCCCACAACCGCTGGGCCGTCAAGCGCTGCTCCTTCATCACGCCGAACATCAACAGGTAATCCTTGTTGGCGATCACGGCCTTGCCCGCATCCTTGATGGTCTGCAGGAAGATGGGCAGCAGGTCCGTTTCGCTCCAGGCGCGCTGCAGGTAGGTGCTGGTCCAACGGCCCTTGGTCATGGCGCGGCAGAGGGCGGTGATGAGCTCGGCGATGGCCAGGTCCATGGCCGGGCACTCCTGGATGTCGATGACACGCAGCTCGATGGCGCCGCGGTCGAAGCGCGCGATGGCGCCGCGTGAATTGGCGAAGTGGTGGTCCATCACCCCCTCGGTGTCGAAAGGGGCCAGGGCGCGGCCGATGGGGTCGAAGATGACGCGGTAGTAGTCCTCCTGGGAGAAGACGGCCTCCGGGATCAGGGAACCCATGAGCGCCGGCAACCGGTCCTGGTGATGAAGATAGGCCTCCATGCGCGAGTCGAGGAAGCCGGTCGCCTTGCCATCGAGCAGGGGGGAGCTGGCCGCCAGGGCCGGGATGAGGGGTAGCACCATGCGCACTGCGGCGTGCAGCTTGCCGAACTCCTCGTCGGTGGCGAACGGCAGGTTGAGGTGCGTGCTCTGGAGGTTGCTCCAGCCGTGGCCGCGGCAGTCGAAGATCCGGTTGTAAAGGGCGTACACCTCGTTGTGCTCATGCGGCCAGATCACCGTCTCGGTGAAGGGGTCCATCAGCGGGTGTGCGGCCGTGGGCAGCAGCATGGCGTCGCGGGCGGCCAGGGCGTTGTTGATGGCGCGCACCTCGGCGGCGAACCGGCGGCGGAAGGCGGGGATGCGCTTTGCGGGGCGGGTGGTCTTCAGCTCGACCACGTGGCTCACCAGCTCGTTGCTCCAGGTGACCTCCCCGCGTTCCACATCGCTGGTCACCCCGCCCGTCACATCCTGGAACAGCAGGTCCACGATGGGCAGCACGCGCAGGGTGCCACGCTGCACCACCATGTATTCGAGCTCGATGCCGGTGACCTCGAACAGTTTGTAGGCGTTGCGTCGGGAAGGGGTCATGGGTGTTGTGCCGGCGCGGCCGGTGCGGCGGACGGCCGGATGCCGATCCTGCGTTCAATGCGTTCCTTCAAAGATCCGATGATGGCCTCGTACAGGGCGTCGCCCAGCACCAGGTCCTCCACACCGTGGTCGATGTTGGGGCACTCGTTGACCTCGATGACGAACGGTCGCCCCTCGCGTTCCTTCACGTCCACCCCGAACAGGCCCTGGTCGCCCACCACGGCCAGCACAGCGTTCACGGCGGCCTCCACGATGGCCTGCGGCGCCTGGTCCACCGGCATGGTGGCGAAGTCGCCGGTGCGGTCCTTCTTGGTGCCGCTGTTCCAGTTGTAGATCTGCCAGTGGCCACGGGCCATGAAGTACTTGCATGCATAGAGCGGACGACCGTCGAGCACGCCCACGCGCCAGTCGAAGTCGCTGGGCATGTACTCCTGGGCGATCACCAGGTCGCTTTCCTCCAGCAGGTCGTTGAGCTTCTGCTCCAGTTCCGCGGCGCTGTGGGCCTTGGTGACGCCGCGGCTGAAGGTGCTGTCCGGGAGCTTGAGCACCACCGGCAGGCCGAAGCGGCCGATCACCTCCTGGCGGTTCTCGGCATGCACGATCATGGTGCGCGGAGTGGGCACGCCGTGTGTTCCCAGGGCTTCGGCCAGGAAGACCTTATTGTTGCACTTGAGGATGGCGTCGGGAGCGTCCATCACGGCCAGACCTTCCTTCTGGGCCTTTCGGGCGAAGCGGTAGGTGTGGTGCTCCACGTGGGTGTTCTCCCGGATCAGCAGCGCGTCGTACTCGCCCAGCCGGTCGATATCGTCCGGGCCCAGGATGTCCACCTTGAACCCGAGGCGTTCGGCGGCCTGGCGGAACTTCACCACCGCGCGTTTGTTGCTCGGCACGGCGCTGTCCCCCGGGTTCACCAGGATGGCCAGGTCATAGCTGCTCTGGTCCTCGCGGGCGCTGTCGTACCGCTTCTTGGCGAAGTACTCGCGTGCGGTGCGCCGCACGAACGGCAGATGCTCCTCGGGGATGTCGTTGTAGGGGATGGGGCGTACGGCCCGCAGCTCCCACTCACCGTCGGTGCGCTGGAAACGGGCCCTCAGCAACGGCGAGCGGAACACCTTGTACAGTTCGTGCGCCAGGCGGTCGTACTTACGGTTCACGTTGCGGCCGAAGTAGATGCTCAGCTGGAAGTCGTCCTTCTTCTTCTCGGCCAGCTGCTGCTGTACCAGGCCCTGCAGGTCGCGGCCGAGCACCTTCACCAGGCGGGGCGAGCGCAGGTCCAGGATGCTCTTGGCGTCGGGGATCACCTTGTGGCCGCGTGCTTCCGCCAGCAGGCTCACATAGTACCCGCGGCTTTGGTAGCCGTAGCTGCGCGACAGGTTGAAGATGCGCACGTTGCGCATCGTGGCGAAGGCGGGGTCGGTGAGGTAGTCCTTGCCGGACACCACCTCGACCCCGCTGAGACCGAGGTTGAATTCGCGCGGATCGCGCACGACGATGATCTTTCTCATGACCCGGCGGGGTTGTTGGGCCGCTTGGGTGCCCGTTCCTTCACCACCGGGGCGGGCAGGGGCGTGTGCGACAGGATCAGCATGTTGGCGTCATAGGTCACGATGCCCAACATGATGGAGTTGATCAGCCGGCCCACGTGCACGGGGTAGTGGTGCTCGCGGCTGTACGGATTGTCCTCGTAGGGATCGGCCACATGCACGATCTTGCCCTCCATGCCGGTGAGCACCACGAAATGCCCCATCGGCTTGCCGCGCAGGTCGTCGAGAACGCTCTGCCCGGCGGCCCCGGTCAGTTCGCGTTCGCTGCGGTACAGGTAGGTGGCGCTGAGGCCGGCGAGCACCGGCAGGCCCTGGTCCAGATAACCGCGCAACAGGTCGGGCGTGGGGTCGTCGAAGCGGATCTCCCCGCCCATCTTCAGGAAGCGGGCATAGGCCATGCAGGCCGCCGTGAGCTTCTTGCCCCCCTTGAAGCGTGCCTGGGCCACCAGCTTCTTGCGCAGGGTCTCGCCAGGCAGACCATCCCAGGTGGGGTCGAACACGCGCAGATTGTAACTGTGGATCCGGGCATGGAAACCCTGCCGCAGGGCGTGCAGCCCCAGGAACACGGCCAGGGTGCCACCATCCTCCAGGGCATGCACCTCGTCGATGACCTGCTGAAGCGGCAGGTGATGGCCCAGATGAGCATACACGGCCTGCAGGGCCGTGGGGCCGCACGTGTTGTCGTCGGGCTGGGGCAGGATGCTGAGCCGGCGCATGCGGCGCCCGGTCGCGGGCACCACAAAGGTGAATGGCGGGATGCCTCACGGATGGGCGTACCCCGGCGGGCCATGAACAGGCCG
The DNA here is from genome assembly GCA_013360395.1 of Flavobacteriales bacterium. GTDB lineage: Bacteria > Bacteroidota > Bacteroidia > Flavobacteriales_F > PHOS-HE28 > PHOS-HE28. The sequence goes on from JABWBQ010000004.1 coordinate 77,398, forward strand.
CCGTTCATGGCGCCTCAGGGCAGGAAGTGCCCCCGTGTGCGGAACATGCGGGGCAGTTCGCGCATGGTGTCGAAGCGCAGCTTGGAGCCGGGGTCCAGGGAGGAGACGGCCACCAGGGCCGACCATCCGGTGAACACGTTGACGGTGATGGGGGCGCGGCCATCGTCGAAGCCCACCTCCAGGCTGTAGTCCGGAGCCAGTCCAGCGATGTTCACCGTGTCGGCGAAGGCCTGGGCGCGCGCCTGCATCAGCGAGGCCAGGTAGCCGTCCACCTTGCTTTGGTCGGCCGTGTCGGCGTCCACCATCCAGGTGCCGCCCCTGCGTTCCACGGTGAAGGCCGTGTCCATGGAATAGTGGAAGCGGAGGCTGCGGACATGGGCGGGGTCGCCACGCACCAGCCACTTGGTGCGCCATTCGTCCAGGGGCTGCTCGGCATACATGCTCATGGTGCCCTCCACGGCGAAGACCTCGCGCTCGCCCGGCAGGTTCACCGCGGACCACATGCCGACGTTGCCCGGCGCGAAGGTGTTGCGGCCGTAGTGCACCGTGCGCTCGGCGCCGTCCACCAGGCGGAAGACCACCGTCTCCCGCAGGCTGTCCGTCAGGTCGTAGCGTTCCTTCACCAGGTCCATGAAACCGGTGAGGCGTTTGGCGCGCATGTGGGCGTGGCCGCCGAGGAACTCACGCACGCGCCCGTCATCGGCGCGGTGGGATCCGCCCTCGTCGCTCACGGTCCATCCTGCCGGGCTGCGATCGAAACGCAGTTCGCGGTGGCCCGGGGCGCTCGGGAAGATGGAGAAGCCGGTGACCGCGGCGGTGTCCAGGGTCATCACCACGTCGCGGAAGCTGCGGTCGCGCGAGCGTGGGCTCCAGAAGTGGGAGACCAGCAGGAGCAGCGCCAGCACGGCGGCGGCGATCAGCAGGGCGCGGGTGCTTCGGTCACGCCACATGGCCGGGGGCGGTACGGGCCTTGCGCTGGCGGCGGCGCCATTGCAGGCGGAGCAGGCCGCCGCCCACCACCAGCAGGATGGGCAGCAGCAGGTTGGTCCACTTCAGCGTGCTGCGCGTGGCATCGCTCAGTTCCTCCAGGGGCCGGTAGTTCACCCCTTTGCCGCGCAGGTCGATCAGGCCGGTCTGGTCGCTCGCCCAGTCCACGGCGTTCACCAGCAGGTTGATGTTGTCGGGGTTGAGCTGGCCACCCTCGGCGCCCACGGCGAAGTTGCCGCTGCCGATCACCACCAGCCGGGCCCCGGGGCCGTTGCCGAAGGGGCCTTCCACGGCGTAGGCCAGGTGGCGCGGGGCCTGCGTGAAGTCGGCGTCGCTCCACTGCTTCTGCAGGTCGATGGCATGCGGCAGGGGCACCGTGCCGGTGCGGTCGCTGGTCGTGAGCAGGGGGGTGCGGCGGTAGGTGCTGTCGTCCAGGGGGGTGAAGGAACGGGCGAACTGCAGCACCACGGCCTCGAGCTCGGCGCTCACCGGGTGCTCCCCGAAGCGGGTCACCAACGGGAAATAGGGGAAGGCCATGGCCGTCTGCAGGTTGAAGAAGCCACGCTGCTGCATCACCTGCACCTGCCCGCACTGCGCGTCCGTCACCAGGCCGTCGTCGGCCCGCAGCCCGTGGCGCGCCAGCCAGTCCTCGATGCCGGTGTGGCGCGGCTCCACCAGGGGCGTGCGCTGGAGGTCGCCGGCCGCGTTGCTGAAGGCGACGACCACACCGCCACCGCGGCCCATGAACTCCTCCAGGCGCTGCAGGGCCATGGGGCTGATGGTGTCCGCGGGGTCCACGATGGCGATGGTGCGGAACCGGCCGTGGATGGGCAGCGTGTCGTAGATGGTCATGGGCTCCACGCTGTACAGTACGCTCAGCCCCTGCACGGCCTGCGCCATGGCGTTCACCGAGGGCTCGCCATGCCCCTGCATGATGCCCACCACGGGCTTCTCGGCGACGCTCACCTCCTTGATGCGCGAGCTGAGCTCCCACTCCATGGGCGAACCGGGCTGCACCACGGGGATCACCGCCTGCTGGTCGCCCATGCGCACCACCGCGCCCATGAAGGCCTTGATCTGTTCGGCCTTGTCCTTTTCGCGGGTGTTGACCAGCAGCGGACGGATGCCGCTCTCCAGCGCCTGCCGTTCCAGGGTATCGGCCGTGGCGGGGTCGATCATCTCGTACACCACGTTGCCGCCCGAGCGCTGGGCGTACTCCAGGAGCAGGTCGCGGAACTCGTCGCGGGCCACCGCCAGGTCGGGCGGCAGTTCCTGGGTGAAGTAGCCCGTGATGGTGACGGCCTCGGGCAGACCCTTGAGGATCTCGCGCGTGGCATGGCTCAAGGTGTAGCGCCGGTCACCGGTGAGGTCGATGCGGAAATGATACAGGGAGCCCACCAGGTTGAGCAGCACCAGCACGCCCGCGAACAGCAGGGCGAAGCGGATCATGGCGGCCTTGGTCCTCATGGCATCAGCGGGGCATGCCGCGTTTGGCCAGTTGCAGTTCGGCACCGAGCAGCCCGGCGCCGGCGATGCTCAGGAAGTAGAGCACGTCGCGGCTGTCCACCACGCCGCGCGACATGGAATCGAAGTGCACGCCCATGCCCAGGAAGTCGAACACACGGCCCACCACGCCCGTGAAGGAGGCGGCCACGATGCCGGCCAGGAGGTGGAAGAAAGCACCGATCAGCAGGGCGATGAGGAAGGCCACGAGCTGGTTGCTGCCCAGGCTGCTGGCGAAGATCCCGATGCCGATGTAGCTGGCGCTCATCAACAGCAGGGCGAGGTAGCCGCAGAGCGCCGCACCGTGATCGATGGGGCCGATGCGTGCCACGGTGACGTAGTAGGGCAGCGTGCAGGCCAGGGCCATAGCGATCAGCAGCAGGCACGAAAGGAACTTGCCCAGCACCACCTCTCGGTCGGTGACGGCCTTGGTGAGCAGCAGGTCCAGCGTGCCCGTGCGGCGCTCCTCGGCCAGGGTGCGCATGGTGAGGGCCGGGATGAAGAAGAAGAGCGTCCAGTACGCGATGTTGAAGAAGCTGCCCAGGTCGGCCTGCCCCAGCATGAAGACGTCCGTGCCGAACCACCAGGTGAAGAAGCCGCTGATCCCCAGGAAGACCACCAGCAGGATGTAGGCCATGAGGGAGTCGAAGAAGGCGGCGAGCTCCCGTTGTGCGATGGTCCAGGTGGCGTGCACGGCGGTTCAGTTCAGGGTGAGGTCGCGGAAGATGTCCTCCAGGCGCGATCCCGGGGAGTGCAGCTCGGTGAGGGTCCATCCGCGGTCCACGCACAGGCGGAACACCTGGCGGGCACCGGACCCGCCGTCGGCGGTCTGCAACAGCAGGGCACCGTCGTTCGCCGTTTCCACCTGCTCCACGCCGGGCAGGGTGCGCAGGGCCTCGGCCGCCGCACCGGGCGGGGCATCCTCGATGCGCACCCGCACCAGGGGCCTGCCCTGGGCCTGGCGCCGCAGGTCGGCCGGCGAGCCGTCGGCCACGATGCGGCCCCTGTTGATGATGAGGATGCGGTCGCAGGTGGCCTCCACCTCGGGCAGGATGTGCGTGCTGAAGATCACCGTCTTGGCCCGGCCCACCTCTTTGATCAGTTCGCGGATCTCCACGATCTGGTTGGGGTCCAGGCCGGTGGTGGGCTCGTCCAGGATGAGGACCTCCGGGTCGTGCACCATGGCCTGGGCCAGGCCCACGCGCTGCCGGTAACCTTTGCTGAGCTCGCCCACGCGCTTGTGTTTCTCGGCGTCCAGCCCGCACACGCGCACCATGTCCCCGAGCCGCTCGCGGATGCGCTCCGGGGACAGGCCCTGCAGACGCGCGGCGAAGCGCAGGTGGTCCAGCACCGGCATGTCCTCGTACAACGGGTTGTTCTCCGGCAGGTAGCCGATGTGGCGCCGCACGGCCTGCGGGTCGGTGAGCACGGAGCGACCGCCCACCTCGATGCTCCCCGCGTCCGGAGCGAGCAGGCCGCAGATCATCTTCATGGTGGTGGTCTTCCCCGCACCGTTGGGGCCCAGGAAGCCCAGCACCTCGCCGGGCCGCACGTGGAGCCCGATGCCGTCCACCGCGGCCTGCTGGCCGTAGCGTTTGGTGAGCCCTTCGATGCGGATGTCCATGCGGCGCGGCGCAAAAATATCCGGCCACCGGCGGCGGTCCCGGAAGGCGATCGAAAAAACGTTAAGGACCGCCGTGTTCAGCGGGACGCCGTCGGGAAGAGCTCGTGGGGCAGTGCCCCTTCGTGCTCCAGCAGCCAGCGCTTGCGCCACAGGCCGCCCACGTAGCCGGTCAACAGACCGTCGCTCGCGATCACCCGGTGGCAGGGCACCAGGATGGGCAGGGGGTTGCTGGCGCAGGCCAGCCCCACGGTGCGCCCCATGGCACGACCGCCGATCCGCGCTCCGATCTCGCCATAGGTGCGCGTACGGCCGTGCGGAATGTCCGCGATGGCCGCCCACACCAGGCGCTGGAACCGGGTGCCGGCGCGCTGCAGGGGGAGGTCGAAGGACTTGCGCCGGCCTTTGAAGTACTGCTCCAGCTGCCGGGCGGCCTCGCTCAGCACCGCCGGTTGTCTGCCCCGTTTACCGGTGAGCGTGTCGAAGGACACCCGCGTGATCCCGGCGCCGTCGCTCTCCAGGAAGACCTTGCCCACCGGGCTATCCACGGCGACCACGTGCCAGTGGGCGAACAGTTCGGGTTCACGAGCGGGACGTGCGACCGGGGCCATGGCGTGGAGATTGCCACGCGCAAAATAGGCAGCGGCGCCGTACCTGGGCACGGCCAACGGTGGCGCCGTCAACGACCGTGCAAAAAGAAGGAAGGCGACCCGTGGGCCGCCTTCCAGCACTTCAACAGGGAGGGATCACTGTGCCTTGGCCACCAGCGACACCGTGATCTCGATGTCGTCGCTGAGCACCATGTCCTTCATCGGGCTCGCCCAGGCCACACCGTACTTCTGACGGTTGAACACGAGCTTGCCGCTGGCCTTGGCCATGCCGTTATCCTCGGTGATCACAATGTCGGTGAGGGTCTCGCCATGGGTGCGGCCGCGCACCGTGAGGTTGCCTTCCGCGGTGTTGCCGCTCACGGAGACCACCTCGAAGCTCGCCGTGGGGAAGCTGTCCACCGCGAAGAAATCCGGGCTGGCCAGGTGACCCAGGAGCTTCTCCTTCGTGGATTCCTTCGTGTAGTTCGAGTCCGTCGGCACGATGCTCTTCATGTCCACATTGAAGGTGCCCGAGACCAGCTGGCCACCCTTGGCGATGAACTTGCCTTCGGCGAAGGCCATGGTGCCTTCGTGGTGCTTCACCTTGATCATGGTCCCCTTCCAGGTGAGGGTGCTGGCCGCCACGTCCAGCACGTAGCCCTGTTCCTTGGCCGCAGTGGCCGTGCTGTCCACCGGGGTGGCGGCGTTGTCGGTGTTCGCGCTTCCACCGCAGGAAGCCAGCGTTACGGCCACCATCGCGGCGGCGCTGAGCAGATGCATCTTCATCGGTCGGTCCGGGATTTTGTTTCGGGGCCGCAAATATAGTCGGATATCCGTTCCATGGAAATAATATCATTCGTGATCATCGGCCGTCCGGTCCGTGGAAGCTGCGCCCCTCGCGGACCATGCGCCGCAGGAGCGGGCTGGGCCGGTAGCGGTCCTCGCCGTACTCCGCCTGCAGTTGTTCCAGCCGGGCCAGGCACCAGGCAAGGCCCAGTTCATCGGCCCAGCGCAACAGGCCCTTGGGATAGTTCACGCCCTTGGTCATCGCGAGCTCCAGATCGTCGCGGCTGGCGATGCGCAGGTGCAGGGCCTCGGCCGCCTCGTTGATCAGCATCACGATGATCCGGTGGAAGATGGTCTCCAGCAGGGAAGGGTCGTCCGCGGGCCGGGGCGGAACGGCGTTCGGGCCGTGGTCGTAGTAGCCGCAGCCTGTCTTGCGACCCAGCCGTCCGCTTTCCACCTGGCGTTGCTGGGTGATGCTGGGCCGGTAGCGGGGGTCGAAGAAGAAGGCCTCGAACACGCTGCGGGTCACCGCGAAGTTGACGTCGTTGCCGATGAGGTCCATCAGCTCGAAGGGCCCCATGCGGAAGCCGCCCACCGAGCGCATGGCATGGTCGATGGTGGCCATGTCGGCCAGGCCTTCCTCGAAGATGCGGAGGGCTTCGCCATAGAAGGGGCGGGCCACGCGGTTCACGATGAAGCCGGGCGTGTCGCAGCAGATCACGGGGGTCTTGCCCCAGGCGGCCATCCACGCGCTGCAGCGCCCGGCCAGCGAAGGCGCCGTCACCAGGCCCGGCACCACCTCCACCAGGGGCAGCAGCGGTGCGGGGTTGAAGAAGTGCAGGCCGATCACGCGCTCGGGGTGCGCGCAGGCCCCGGCCATGGCGGTGATGCTGAGGCTGCTGGTGTTGGTGGCCAGGATGCAGGTGGGCGTCACCACGCGCTCCAGGTCGTGGAAGAGACCGCGTTTCACGGCCAGGTCCTCCACGATGGCCTCGATCACCAGGTGCGCGCCCTTCAGAGCCTCGAGGGCCTCCACGGCTTCGAGCCGTTCCCCCGCGGCGGCGGCCTCGGCGGCGGGCAGGCGGCCCTTGCCGGCCAGCAGGTTCAGCGTGTCCCGCACCCGCGCCACGCCCTGGGCCGCGGCACCGGGCCGGGCATCCAGCAAACGCACCTTGTGACCGGCCTGTGCGGCCACCTGCGCGATGCCGCTGCCCATCGTTCCGGCTCCGATCACCGCCACCTCCATCTCCTTTTCCATGGTCATGGCCGCCTTGGTCACGGCCCGGGGCGAAGATCGGGGCTGGACCCGAGCCGCAGCGCTTTCGCCCGCAGCGGCAGGGACGGGCCCGCACCCGCTACCTTGCGCCGCCCATGCGCCCCCGTGTGTTCATCCGCGACCCCCGCGACCGGGTCCGCCAAGGCCATCCGTGGATCTTCGACAACCAGGTGGTGCGCGTGGAAGGCGATCCGGCCCCGGGGTCGGTGCTGCAGGTCTTCGACGAGCGGCGGCGCCCCCTCGGGCAGGGCTACTTCAACGCATCCAGCAAGATCCAGGTGCGCATGCTCACCACCGACCTGGACGAGCCCGTCGACGACGCCTTCATCCTGCGCCGGGTGCGTGCGGCGTGGGCCTTCCGCCAGCGCATGGTGGACACCACCAGTTGCCGGGTCATCTTCGGCGAGTCGGACGGATTGCCGGCCTGCGTGGCGGACAAGTTCGGCGATGCCATCGTGCTGCAGACCCTGAGCCTGGGCATGGACCGCTGGAAGCTCAGCCTGGTCGAGGCGTTGCGGGAGGTGACCGGAGTGACCCGTTTCTACGAGCGCAACGACGTGGCCGTGCGCGAGAAGGAGGGGCTTGCGCCGATCAAAGGCTTCCTGGGCGAGGCCTTTCCCACCGAGCGGACCATCAAGGAGAACGGGCTGACGCTGCGCGTCGATCTGGCCGAGGGGCAGAAGACGGGCCATTTCCTGGACCAGCGGCTCAACCACGCGGCCATCGCACCGGTGGTGGCGGGGGCGGAGGTGCTCGACTGTTTCACCCACACCGGCGGGTTCGCACTGCATGCGGCGCAATACGGCGCGAAGCAGGTGGAGGGGTTGGACATCAGCGGCGCGGCCGTGCGCGGCGCCACGGCCAACGCGGAGCTCAACGGCCTGGCCGAGCGTTGCACCTTCCGCGAGGCCAACGTCTTCGACTTCCTCACCGAGGCCGACCGGAAGGGCCGCAAGTGGGACGTGGTGGTGCTCGACCCGCCGGCGTTCGCCAAGAGCCGCGCCACGCTCGACGGGGCCACCCGAGGGTACAAGGAGATCAACCTGCGGGCCATGAAATGCCTGCCGCCGGGCGGCTTCCTGGTCACCTGCAGCTGCAGCCAGCACATGACGCCCGGCCTGTTCCGCGCCATGGTGGCCGACGCGGCGCGCGATGCCCGTCGGCAGCTGCGCGAGGTCCACTACGGCACACAGCCACCGGACCACCCGGTGCACTGGAGCATCCCGGAGAGCCTCTACCTCAAGTGCCTGGTGCTGCAGGTGCTGTAGCCGTGCTGTCCGTCGCAGGCGGCCATAACTGCTCCCGCACCACGGGCAGCAGCGCCTCGGCGCACACCGCACCGCCCGCACCGTTCAGGTGGCAGTAGTCGATCAGCAGCTGGCGCCCCTTGTGCACGGGATCGTTGAAAGCGACGTTGAGGTCCACCAGCGGAACGCCCCAGCGCCCGGCCACCTCCCGCAACTCCTCCAGCACCACGGGATACAGGGCCTTGACATGGGGGTCGCGGTGCAGGAAGGCGCGCTCGGCCCCGGCCAGCAGCATCGTGTCGCGCAGCACCAGCATGGGCTGCAGGCAAAGCACCGCCTTCACGCCGTTGCGGCGCAGCAGGAACAGGTTCGTCTCGATCGCCCGCAGGAACTGGTCGCGTGCCACCGCGCGGTGGTCGCGCACCGAGGTGGCATCGTCCACATAGGCCGCCTGCCAGTCCACCCGCTCGCCCTGCCGCACCGCATCGCGCATCATGGTCCAGGCCATGTAACCGCGGAAGGCGGCGCTGTAGCGGGAAAGCCAGTGGCCCAGGTAGGTGAACAGCCCGCCCACGGAAGGATCCTGCAACCGTGCCCGCCAGAACTGATACCGGAGATCCTTCATGTACCGGTAGTCCGGGTTGGTCACGTAATGGTCGTTGGCACCGTCGAAGAAGATCACCAGGTCCGGGTCGTAGGCCAGCAGCTCGGTGAGCAGGTATTGCGTGTGCTGGAACACCTGGTAGCCGGTCACGGCGGCGTTGATCACCTCCACGCGCGTCCCGGGCACGGCGTCCTTGAGCAGACGCTCCAGATGGGCGTCCACGGTCTCGGTCTGGTCCACGTGCTCCACGGGATAGGGTGCGGCGCTGCTGATGCCGTGGGCCGCCGATCCACCGAGGAAGAAGACGCGCAAGGTGCCGGGCGGCTTGGCGAGCGGCACGTCCTCCGACCGGCGGAACCCGTTCGCGTTGATGGCCATGCGCACCCGGTCGCCCGCGCGCTCCTGATAGCCGGGCACATGCTCGTAAACGCGGTAGGAGTTGAAGCGGAACTTGTTCTCGCTCGCCTTGTGCAACACGTGCCCCAGGTAGTATCGGGCGCCCAGCTCCACGCACACGGTGGTGAAGACCAGCAGGAAGAGGATGTACCCGACGTGTCCCCAGCGGGACTTGCGCACGGGCCCAGCAGTATCGGCCATGGCGGCGAAAGTACCGCGCACCCTGCGGATCCGGTGGTAATGGGTACCTTGGTTCATTCCCGATGGAACGCACGACCCTGTTCTGGTCCGGCTGGCGTCGTGCACCCATGCTGCGCATCGCCATGCCCTTTGCGGCGGGCCTCCTTCTGGGCAGGATGGTCTGGCCGGACCCGCCGCTGCCGGCGCTGGTGGTGATGGGCGTGCTGGCCTTGCTGCTGGTCGCTGTGCCGGCCCTGGCGCGGCTGCCTTTCCGCCACCGGTGGACGCCCTACGCCGCAGCCATCCCGGCCTTGGTGCTCGCCGGCCTCTGCTGGTGGGGCCTGCGCACCGCGGACCGGCACGCCCCGAACGATCCCGATGCCACGCATCTGGTGGAGGTGGACCAGGTGCACGGCGCCTCGGACCGCTACCTGCGCTGCGATGCACGGCTGCTGCGTTCCTGGACCGGGGCAGGGGAGTTCCAGCCGAACGCCTTGTGCCTGCTGACCATCGGGACCGACTCCATGGCGCCATCGTTGCGCCCGGGCGACCGGCTCCTCATGCGCGCAGGCCTTTCGCCCATCGCACGGACACCCGACCCCGGCGGCTTCGACGTGCGCGCCTGGGCCGACGACCGCGGCATCCGCGACCAGGGCTTCGTGGAAGCCGGCCATTGGCGGCTGCTCGGCCATCGGTGGCGCTGGACCGACCTCTTCGCACCCGCGCAGCAACAGGTGTGGCAATGGCTGAAGGACAGCGGCCTGGGCGACCGGGAGCGCGCCGTTGTGCTCGCCCTCCTGCTGGGCCTCCGGAACGAACTTGACGCGGACCAAAAGGATGCGTTCGCCCGGAGCGGGACCATGCACGTCCTGGCCGTCAGCGGCATGCACGTGGCCTTGATCTACTGGGTCCTCCTGGCCTTGTTGCGGCCCCTGGGGAGGTCGGCCCCGGCGCGATGGGTACGAGCGGTGATCGTGATCGTGCTGCTGTGGGCTTACGCCGGCATCACGGGGGCCACACCGTCCGTCATGCGGGCCACGGTGATGTGCAGCTTGTTCGTGGTGGCCACGCTCCTGGAACGCCGGTCGTCCTCGCTCAACACCCTGATGGGCGCTGCGCTGCTCCTGCTTCTCCTGGACCCGCGCATGCTGTTCCAACTGAGCTTCCAGCTCTCGTTCCTGGCCGTGCTCGGCATCGTGCTGTGCTATGATCCGCTGCGCCGCCTGTGGTCCCCGTCCAACGTCGTGCTGCGGTACTGCTGGTCGCTCGTGGCGGTGTCGCTGGCCGCGCAGCTGTTCACCACGCCGTTGTCGCTCGCGGTGTTCCAGGCCTTCCCGATCTGGTTCCTGCCGGCCAACCTCGTCATCGTCACCCTGGTGAACCTGGGCGTGGTGGGCGGCCTCCTGCTGCTGGTCGCGTTGCCCGTGCCGGTGCTGGGTCCCCTGATCGCCCGGGCGCTGGGCTGGCTGGTGCAGCTGATCGGCGGTGCCGGCGAGCTCTTCGCCCACGCACCGTGCGCCTACCCCGATGTCCGGATCGGTGCCGGCCAGGCGGCCCTGCTCCTGTTGTTGGTGCTGGCCGTCTGCCTCGATCGCCTGGGTGGCCAGAAGCTGGGCCGCTGGCTGGCCCTGGCCACGCTGTCGGTGTTCCTGATCTCGGTGGTCGCACAGGTGCGGCGTTCCACCACGACCCGCGAGCTGGTGGTCTTCGACGAACGTGCCGGCCTGGTGATGGCCTTGCGCGAAGGCCCTGCCGCCGTGGTGCTGGAAAGCACCGAAGGGCTGGCCGACACCCGCCAGCGGATCGAACGCTTCACCCGGGCCACGGGTGCGGCCGTGCGGGAAACGCTCACGGCGGAACGCCTGCTGGCGGGCGCCCCCTTGCGGGCAGGCTTCACCCGGGGCGGTGCCGGGGCGTGGTCCGGTGCGGGCATCGACCTGCTGCTGGTCGCCGGCGAGACCCCTCCACCGGGACCTCCCGTGTTCCAGGTGCTGGTGCTGACCGCGGCGATCCTGGGCATCCTCGGTCTCATCCCCGGCATGCCCAACTTCGTGTTCCTGCTGCTGGCCTCCGGGCTCGGCTACATGGCCTGGCGCGGTGGCCTGAAAAAACCGGAGGCTGCCGAGGAGGAGGCGCCCTCGGCCGCGCCGGTGATCCCGCCGGAGAGCCAGGACGCGAGCTGGTCCGACGTGACGCCCGTCGACGTGCTCGGCCTCGAGGTGGGCTACCGCCTGATCCCGATGGTGGACAAGGGCCAGGACGGCGAGCTGCTCAAGCGCATCCGCGGCCTGCGCAAGAAATTCGCGCAGGAGGTCGGCTTCCTGTCGGCGCCAGTGCACATCCGCGACAACCTCGAGCTCAAGCCCAACGGTTACCGGCTCGCGCTCAAGGGCGTCGAGGTCGGCGGGGGCGACGCCTATCCCGGCCAGTTCCTCGCCATCAATCCGGGGCGCGTCTCCGGGCCGCTCGCCGGACGCGAGACCACCGACCCCGCCTTCGGTCTGCCGGCGGTGTGGATCGACGCCTCGATGCGCGAGCAGGCGCACGCGCTCGGCTACACCGTGGTGGATGCGAGCACCGTGGTCGCCACCCACCTCAACCACGTCATCCTCAACCATGCTGCCGAACTGCTCGGCCGCCAGGAGACCCAGGCGCTGCTCGATCACCTCGGCAAGGAATCGCCCAAGCTCGTCGAAGACCTGGTGCCCAAGCTGCTGCCGATCGG
>JABWBQ010000048.1 GCA_013360395.1 Flavobacteriales bacterium
CCCGAGGTCGGCCGCGGCCTCCGGGGGCAGCACCACCTCGCCCACCTGCGACACCCAGGCCTGCACCCGCATCCCCGCCGTGGCGATCAGCTGGCGGGCGATGGCGCCGCCCACCACCCGGCACGCGGTCTCGCGCGCACTGCTCCGCCCACCGCCCCGATGGTCGCGGACCCCGTACTTCCGTTCCCACGCCAGATCGGCGTGGCCGGGCCGGAAGCTGTCCTTCAGGTGGTCGTAGTCGCCGGGGCGGGCGTCGGCATTGCGCAGCAGGAAGCCGATGGGCGTGCCCAGGGTCACACCGTCCATCACACCGCTGAGGACCTCGACGCGGTCGGGCTCACGCCGCGCGGTGCCCAGGGGCGTGCTGCCGGGCCGCCGGCGGTCCAGTTCGTGCTGCACGGCGGCCAGGTCGATGCGCAGGCCGGCGGGGCAGCCTTCGAGCACACCGCCGATGGCCGCGTCGTGGCTGCCCCCGAAGGTGGTGAGGCGGAAAAGCAGGCCGGTGCTGTCGCCGGGCATGGCGCGAAGGTAGCCGCGGGGTCCGGCAGGAGGCATCGAACCCCGGGGCGCCCTCTCCCGTACACGCCGGGTCCCCACCCTCGCCCGCGCCGATCGGCGTGCCATCTTTGCCATGCCCGTCCGCACCTCCACCCATCGCGTGCCCCTCGAACGCCCCACGACCCGGAGCAGCACGCCGCTGCGGCTGATGTACGCCACCAGCATGGACCCGCACGATGTGCGGGCGTGGAGCGGCACGGTGCGCTTCATCGCCCGCAGCCTGGAGGACCAGCGTGTGGAGGTGCGCTACCTGGGTGAGCTGCAGCGCACGCGCGTGCTGATGCGCAAGGCCGTGAACCGGATCCAGCACCTGCTCTCGCCCGACAGCATCTACCCGGTGGAACGCACCACGACCATGGCCCGGCGCTTCGCCGCCGAGATCGCCCGGGCGATGGACCGCCACGACAGCGAAGTGGTGCTCTCCCCCAGCAGCATCCCGGTGGCCCTGCTCAACGGCGACCGCCCCAAGGCCTTCTACACCGACGCCACCTTCGCCGGCATCCTGGAGCTCTACCCCGAATACCGCAACTACCCGCGCAAGTACCTGCAACAGGGGCACGACCTGGAGCGGGAGGCGCTGCTGAGCTGCGACCTGGCCATCTACTCCAGCGAGTGGGCCGCCCGCAGCGCCGTGGAGCATTACGGCGCCGACCCGGCACGGATCCGCGTGGTGCCCTTCGGCTGCAACCTGGACCGCACCCCGCCGCGGGCCCGCATCGCCCAGGTGATCGACAACCGGCCCATGGAACGCTGCGAACTGCTCTTCCTGGCGGTGAGCTGGCAGCGCAAAGGGGGCGACATCGCCCTGCGCACCGCCGAGCTGCTGCATGCCCGGGGCCTGCCCGTACGCCTCAGCATCGTGGGCTGCGCGCCGCCCGTGGCCGTGCCCCCGCCGTTCGTGGAGGTGGTGCCCTTCATCGCCAAGGACACCCCCACCGGCCAGCGCCGCATCGCCAACCTCATCCAGCGGTCGCACTTCCTGCTGCTGCCCACGCGCGCCGACTGCTCGCCCATCGTCTTCAGCGAATGCAACGCTTTCGGCGTGCCCTGCATCACCACCGCCGTGGGCGGTACCCCCAGCTCGGTGCGCAACGGGGTCAACGGCCTCGCCCTGCCCCTGGAGGCCGGCGCCGAAGCCTACGCCGACGCCATCGCCGACCTGATGCACGACCACGCCCGCTACCGGGCCCTGGCCCACGGCGCGCTGAACGAGCACCACGAGCGCCTCAACTGGCACAGCACGGGCCTCACCCTCCGCCACCACCTGGAGGAACTGGCACGCCCCTCGGCCTGAGCCGCCGCCCTACCTTGCGGCCATGGACCAAGAAGCGCGCTTCCTGGCGGCCATGATGGACCGCACCCGCGAATACACCATGTTCTACCTCGGTCGCCTGCTGAAGGCCGACCCCGACGGCACCAACGGCACCCTGCACAAACGGTTCACCTGCGAAGGCACCACGCTCAACTCCGCCTTCTGGACCGTGGCCCACCTGGCCACCACCGAGAACGGGCTGCTGCTGCGCAGCACCGGCGGACCGGTGATCAAGTTCAGCTGGGCCAAGCACTACACCCTGGGCGCCCACGGATCGCCCGAGGAGGAGCGGCCCCACGTGGAGGAGGTGCTGCACATGTTCCACGAGGTGCACCGCCAGGCCATCGCCCACGTGGCCACCCTGGGGCAGGAGGCGCTGAACAAGCCCAACCCCACCGGCCTGCCCTTCGGCGACCAGGTGCGCGACGTCATCACCCACGCCATCCGGCACGAGGGCAGCCACATCGGCCACCTCGGCTGGCTCTGCAAGCTGCACGGCATCCCCACGGTGTGAGCCGGCGGGCACCGGCCTCGAACACCCTCATCGCCGGGATCGTGGTGCGGCCCCGGGGTGTGGGCTCCGGCTGGCGCCGGTCGAGGCCCCGTGCGGCGCCGTCAGTGCCACAGCAGCCAGAAGGCCGCGATGCCGCCGAAATACCCCAGCGCCGCAGGCACCGTCATCCGCCGCAGGTACCAGCCGAAGTCGATGCCCAGGATCCCCATCACCGCCACCCCGGCCGCGCTGCCGATGATGAGCATGCTGCCCCCCGTGCCCGCGCAATAGGCCAGCAGCTCCCAGAAGGGATGGTCCGTGGGGAACTGCGCCAGCGGGTACATGCCCATGGCGGCGGCCACCAGCGGCACGTTGTCCACCACCGCGCTCAGCACCCCGATCACGGTGTTGATGGCGAAGATGTCGCCCAGCGAGCGGTCCAGCAGGTGCGCCACGTCCGTGAGGTGGCCCGCCACCTGCAGCCCGGCCACCGCCACCAGGATGCCCAGGAAGAACAGAATGCTGCTGTGGTCGATGCGCTTCAGGATGGAGGAGACCGTCATGTGCTGGCGCTCGGACCATTGCGGATGCCGCAGGTGGATGAACTCGGTGAACACCCACAACACGCCCAGGCCGAGCATCAGGCCCATGAAGGGCGGCAGGTGCGTCACCGCCTTGAACAGGGGCACCCCCAGCAGCGTGGCCATGCCCAGGAAGAACACCAGGTACTTCTCGCGCGCACCGAGCCGCGACGGCGAACCGGCGGCGTCCTGCGCCGGCACCTCCACCAGGTGCAGCCGCCCTTTGGCCCGGGCGGACAGGTACAGCAGCGGCAGCACCAGGCACACCACGCTGGGCACGAAGAGCCTCAGGATGATGTTGGCCGTGGTGACCTGCCCCCCGATCCACAGCATGATGGTGGTGACGTCGCCGATCGGGCTCCAGGCACCGCCCGCGTTCGCCGCGATGATCACCAGGCCCGCGAAGGTCCACACGTCCTCCTTGTCGCGGATGAACTTGCGCAGCAGCGCCGCCATCACGATCGCCGTGGTCATGTTGTCCAGCGCCGCGCTCAGGAAGAAGGTGATCGCACCGATCACCCACAGCAGCGCCCGCTTGTTCGTGCTGCGGATGCGGTCGGTGATCACCCGGAAGCCCTCGTGCGCATCCATCAGCTCCACCACCGCCATGGCGCCCAGCAGGAAGAAGAGGATGCTCGCGATCTGGCTCAGGTGCTCGTAGAGCTGATGCAGCAGGTGCTCGTGCCCGCCCTCCGCCGGTGGGAAGAGCTCGTCGTGCCCCAGCATGATCACCGTCCAGATCAACATGCCCGTGAGGACCGCGCTCGCCGCCTTGTTGATCTTCAACGGGTGCTCCAGGGCGATGCACGCGTAACCGACCAGGAAGATGAGCGCGATCAACAGGTAGGACATGGGGCTCGGCGGGGCAGCAAGGTTAGGGCAATTCCCCTTGCACGCCCACACAAGCCCGGCCACCGCGGCCATGCCGAAGCCCGGGAGAGGGCGCACTAAGAAAGATCCATGCCGAGACGGGGACTGAGGTTGCAGGACTGTCCTATGTCCTATGCTTGAACCGCCGGTTCTGCATTCGCATAGGGCATAAGACAGACCTGCAAAGGGCGGGATTGCGGGTGGGACTTACGCACCGCTCCTCCCCCGCTCCCTGTTCCTTTCCATCTTTATCCCGTTGATCCCCTCCCATGGCCCTCAAGAAATCCGACCTCTACGCCTCCCTCTGGAAAAGCTGCGACGAGCTGCGCGGCGGCATGGACGCCAGCCAGTACAAGGACTACGTGCTCACCATCCTCTTCGTGAAGTATGTGAGCGACAAGTACGCCGGGCGCACCGATAGCGTCGTCACCGTGCCCAAGGGCGGCGGCTTCGCCGACATGGTGGCCGCCAAGAACAGCAAGGACATCGGCGACCGCATCAACAAGATCATCGCCCGGCTGGCCGAGGAGAACGAGCTGAAGGGCGTGATCGACCTCACCGACTTCAACGACGAGGAGAAGCTCGGCAAGGGCAAGGACATGGTGGACCGCCTCACCAAGCTCATCGGCATCTTCGAGGACCCCGGCCTCAACTTCAGCCGCAACCGCAGCGACGACGACGACATCCTGGGCGATGCCTACGAGTACCTCATGCGGCACTTCGCCACCGAGAGCGGCAAGAGCAAGGGGCAGTTCTACACCCCCGCCGAGGTGAGCCGCGTGCTCGCCGCCGTGATCGGTGTGGACCAGGCTACGGCCCGGAGCCAATCCGTGTACGACCCCACCTGCGGCTCCGGCTCGCTGCTGCTGAAGGTGGTGGACGCCGCCCCCGTGGGCCTCACCATCTACGGGCAGGAGAACGACAACGCCACCAAGGCCCTCGCCGTGATGAACATGTGGCTGCACGGCAACCCCACGGCAGAGATCTGGAAGGGCAACACCCTGAGCGAACCCCACTTCCTGGACAGCGGGCGCCTGAAACAGTTCGACTATGTGGTGGCCAACCCGCCCTTCAGCCAGAAGAACTGGAAGACCGGCTTCGACCCCGCCAACGACCCCTACGAACGCTTCAAGGGCTACGGCCTGCCGCCCGACAAGAACGGCGACTACGCCTTCCTGCTCCACATCCTGAAGAGCCTGAAGAGCACCGGTACCGCCGCGGTGATCCTGCCGCACGGGGTGCTCTTCCGCGGCAATGCCGAGGCCGCCATCCGCAAGAACCTGGTGGAGCGTAAGGTGATCAAGGGCATCATCGGCCTGCCCGCCAACCTTTTCTACGGCACCGGCATCCCCGCCTGCATCATCGTGCTGGACAAGGCCGGGGCCGAGAAGCGCAGCGGCATCTTCATCATCGACGCCAGCAAGGGCTACATCAAGGACGGCAACAAGAACCGGCTGCGCGAGCAGGACATCCACCGCATCACCGACGTGTTCCGCACGCAGGCCGAGGTGCCGCGCTTCAGCCGCCTGGTGGCTTGGGACGAGATCCAGCGCAACGAGTACAACCTGAACATCCCCCGCTACATCGACAGCACCGAGCCGGAGGACATCCAGGACCTGAGCGCCCACCTGCAGGGCGGCATCCCCGACCGCGACCTGGATGCGCTGGCGCCCTACTGGACCGTGTACCCCGGCCTGCGCAAGGACCTCTTCGCTCCCAACGCCCGCAAAGGCTACAGCGACCTGAAGGTGCCCACCGCCGAGGTGCGGGCGCGCATATTCGGCCACCCGGAGTTCACCGCCTACGCCGCCGAACTGGAGGCCGTGTTCATCCAATGGCGCACCGCGAACGTGCCCACCCTGCGCGGGGTGGATGGCAAGACCAAGCCGCGCCCCTTCATTGCCGCGCTGGGCGAGGGCCTGCTGAAGGCCTACATGGGCAAGGCGCTGGTGGACCCCTACACCATGTACCAGCACCTGATGGACTACTGGAACAGCACCCTGAAGGACGATGTGTACATGCTGGTGGAGGAGGGCTGGCGGGCGGTGCCCGAACCGGTGAAGGACAAGAAGACCGGCAAGGTGAAGGCCGGGGAGTTCACCTGCGACCTGCTGCCCCAGCGGTTGGTGATCGCCCGCACCTTCGCCAAGGAGCAGGCCAAGGTGGAGGAACTGCAACGCGCCCACGAGACCCTGGCGCAGCAACTGGAGGAGCTTATCGAGGAGCACAGCGGCGAGGAAGGCGCATTGGCCGAGTGCCTGAACGAGAAGGGCAAGGTGACCAAGGCCGGGGTGGCGGCGCGCTTTGCGGAGATAGCCAAGGACCCGGATTATGCCGAGGAGGTGAAGGTGCTGAAGGAAGTGGACCGGCTGATGGAGGCCGAGGCTAAGGCCAAGAAGGCGCACAAGGTGGCCTTTGAAGCCTTGGACACCGCCGCGTGGAACCACTACAAGCAGCTCACCGAGGCCGAGGTGAAGGAGCTGGTGGTGAACGACAAGTGGTTGGCCGACCTGCATGCCGCCGTGCTGGGCGAGCAGGAACGCATCAGCCAGCGTCTGGCTGCCCGCGTGGTGGAATTGGCCGAACGCTACGGCCGCACCCTGCCCGCCCTGGACCGCGAGGTGGAGGCCCTGACCGCCAAGGTGGAACAGCACCTGAAACACATGGAGCTGGCATGGCAATGAGCAGCCCCAGCGTTACTGCCGAAATGCGCCAGTCCGAGGTAGGAATGGTGCCGAGCGATTGGCAAGTTGTGCCATTGGGAAGCATCATGGATTTCAGGAACGGCGTGAATGCCGACAAGGCTGCATACGGGTCCGGAGTAGCGTTCATTAACGTACTTGAGGTGATCACCAAGCCTCACCTGCACCTCGCAGATATTCCGGGCCGGGTCGCGTTATCGAAGGCCACTATTGATTCCTACGCCGTGCGGCGGGGTGATGTGCTGTTCAACCGCACTTCAGAGACGCTGGAAGAAGTGGGATTGGCTTCAGTCTTCCTCGATGATTCCCAAGTGGTATTTGGAGGGTTCGTCATCAGGGGGCGTCCATCAGCTAACGTGCTTGACCCGACGTACTGCGGATACGGGTTGCGTCATCCGGCGGTACGGTCACAGTTGATCGCAAGAGGTCAAGGAGCGATCAGGGCGAATATTGGTCAAGCCGATATGCGGCAAGTCTTCGTTCCCCTACCACCCATCGAAGAACAACGCGCCATCGCCACGGCGCTCTCGGATGTGGATGGTTTGCTGGCGGGGCTGGATGCGCTGATCGCCAAGAAGAAGGCCCTGAAGCAGGGCGCCATGCAGCAGCTGCTCACCGGCAAGCAACGGCTGCCGGGGTTCAAGGGGGAGTGGGTGGTGAGGAGGCTGGGAGAGCTTGGATCCGTCTATGGTGGCCTAACCGGTAAGTCCAAGGCGGACTTCGGGACAGGCAACGCACGCTACATACCCTTCATGAACATCATGCAAGGGCCTATCATCGACACAGGGTTCTTGGAGCAGGTCCGCGTGGGCGCGCATGAGTCACAGAACCGAGCGATGAAGGGAGACCTCTTCTTCAATGGCTCGTCCGAGACACCTGAAGAGGTCGGTATGTGCTCCGTGTTGAGGGAGGACATCCCCAACCTCTACTTGAACAGCTTCTCGTTCGCCTTCCGTCTGCAGAAGGACCTGAAGACCGACCCCATGTTCCTGAGCTACTGGTTCCGGAGCCCTGCCGGAAGGCAGGTTATCTACTCGTCTGCGCAGGGTGCCACACGCTACAACTTGGCCAAGAGCAACTTTCTGCGGCTGGAGGTTCCGTGTCCATCACCGGAAGAGCAAACCGCCATCGCCGAGGTGCTGAGCGACATGGATGCGGAGCTGGGCGCGCTGGAGGCGCGTCGTGCGAAGACGGCGCTGCTGAAGCAGGGCATGATGCAGGAATTACTGACGGGAAGGACGAGGTTGGTGTGAGGGATCTTGCTCATCTTCGACATCCGCCATGGCCAAGAAGCGCAACACTGATCCTCGTTCCATGATGGAGTTGGCCGTCGCGGTGATGGAGCGCTCCATCCGCGAACACCGCCCGGATGCCAAAGCGAGTCCCCTTGTCGGCGCCGTACTTGTGTTTCCTGATGGCACGGTGGATTCGGCCTTTCGAGGCGAGTTACGCGATGGGGACCATGCAGAATTCACCCTGCTGGAACGCAAGAACCGGCATCGTGCTTTGGACGGGTCCGTGCTCTATGCCACGTTGGAACCTTGTGCACCGGGATCGCGCAACCACCCCAAGTTGGGCTGTGCTGAGCGCATCGTGTTGGCCCGGATCAAGCAGGTGTACATCGGTATCGCTGACCCCGACCCCAAGGTGGACCGCAAGGGGATCCAGTATTTGCTGGCCAACGGCGTAACGGTGACCATGTTCGACCGAGATCTGCAGGAAAAGATCCAGGACGTGAACAAAGCGTTCATCGCCCAAGCGGAACAACGCGCCCAGGAGGCGAAGGAAAAAACCACCAAGGAGGTCGTTCTATCGCCTTTGGAGCAACCCATGAAGTCGGTGAAGGATACTGACCTATCCGTGTCCGCGTTGAGGCGCTATCGATCCATGATGACGCAAAGTGGGCGAATGGATAATGCGACTTTCGATCGAATGCTCATTCACCAAGGCGTGCTCATTGAACGGGATGGAGAGCTTACGCCCAGCGGCTTTGGTGCGTTGCTCTTCGGTGCCAACCCTCGAAACTTGATGCCGCAGGCAGGCTTACTGGGCACCATTCGTTTCCCAGATGGCAAGGAGGAGACCCGCGATTTCGACGGTCCCTTGGTGGAGATACCCGAAAAGGTGGAGCAATGGCTGAGGGATAAACTGCCCAATTTGCTTGACCGCGGGACAATGAGGGCCACGAGGCAAGAGGCGGTGCCCTTCGAGCTCGTACGCGAGGCCGTGGTGAACGCGTTGGTGCATCGCGACTATGGCATCAAGGGCGCCAAGTGTCAGTTGGTCGTGGATACAGACAAGGTGGTGGTGAAAAGCCCCGGCGCTCCGGTGGAACCCATCACTCTGGAGAAGCTGCAGGCTTTCGATGCTCCCATGTTGAGCCGCAATCCGGTGTTGCATTACGTGTTCAACAAGCTGGGACTTGCGGAGGAGCGGGGCTTGGGGTTGCGGGCCTTGAAGGAGCGGAGCAAGGAACTGGGCATGCCCATGCCCACATACCGGTGGAACGCACCGTACTTGGAGCTTACGCTCTATCGTAGCGCACAAGGAGCGGTAGCCGCATTGGCCGATATTGCATTGGGCGAACTGAACCGGACCGAACGTGAAGGCTTGGCCTACTTGACCCGGATGGGAGCTTTGACCGTTGCTGCCTACGCAAAGCATCTTGACCTGGATCTGCGCCAGGCACGGAGGCATCTCCAGCACTTCGAGCGGCTCGGCTTGGTCCGGGCTGAGGGTCAGACACGCTCACGACGATATGTTCTTGTCCAATAAACCCATGTGCGCCTTGCTGCTGAATGCTCTTCGGACATTATTTCGGACGCCATGTCCGGAATTGGTGATAGATGCGCCTGGGCCACCTCTTTCCGGACATGATTGCGGACATCATGTCCGGAAAGTCGATCGCCTCGCCGCATGCCGGTGTCCGGAAGAACGCCAACCAGCCAACTCGCCGATCACACACAGGCGTTGGGGGAAACTGGCCATCCGCATGACGACCGAGGAGGTTCCCGCAATTATCCCGCAGTTCTCGCGGGCAACTGGTAACCGAACATGACCGACATCGGCCAGCGCGAACGGCAGACCCAGGAGCGGGTGATCCGCTTTTTCCAGAGGGTGCTCCAATGGGAGTACCTGGGCAACTGGGAGGAGCGCGAGAACCGCAACGTGGAGGAGCAATGGCTGCGCACCTTCCTGGAGGGGCGTTGCTCCGAGACCCTGGTGAACAAGGCCGTCCACGAACTGCAACGGGTGGCCGGTGACCAGAGCCGGGACCTGTACGACGTGAACAAGGACGTGTACCGCCTGCTGCGCTACGGCGTGCGGGTGAGCGAGGGCCTGGGCACGCACAAGGAGACCGTGCACCTGATCGACTGGGAGTTTCCCCAGAAGAACCACTTCGGCATCGCCGAGGAGGTCACCGTGACGGGCGAGCACAAGAAGCGCCCGGACCTGGTGCTTTACGTGAATGGCATCGCCCTGGGGGTGATCGAACTGAAGCGCGGCACGGTGAGCGTGAGCGAGGGCATCCGCCAGAACCTGGACAACCAGCAGAGCCGCTTCATCCAACGCTTCTTCACCACCATGCAGCTGGTGATGGCGGGCAACGACACGGAAGGCGCCCGCTACGGCACCATCCTCACCCCCGAGAAGTACTACCTGAAGTGGAAGGAGGAGAGCCGGGGCGAATACCGGCACCTGCTGGACCGGCACCTGTTCCAGCTCTGCAACAAGGAGCGCTTCCTGGAGCTGGTCCACGACTTCACCCTCTTCGATGCGGGCATCAAGAAGGTGTGCAGGCCGCACCAGTACTTCGGGGTGCGGGCCGCGCAGCAGAAGGTGGTGGACCGCGAGGGCGGCATCATCTGGCATTGCCAGGGCAGCGGCAAGAGCCTCACCATGGTGTGGCTGGCCCAATGGATCCGCGAGCACATCGAGGACGCCCGCGTGCTGGTGATCACCGACCGCGACGAGCTGGACAAGCAGATCGTGCGCGTGTTCGGCGATGCCGGGGAGCAGATGCACCGCGCCCGGAGCGGGGCGGAGCTGATCCACCTGCTGGACCGGAACGAGCAGCCGCTGATCTGCTCGCTGGTCCACAAGTTCGGCCGCCGGGAGGATGGGGACTACGAAAGCTTCATCGAGGAGATCCGCCACAGCCTGCCCAAGGACTTCAAGGCCAAGGGCCGCATCCACGTGTTCGTGGACGAATGCCACCGCACCCAGAGCGGCAAGCTGCACCAAGCGATGAAGGCCATCCTGCCCGATGCGCTCTTCATCGGCTTCACCGGCACCCCGCTGCTGCGCAAGGACAAGAGCACCAGTCTGGAGGTCTTCGGGCCTTACATCCACACCTACAAGTTCGACGAGGCCGTGAACGACAAGGTGGTGCTGGACCTGCGCTACGAGCCGCGCGACATCGACCAGCGCATCACCGACCAGCAGAGCATCGACGAATGGTTCGAGGCCACCACCAAGGGCCTCACCGACCTGGCCAAGGCCGAGCTGAAGAAGCGCTGGGGCACCCTGCGCAAGCTGTTCAGCTCGAAGGGCCGCCTGGAGAAGATCGTCTTCGACATCCTCAAGGACTTCCGCACCAAGCCCCGGCTGGCCACGGGCGACGGCAACGCCATCCTCGTGGCCGGCAGCGTGTACGAAGCGTGCAAGTTCTACGAACTGTTCCAGCAAGCGGGCTTCAAGGAATGCGCGATCGTCACCAGCTACGAGCCGAGCGTGGGGCGGATCAAGGGCGAGACCACGGGCGACGGCCGCGAGACGGAGGAACTGGAGAAGTACACCACCTACGTGAAGATGCTGGCGGGCAAGGACCCGGAGACCTTCGAGGAGGAGGCGAAGAAGCTCTTCATCAAGGAGCCGGCCCGCATGAAGCTGTTGATCGTGGTGGACAAGCTGCTCACCGGCTTCGATGCCCCCGCGGCCACCTACCTGTACATCGACAAGAGCATGCAGGACCACGGCCTGTTCCAGGCCATCTGCCGCGTGAACCGCCTGGACGACGAGGACAAGGAGTTCGGCTACATCGTGGACTACAAGGACCTGTTCCGCAGCCTGAACAAGTCGATCAAGGACTACACCAGCGGGGCCTTCGATGCCTACGACAAGCGCGATGTGGAGGGCCTGCTGAAGAACCGCCTGGAGATGGCCCGCGAACGACTGGACGGCGCCTTGGAAGCGGTGATCGCGTTGTGCGAGCCGGTGCACCCGCGCGACCAGATGGCCTTCATCCGCTTCTTCTGCGGCGACCCGGAGAACGGTGAGGACCTGGCCAACACCGAGGACCAACGCCTGGGGCTGTACAAGCTCACGGCCGCGCTGATCCGCGCCTTCGCCAATGTGGCCAACGAACTGGCCGATGCCGGCTACACCCGGGAAGAGGCCGAACGGATCCGCAAGGAAGTGGAGTTCCATACGCAACTGCGGGACACCATCAAGCTGGCCAGCGGCGACCACATCGACCTGAAGGCCTACGAGGCGGACATGCGCCAACTGATCGACATGTACATCAGCGCCGACCCCAGCCGCCAACTCGGCTCCTTCGACGACATGTCCCTGGTGGACCTGATCGTGAAGCACGGCCTTACCGCCTTGGACAAGCTGCCGGAGGAACTGAAGAAGAACGAGACCGCCAGCGCCGAAACGATCGAGAACAACGTGCGCCGGGTGATCATCGAGGAGCGGCCCACGAACCCGAAGTACTTCGACAAGATGTCCGAACTGCTGGCCCAGTTGATCGAGGATCGGCGCAAGGGAGCCCTAGAGTACCAAGCCTACTTGCAGCAGATCGCGGAACTGGCCCGGCAGGTGAAACATCCGGGCGGCGCGGCGTATCCCAACGGGGTGGATTCCAACGCCAAGCGCGCCCTCTACGACAACCTGGAGCGGAACGAGGAACTCGCCCTGGCGTTGGATGCCGAGGTGCGCCGGGTGAAACAGGACGGCTGGCGCGGGAACCGGCTCCGGGAGAAGGAGGTGAAGCTGGCCGTGCAGCGCATCCTGCCCCACGCCTTCGACCTGGATGCCATCTTCGATCTGATCAAGAGCCAACGTGAGTACTGAGCGCAAACGGATCACGGTGAGCGGCATCGCGGTGGATGTGGTGCGCAAGGACATCAAGAATGCCCACCTGGCCGTGTATCCGCCCCATGGGCGCGTCCGGATCGCCGCGCCGCTGCGGATGAGCGACCGGAGCATCCGGCTGCTGGCGGTCACCAAGCTGGCCTGGATCCGCAAGAACCGGAAGCGCATTGAGCAGCAGCCACGGGAAGCCCCGCGGGAGTATGTGAACGGGGAGAGCCATTATTTCCAAGGCCGCCGCTACCGGCTGCGTGTCATCGAAGCCTCCGGCAAGCATCGCGTGGAGCTGAAGAACGGTCGGTATATGATCCTGCATGTGCACCGTGGGGCATCCACAGCCTCCAAGGACCGGACCATGCGGGAATGGTACCGCGAACAGGTGAAGGCCCTGGCCGGTCCATTGTTCGCCAAATGGGCTCCGGTCGTAGGGGCGGAACCCGCCCAATGGGGCGTGAAGGTGATGCGCACCAAATGGGGATCATGCAACCACAAGGCGGGCAACATCTGGCTGAACCTGGAACTCGCCAAGAAGCCGCCGCGCTGCCTGGAGTACATCATCGTGCATGAGCTCGTGCACCTGTTGGAGCACACGCACAACGCACGGTTCGTCGCCTACATGGACCGCTTCATGCCGAACTGGAAAGCCAGGCGGACCGAGCTCAATGCCATGCCGGTAAGGCATGAGGAATGGACGTATTGAATCCGGCGCCCCGTGGTACGCGAACTCAACGGCCCGCTCCATCGGATCTTCGTGCAACCATCGGAGATATGCTTCAGGGCAATCCTGTACTTGCCGATCCATTGGGGCGGGTTCAATGTGCATTGCCCCCGATCAGCCTGCACTGCTACACCGTGGGCAGGAACAGCCTGGACCGCCGGTGAACACCGCGCCATTTTCTCTCCCTCACCCCGGGATGGGCAGGGTGAACAACGCACGTATCCACGCCCCCCTTCCACCCGAAGCTGCCCTTCCTCCCCTACCTTCGGTCCAAAGGAACACCCAACCAGCCCGGTCTATCCAAGAGCGGTGGATTGGAAGGGCTGGTCAGGTACAACTTGGCGGAAATTCGGAATGATATTGCCGATCGGTTTGTAACCTCACAACCGCACACCATCAATATGTACCCTATTCACAAAGCCGGCATTATCCCCGTTAGCATCCATGCCTGTTGAGATCCCTTTTTCGTCCGTTGAGCTGGAGCGGCTGCAACGCCACTACGCTTCATTGAAGGACAAGCCCAGCTACGACGCCTTCATCCGCAGCGCCCACGCGCTGCTGCAACGCATCGGCGCGGACCCGTACCATGTGCGTATGGCGCTCACGAACGGCCATAGCATGATGGAGTTCGGCAGCCGCGCTGCATATCGGCATAAGGAAGATGCGCATGGCATCGGTGTCGGCCTGCTGGTGATGGAGGCGGACCTACCATTGGTGCCGGAAGAACTGAGACAGGATGTGGACCGCTTCAAACCGAGCGGCGAAACGGCATACGTGAAATTCACCGTGCCCACATGGGCCGATATCCCCCAGGGCCTGCTGGCCATGAATGAAAAGGCCATGCGCTGGGAGTACGAACGCATCAAGGACACCAAGCTGGTGGAGATCCGCCGGGGATCCAGCACGGACAACGAGGCGCTGCGCTATGCGGTGGTTAACGGCATCACTGTACCCGAGCTGCCCGGTCCGCTGGGTTTGGTCATGGTCAATATCACCTGGAACAGCAACGATTGGAAACGCCCCAGCGATGACCCCAGCGATCACCGTTACGTGAAGGCGGGTAATACGCCCTATGAGAGCTGGAACTTCGATTTCGACAATCCGCGCAATACTCCGGAGAAGATCTACGGCTACTCTCAACGCACGGCGGAACCCAAGGTGACCGGGTCCAACAACCTGGTGATCTTCTACAGCCAGGGCAAGATCGTCGGGTTCTACGGCGGCGCGGAGTTCCTGCACGAAAAGATCCACGTGAACGACCAGCAGGATTGCAACATCGTCGGAGACCGGTCCCTGTCGTTGGTGCTGCCCCGCAAGCTGGACGACATCAAGGCGAAGGGCTACCTGGAGGACAAGCAGCGAATGGGGCAGAACGGCTTCATCTACTTGGAGGATCCCGGCACGGCCCTGCGGATGATCGATGAAGCGATCGACCTCAACCCCTCGGAGGCCGAAACCTTGCAGAGATTACGGAACTGGCTGACCGACCGAGCACCGAGTAGTAGATCCGCAGCAACAAGCAATGAATCCGAACAGATGAAGATCCCATTGAACCGCATCTTCTACGGCCCGCCGGGCACCGGCAAGACCTTCCACACCGTGGGTGCGGCCGTGGCCGTGTGCGATCCCGCTTTCTACGCGGAGCACAAGGACGATCCCGCCCAGCTGCGCGAGCGTTTCAATGAGCTCCTTGTGAAGGACATGAAGAAGGCGGATGGCCAGATCGCCTTCTGTACCTTCCACCAGAGCTACAGCTACGAGGATTTCGTGGAGGGGATCAAGCCCGTGGAGGTCGAGGAGGATTCCGTGCAGCCGTTGCGCTATCACACGCGGCCGGGCATCCTGAAGGAGATGGCCCGCCGGGCCGGGATCCGCGCCAGCGGCGAGGCGGCCAAGATGAAGCATAAGCTGGGCTTCACCCCCGAACAGTTCGACCAGGCCCAATTCTTCAAGCTGTCCTTGGGCGACACCCAGAACCCCGAGGACCAGCTCATCTACGACTATTGCATCGAGAACAAGTGCATCGCCATCGGCTTCATGCACCAGCATGACCTCACCGGCCTGAGTGAACATCAGGTGCGTTCGCTTCCCTTGCAGGAAGGGCAATCGTCCTACCACACGGTGGCCATGAACTACTTCAGCCAGTACGTGAAGGAGGGCGATATCGTCGTGGTAACGAAGGGGAACTACCTGGTGCGCGCCATCGGGCGGGTTACCGGCCCGTACCGGTATGACCCGAGATCGCCGATCGGCTATCCGCATTTCCGCGATGTGGAATGGCTGCTGGCGAACGAGGATATCCCCTATGAGGAATTGTATGGGCGACAGTTCTCCCAGCAATCCATCTACAAACTGAAAAAAGAGGACATCAAGCGCGACTTCTTCGTACGGTCAAGCGCTGCGGACCCGGCACCCGATGAAGCCAGGAACTTCGTCCTGATCATCGACGAGATCAACCGCGGCAACGTGGCGGGCATCTTCGGCGAGCTGATCACGCTGATCGAGGAGAACAAACGCAAGGGAAGGCCGGAGGCCCTGGAGGTGACCCTGCCCTATTCGCAGGAGCCCTTCAGCATCCCGGACAACCTGTATATCATCGGCACCATGAACACGGCCGACCGCAGCGTGGAGGCCCTGGATGCCGCGCTGCGCCGCCGCTTCAGCTTCACGGCCATGATGCCGGAACCGGGCCTGCTCCAGCCGCTGCAGGGTTCCGCCATCGACCTCGCCGCGATGCTGGGGCGCATCAACGCGCGCCTGGTGCAATTGCTGGACGAGGACCACCAGATCGGCCACAGCCACTTCTGGGACCTCCACAAGGAAGCCGATCCGCTGCCCGCCTTGCGCCAGGTCTTCACGGACAAGGTGATCCCGCAGTTGGAGGAGTATTTCCACCGCGACCGAGCCAAGTTGCAACTGGTGCTCGGCGAGCGGTTCGTCAGCGGCAGCGACCCCGCCGATGATCTTTTCCTGGGGGATGCGAATGCCATGGCCCCCGACCCGCGTACGGTCTATACGATCACCCCGATGGACACCTGGGACGAAGCGGCCTTCCGTTCCCTCTATGAAAAGGTCTGAGCCCATCAAGGTCTTCGAGCACCAGCGCCTCACGTGGAAGGAGGCGGGCTTGTCCGCATCCCAGGTGGACCGGCTCATCGCCTGGAACGAGGCCAGCGGGAACCGCTTCCTCACGGTGGGCCACAAGAGCTTCACCTTCACCGAACATGTGGGCGTGGTGCAGGTCGGCCGCACGGTGATCGAAGTGCTGCCCAAGGCGGACCGCACGGAAGGGAACGGCGCCGAAACCAAGGCCAAGTGGCAGAACGCGCTGATCACCATGCTGCGCGAGGTGTACGACTTGCCGATCACCGGCACCACCGACGCCGACCTGCACAAGCGCAGCAGCAGTATCCTGGATTTCTTCTTCGGCCTGTTCGTGAGCGACGTGGAGGAACTGGTCCACCAGGGCCTGGTGAAACGCTACCGGCTTTCCCGTGGGAACCAGACCGCGCTGAAGGGCCGCTTGGACTTTCCCCGTCACCTTCACCACAACCTCATCCACCAGGAGCGCTTCTATGTGGAGCACCAGGTCTACGACACGGACCACCTGCTCCACAGCCTGCTCAAGCGTGCATTGTCGCTCGTGGCCGACCTGGGCCGCGATACCGAGGTGACCGGCCGTGCCAAAGGCTTGGAATGGGCCTTCGAGGACGTGACGGACCGCCCCCTCACCCAGCAAGTCCTCGACCGCATCATCCTGGACCGCAAGACGGCGCCCTACACACGGGCGGTCCAACTGGCCAGGATGATCGTGCTGAACCACGCCCCGGACGTGAAGGGCGGGCACATGCCGCTCATCGGGCTCATGTTCAACATGAACCGGCTCTTTGAGGAATTCGTGTTCCGCGTGTTGCGCAAGGCGGCGAGGGCACCGGAGTTCCGGGCCCACGACCTCACGATCCGCAACCAACGCTCCATGCGCTTCTGGAACGGCAAGACCATCCGTCCGGACCTGGTGCTGGAGTACGAACGGGAAGGCCAACCGAAGCGCATCATCGTGGACACCAAGTGGAAGGTGCCGCCCAATGGCAAGCCGAACGACGCCGACCTGAAGCAGATGTTCGTGTACAACGTGCAGCTCGATGCGAGCGAGAGCGTGCTGCTGTATCCGGCCACGGCAAATTGCGAACCCGCCTCCGGCCGTTATTCGGAAACGGCGAGGCTGCCCGGCTGGCCCCATCATTGCCACATGGAACATGCCCGGTTGTTCCGCTTCGACGGATCGCTATCGGCCGGCGCGGGCGCGGAGTTGCTGCGGATGCTTGTCAGTCATTCAGCCTCGTCCCACGTTCTCCCGTCCATGAACGACCAACGCACATGACGATCGTTGCTTTGCGTCCATAGCCATTCTTGGTTCCAAGCTTAAGTCCTGCGTCCTAACGGCTCCCCTGCCGCCAAGGCCCCGCTCCAACCACGCTCTATCACATTGGATGTCAACGGTTTATCGTTCAATGTTTCATTAACATCAACTCACTGACCTTATTCTGTGCTTTTAAGCTCAATCATTTGAGCTTATCTTTGTTTCATGCTCGAAGTTCCTGAATCCGAGATACTTGCCAGGCTCCACGAAGAGAACCCCTGGTGGCAGGCGGGGCGCGGCATCCACCCCGACCTCGTCCACCTGCCGCGCCGGGCTTATCTGAATGACTTCTGCCGGTTGGTACGTGAAAAGGACCCGCACCGTGCCGTGGTGCTCATGGGGCCGCGCCGCGTGGGCAAGACCTACCTGGTGATGCACACCATCCACGAGCTGATGGAGCGCCACGGCGTTTCGGGCCGCGACATCCTGTACGTGATGCTGGAGACCCCGATCTACAACCGGCAGGGGCTGGATGCATTGGTGGCGCGGTTCCGCAAACTGTTCGAGCGCCCCGCCGGCCAAACGCTCCACGTCTTCTTCGACGAGGTGCAATACCTGAAGGAATGGGAGGTGCACCTCAAGACCTTGGTGGACCGGCACCGCGACATCCGCTTCGTGGCCACCGGCAGCAGCGCCGTGGCGCTGAAGACCAGGAGCGCCGAGAGCGGGGCCGGGCGCTTCACGGAGTACATGCTGCCGCCGCTCACCTTCGCCGAGTACCTGCGCTTCATCGGCAGGGAGGAAGCGCTGATCACGGCACACGGCGATGGACCGGCCCCGCGCTACCGTGCCACCGACATCGTGGGCCTGAACCGGGCCTTCATCGACTACATGAACCACGGGGGCTACCCGGAAGCCGTGTTCTCGGCGCGCCTGCAACAGGACCCGCAGCGCTACATCAAGAACGACATCATCGACAAGGTGCTGCTGCGCGACCTGCCCACGCTGTACGGCATCGCCGACATCCAGGAACTGAACAGCCTGTTCAACACGCTGGCCTACCACACCAGCCGCGAGGTGAGCATGGAGGAACTGAGCAAGACCAGTAACGTGGCCAAGAACACCCTGGCCAAGTACCTGGAGTACCTCGAGGCCGCCTTCCTGATCCGCCAGATGCGCCGCGTGGACGAGGACGTGACGCACTTCAAGCGCAAGACCACCTTCAAGGTCTTCCTCACCAACCCCACCATGCGGGCGGCCCTGTTCAATCCCCTGCGTGAAGGCGACCCGGCGCTGGGCCAGCAGGTGGAGACGGCCATCCACAGCCAGTGGATCCACAACCGCGACTTCATCGATTCGCTGCACTATGCCCGATGGAAGAGCGGCGAGGTGGACTTCGTCAGCCTGGACCGTTCCGGCCGGAAGGCGCGTTTCGCCGTGGAAGTGAAATGGAGCGATGCCGCCTGGGACGTTCCCCGGCAGATCAAGGGGCTGCTGGCCTTCTGCAAGAAACACCGGCTGGAAAGGCGCCCGCTGGTGACCACCCTCACCCGCGAAGGCGTGCGTACGCTGGAAGGCGTGGAAGTGGAATTCACCCCCAGCAGCCTGCACTGCTACACCGTGGGCAGGAACAGCCTGGACCGCCGGTGAACGTCCCGCGACTTTCTCACCACCCTCACCTCTCTCCCCGCTCTCACCACCCTCACCTTCTTCACCTCCCTCACTTCTCTCACCACTCTCACCACCCTCACCACCCTCACCATTCTCACCATTCTCACCATTCTCTCCCCCCACGCTACATTCGTTCAACCCAACACCACCCCGCATGACCTTCCTCATCCTCCTCGGTTCCGTCGTACTGATGGCCTTGTACGGCGTTGCCATCTACAACAAGCTCGTGAAGGGCAAGAACTTGGTGGCCGAGGGATGGAGCGGCATCGACGTGCAGTTGAAGAAGCGGCACGACCTGGTCCCGAACCTGGTGGAGACGGTGAAGGGCTACGCGGCGCATGAGAAGGAGACGTTTGAGAACGTGACCCGGGCACGGGCGGCGGCGCAGCAGGCCACCACCATCGAGGGCCAGCAGGCGGCGGAGAAGCAGTTGAGCACCGCCATGATGAAGCTGATCGCCGTGGCCGAGCAGTACCCGGAGCTGAAGGCGAACACCAACTTCCTGGACCTGCAGCAGCAACTGGCACAGATCGAGGGCGACCTGGAAAAGGCGCGGCGCTACTACAACGGCACGGTGCGCGAGCAGAACACGCTGATCGAATCGTTCCCGAGCAACCTGGTGGCCAACGGCTTCGGCTTCAAGCAGGCCAAGTTCTTCGAGCTGGACAGCCCGGCGGAGAAGGCGGTGCCCAACGTGAAGTTCTCGTGATGCGGCGCCTACTGCTCGGGGCTGCGCTGGCCATCGGGCTGGCGGCCTCTGCCCAATCGGAGCGGATCATTTCGTTCCATACCGACCTCACGGTAGCGGCCGACGGCGGCCTCACGGTGACGGAGGACATCAAGATCCACGCGCGGGGCATCGAGTTCAAGCGCGGCATCGTGCGCAAGCTGCCCCTGCGGTTCACGAGCCACGACGGTCGCACGCAACGGGTGGAGTATGCGTTCACCGAGGTGCTGATGGGTGGCCAGGAGTCGCCCTACCACACCGCCGAAGAGGGCGACGACTTCGTGCTCTACGTGGGCGACAAGGACGTGTACCTCGAGCCCGGCGACTATCAGTACCGCATCACCTACACCACCAAGGGCCAGGTGGGCTTTTTCCCGGAGTTCGACGAGATCTACTGGAACGTGAACGGCAACGGTTGGGCCTTCTACATCGACAGCATCTCGGCCACGATCCACCTGCCGGAAGCCGCGCAGGTGCGGCAAACGGCCTGCTACACCGGGGTGATGGGCTCCACGGAACGGGCGTGTTCGGATTCCATCATCGACGCGAGAACTGTGCACTTCACCGGTCGTGCCATGAGCTATTACGAGGGCCTCACCGTGGCGGTGGGTTTCCAGAAGGGCGTGGTGGCCGAGCCGCCGCCGCCCACCTTTTTCGAGCGATACGCGCTCGGCCTCGTGGGCGGTGGCATCACCCTGCTGCTCCTGCTCTACTACGCCATCACCTGGTTCCGCCACGGCCGCGACCCCGACAGCCCCGTGGTGATCCCGCTCTTCGAGCCGCCCGACGGACTGTCACCGGCCTCCGTGGCCATGGTGATGAACGGCAGCTACGCCAACGAGCAGATCACACCGGCCATGATCTCGCTCGCGGTGAAAGGCCACATCCGCATCGAGGAGGAGACCCAGAAGATCCTGGGCGTGTTCAAGCAGCATACCTACACCCTCCGGAAACTGAAGAACGGCAGCGGTTTGCCGAAGGAGGAGCAGGAATTGCTCAACCGCATGTTCGGCTCGGGATCGGACAGCTTCGAGATCACCGGCTCGTACAACTCCACCGTGCAGAGCATGGCGAGCGCGTTCCGGGGCAAATTGCGCGACCAGTGGCACGCCTTCCTCACCAAGGGCAACAACTGGAAGTTCTGGCTGATCGCCATGCTCACCCTTATCGTCAGCGTCATCGCGCTGCTGATCCTGCACGGCTCCTACGATGGCGACTACGATCTGCTGTTCTTCGCCGGCTTCGTGGTGGCCAACCTGATCCTCTTCATCACCTACGCACGCCTGATCCGGAAACCCAGCGTGGAGAAGCTGGCCCTGCGCGCCAAGTTGAAAGGCTTCAAGATGTACCTGGGCACCGCGGAAGAGAAGCAGCTGCAGCACTTCAACCCGCCCGCGATGACACCCGAGGTCTTTGAGAAGTACCTGCCCTACGCCATCGCCTTCGGCGTGGAGGAGGTCTGGGGCGAGCGCTTCCAGGACCTGATCAACAAGGCCTTGGTGGACAACAGCTACCGGCCCGGCTGGTACAGTGGATCCATCAGCCACTTCGGCTCGTTCTCCCACAGCATCAACTCCTCGTTCTCCAGCAGTGTGAAGAGCGCCAGCACGCCGCCGTCCAGCAGCGGCGGCAGCGGTGGTGGTGGCTCCTCGGGCGGCGGCGGCGGCGGTGGCGGCGGTGGTGGGTGGTAGCGTGGCGCGATCGCATCAACGCACGCTGTTGCCTGCCCGGTGGAACACATCGCGCTACGCACGTCCAGAGGGTTGCATTGGCATGCCTGACCGCCCTTGCAGGAAGGCCAGCACTTCATCCAACAAGGCCTGGTAGGTCTCCGCTTGCTCATGCAAACGGTCAAGGTCCGGCACTGCGGATCGCCCCGCCAACGCCTGCCGTATCAAGTAGGCATTCCTGTAGCTCTCGTGCGTGAACAGCTGCTTGTGATCCAGGTAGCGGATGTCCTTGCGAACGCTCCATCCCGCAGGGTGCCCGCCCCCTGGGGCATCAAGCGTCGCCGCGCTCCCGCGGATGTTGCCCTGGACCTGTCCCTGCCGCTCCGACCGCCGTACTTTGCGCGGCGCAACATCCACCGCCACACCGAGCCACCATAGCCGCCATGTCCAACGAATCCGTCCGCGCCCTCGAGCCCAAGGCCATCTGGAACCACTTCGCCGACCTGAACGCCATCCCCCGTGCCAGCAAGAAGGAGGCGCGCATCACCGCCTTCATGAAGGCCTTCGGCGAGGGCCTCGGCCTGCCCACCCACGTGGACCACGCAGGCAACGTGATCATCAAGAAGCCCGGTAGCAAGGGCAAGGAGAAGGCCGCGCCGGTGGCGCTGCAGAGCCATTTGGACATGGTGCACCAGAAGAACGCCGGCACCGACTTCAACTTCGACACCGACGGCATCCGCATGAAGGTGGACGGCGATTGGGTGAAGGCCGAGGGCACCACACTTGGCGCCGACAACGGCCTGGGTGTGGCCACCATCATGACCATCCTCGCCTCCACCGACATCGCACACCCGCCCATCGAGGCGCTCTTCACCATCGATGAGGAGACCGGCATGACCGGCGCCTTCGAGCTGAAGGGCGGTCTGCTCAGCGCGCCCATCCTGCTGAACCTGGACACCGAGGAGGACAACGAACTCACCATCGGCTGCGCCGGCGGCTTGGACGTGACGGCCACGGGCCGCTACGCCGAGGAAGCCTTGCCCCAGGGCATGAAGGGCTTCCGCATCAGCGTGAAAGGCTTGAACGGCGGCCACTCCGGCACGGAGATCCACCTGGGGCGCGGCAATGCCAACAAGCTGATGAACCGCCTGCTGCTGGCCGCCGAGCCGCACGGCATCCGAATCGCCGCCATCGACGGCGGCAGCCTGCGCAACGCCATCCCGCGCGAGAGCAACGCCACGGTCGCCGTGCCCGCCGACAAGGCCGACGCGTTCACCAAGGCGTTCCGTGAACTGGCGGACACCATCGCTGCGGAGTACCGCACCACCGACCCGGAGCTGAAGATCGAAACTGCGGCCGCCGACGCACCCGCCAAGGTCATGACAGCCCCGGATCAGCGCGGCTTCCTGCGCGCCGTGCAGGCCACGCCCAACGGCATCTTCCGCATGAGCCCCGACGTGAAGGACCTGGTGCAGACCAGCAACAACCTGGCCCGCGTGCAGCTCAAGGACGGCCAATACACGGTGATGTGCCTCACCCGCAGCTCGGTGGAGAGCGAGAAGATGGACGAGGCCGATTCCATCCGCGCGGCGTACGAGCTGATCGACGGCGAGGTGAAGTTCACCGGCGGCTACCCCGGCTGGACGCCGCACCCCGAGGCCAAGATCGTGCAGCTCATGAGCGCGGTGTACAAGGAGCTCTTCAACGAGGAAGCGCATGTGATGGCCTGCCACGCCGGCCTGGAATGCGGCATCATCGGCCGCAACTACCCCGGCATGGAGATGATCAGCTTCGGCCCCACCATCCGCGGTGCACACTCGCCCGATGAGAAGGCGAACATCCCCTCGGTGCAGAAGTTCTGGAAGTACCTGCGGGTAGTGCTGGAAAGGCTGTGACCTCAGTCCAACACGACCAGTTTGCCGCTTTGCCGAATATGCCCGGCGACGGCTTTCCAAAGGTAGGTCCCTGGTGAGACGTTGTCCGCCTGCCAGCGCACAGCATGGTGCCCTGCGGACAAGCGCCCCGGATGGAGCATGGCGATGCGCGCACCGGCCAGGTCGGTCAGCTCGATACAAACGTCCACGGCACCGTCCAGGACCAGGCGGAACTCCGTGACCTGACGCAGCGGGTTCGGGGCCACCACCACCTGGAACGGCCATGCCCCCGCTTCGGGAACCGCAGTGAGCTCCACCAAGGGCCGGCGGAAAACACCACCTCCCAACGAGCCCACATAGAGGTGGCTTGCATCGCTGGTGAGCCGGTTGACCCCGAAGGTCGTGAGCCCTTCGTTGAACGGGGTCCAGGTGGCACCGCTATCCAGGCTGCGCATCACGCCGTGGTATCCGCAGCCGGCAAGCAGCAGGCTGTCGTGGGCATGCAGGGCGTAGATCAGCGTATCCTGCAATCCGCTCGCCGTCCAGTTCAACCCGCCGTCATCGGACCGGAAGACACCGTCGCCCATGCCCGCGAACAGCACATTCCCCATGCTGGTGAACGCATAGGCCTCATGGCCATTGAGCCCGTTGTTATGCGTGGCCCATGGCGTCGCACTGGCCGTGGTGCCGTAGATGCCTCCAGTCTGCCCGCCCACGTACAACCTGCCTTGGTGTGAAAGCAGGGGCCAAAGCCCCCCGGAACCGCCGGGGATGATCGCCGCCTGTTGCCATGTTGCACCCATGTCCGCGGACCAATGCACGCTGGCCCCGTACCATTGGCAGGCGTAAAGGGTGTCGTTGTGCAGGGCGAAGCCGCGTGCACTGTTGAGGCCGATATTCTCCCACGTGGCCCCGTCATCGGTGCTGCGGAAGGCGACCCCGCCCTGCGTGCCGCAGAACAGCACGCCTTCGATGGACGAGAGCCACCAAATGGAGGGCACCGTGATGCCCGTGTCGGACAAGGTCCAGGTGGCGCCATGATCGGAGGAACGATACAACCCGCCATTCATGATGCCCGCATACACCGCATTACCCTGAACAGCGATGCCATAGGCGCTTCCCACGGGCCCCACCTGCTGCCATTGGGCAAGGAGCGGAACCGTGCAGCCGAAGCCGAGGAATACGAGGAGGTGTTGTAACCGGCCCATGATGGTAGCGTTTCCCCTAAGGTATCCCCAGCCTCGCGTCCTTCCTGAAGGATCGAGTGAGCGGTCGCTCGGCCGAGCGAACGGGCGTTGGATCATCCCCTTCAAGGTAGTGCCCCCGGTCGCGACCTCCGGGGAAAAGCGGCCCCTGTGAACGGGGGTGCGCATCTTTACGCCATGCATCGCCTCCTACCCTTCGCCCTATTCCTTTCGCTCTCCGTATCCGCCCAGGTGAACCTGATCCCGCTGCCCGTCCAGCTCACCTACGAGGTCGGCAGCCTGGACCTGCGCTGCCCGTGGTCCGTGGATGGCGGCCCTGCCCTGCGGCCGTTCGCGCAACGGCTGGGCGCGGAGATCGAGCCCTTGCACCCTGCTTCCACGCTGAACTGCTTCCGCGCCACGCCCATCACGCTCAACCTGGTCACACCGGACACCGCACTGCATTCCGAATGGTACAGCCTGCGCGTCACCACCGGCGGGATCGCGATCGATGCCACCACCGAGGCCGGCCTGTACCGCGGCACCCGCACATTGGTCCAATTGCTGGAGCAGGGCCAGGCCACGGCCTCCATCCCCTGCCTTTCCATCTCCGACCAGCCGCGCTTCGCCTGGCGCGGCATGCACCTCGACGTGTGCCGCCACTTCTTCCCCATCGCCTTTGTGAAGAAGTACATCGACCTGCTGGCGCGCTACAAGATGAACAGCTTCCATTGGCACCTCACCGACGACCAGGGCTGGCGGATCCAGATCAAGAGCCGACCTGAGCTCACCGCAGTTGGCGCCTGGCGCAACGGCAGCCAGGTGGGTGCGTACGCCAATCAGCAATTCGACACGGTGCGCTACGGCGGCTTCTACACGCAGGATGAGATCCGTGAGGTGGTGGCCTATGCGGCCGAACGCCACATCAACGTGGTGCCGGAGATCGAGATGCCCGGCCATGCCCTGGCCGCATTGGCGGCCTATCCGCAGCTGGGGTGCACCGGCGGCCCCTACGCGGTGGAACGCGGCTGGGGCGTGTTCCCTGATGTGTTCTGCGCCGGCAACGACAGTGTGTTCACCATGCTGCAGGACGTGCTCACCGAGGTGATGGCGCTTTTCCCGAGCAAGTACATCCACATCGGCGGCGACGAATGCCCCAAGGACCGCTGGAAGACCTGCCCCAAATGCCAGGCGCGCATCGCTGCAGTCGTACTTCATCCGACGGATCGAGAGGTTCGTGAACGGCAAGGGCCGCAAGATCATCGGCTGGGACGAGATCCTGGAGGGCGGCCTGGCCCCCAATGCCACGGTGATGAGCTGGCGCGGCACGGAGGGCGGCATCGCCGCGGCACGCAGTGGTCACGACGCCGTGATGAGCCCCACGAGCTATTGCTATTTCGACTATTACCAGGGCGACCCCGCCAACGAACCGCTGGCCATCGGCGGCTACACGCCCTTGCAGAAAGTGTACAGCTACGAGCCCATCCCCGCCGAGCTCACCGCCGATGAGGCCAGGCACATCCTCGGCGCACAGGCCAACCTGTGGACCGAGTACATCCAGACGCCGGAACACGTGGAATACATGATGCTGCCGCGCATGCTCGCCCTGGCCGAAGTGCTGTGGTCACCGAAGGACAAGCGCAACGAAGCCGATCTCATCCGCCGCCTCGAAGCGGAGTTCCCACGGCTGGATGCGCTGCTCGCCAACGCCAGCCGGAGCATTTACCAGGTGCGGATCACGCCGGAACAAGGTGCGAAGCCGGGCCGGATCAAGGTGGAACTGAAGGGAGCCATGCCGGACATCCCCGTGTATTACAAGTTCCCCGGGCAAGGCAGCGATCTGCTGACGAAGGATCCCCGCAAGGGCCCCATGGCGCAGCAGAAGCAGCGCTACACCGCGCCCTTGGACCTGGCTGCCTCATGCACCGTACAGGCCTGGGCCGAGCCCGAGGCCCAATTCGGCACCAAGGCCACCAATCCCATCGCCACCGCCACCTTCCGATTCAACAAGGCCACGGCCCGGCCCATCGCGTTGAGCGACCCGCCCGATGAGCGCTACAACATGGGCGGCGCCTTCACGCTGGTGGACGGCATCACCGCGGGCAGCAGGCGCGTCAGCACCGAATGGCTGGGCTGGAAACAGGGCGTCACCATCACCGTGGACCTGGGCAGCGTGCAGGATGTGCGTCACATCGGTATCGGCGCGTGGAACGATCATCACAGTTGGATCCACCTGCCCGCGGGCGTGGACTTCAGCACCAGCACGGACAGCACCACCTTCACGCCGTTCGGCAGCGCGAAGGACCAGCATGCAGGAGGACGCAACGACTTCAACGCGGATGGACAGGCCAAGGCCCGCTACGTGCGCATCGCGGTGAAGAGCATCGGCAACATCCCGGACGGCCTGCCCGGCGCGGGGAATCCGGCCTGGCTCTTCCTCGATGAGGTGGAGGTACGGTGAGGAACGTTACCCGGCACAAGCCAGCATGCATCCGGTTTACGGCCCGAATTCCCGACTGGGTTTACGGCTCATGTGGCGGACTTGGAACACGACCACATCCTGCCCGATCACTGCGAACACCACGCGGTAACGGAACTTGTGCAACAGCGCATGCCGGTAGTTCTTCTTGCGGATCTGGAACCCTGCGGGTTGCCGTGTGATGTAGCCGTAACAAGCATCCAGTTCCTTTTCAAAGCGGTCCGCCAAGGCTTGTCCGATCTCTTTGTGGTAGGCGTAGATCTCAGCGGTCTCCGCCAAGGCCTCCGTGCTAACGACCAGCCTGTAGCTCATCCCTCGAAGCCCTCGCGCATTTTGCGGATCGCTTCTTCATGGGAATAGGACTTGCTTTCACCGCTTAGGTACCGTGCTTGCCGCCGGTCGAGTTCCGCGACCTCCTCATCGGCATAGTCATCTTCACCAGCCATTGCCGGGATCTCCGTTTCAATGGCGTCACCGATGCGCTTCAAGGAGGCTTCGTCCCACACGAGCATGAGGCGTTCCATCAACGTGAGCTTGATCCTTGCAACGTCCATGACTTCTCGATCGTACCGTAAAGTTAAGCCCAACCATCCTACATCCATTCGTACAGGGCCTCTACATCGTGCGGTGTGCCCGGATGTTCCCGCTCAGTTCCGCCCACGTGGGGCTACGCTCGAGCGTTCCGAGTGAGGCTGCGTAGGGCCTCCGGACCCGCCATGGGCTTCTGTGGCGTCTCTTACAACGCACCTCCACCAGCCAACGTGCGCGGGAACATTGCGTGCTGGAGGTGCGGTGAACGTCGATGCTGCGGTGCATGAGCTACCGCCACAGGGAATGCGTGGTCGTCTTCCCGGTCGCGTTCTCCACGACCACCACCAGCGGTTCGCTCACCTTGCCCGGCACCGGCAGCCGCGCGCCCACGAAGGCAAAGGCATCCGGGCCGGGCAGGATCTGCTTCAGGTTGAAGCGGTCGATCGCGGTGTTCACCGACCAGAGGGTCTTTCCGCTCAGGTCCATCCGGGAGACGATCGCAGTGCCCTTCAAGCCCGGCTCGGAGGTGTGCAGCATGAGCACACCGTCGGGACCGGAGAGCCGCAGGGGTTCCGACCTGTCGTCCAGGCGCAGAAAGGCCGCATTGAAGAACTCCGCGTCGCTCACCGGCTCCATGGCGGTGATGCGATGGTATTTGCCGTCCACCGGGGCCTCCAGCATGCCGCGGTACAGGCGCCGCATCCGCCTCCTGTCCTCCTGCGACACCACCTTGCGCACGAACTTCCCCGGCGCAAACTCCACTTGCAGCTCTTCCGCGGCATGCAGGCCGAACCACAGCCCGTCCGCCGGGATGAAGCCCGCGGACAGGTAGTTGTCCGGGCCGGGCGGGAACGGCGATCCCGACCTGGGCACCTGTGGATCGCGGATCTCCGACGGGTCCAACAGCACATGGCGCTCCAGGTCCGCCCCGCCGAGGCCGTTCACATCGAACCAGAGCACCCGTCCTTCATTGCCCAGGATCCTGGCCATCCGGATCTGCTCCGAACGGAACCCTTCGCCGATCAGGAGCTGGTGCGGCGCCGAGCCGTCGGTCGGGATGAGCAGGAGGCTGACGGTCGTGGTGGTCTTGGCACCGCGGCCGGTGATCTCGGGCAGATGCGGATCGGTGGACTGAAGGAGCGTGGCGATGTGGTGGTCGGTGCGGAAGCATTCGCCAATGGGCATGGAGCTTGCCGACGCGACGGTGAGCACCTTCTTCCCGAGCCAGTACACCGCGCCGACAAGGAGCGCAGCCGCAAGCACAACGACCCCGAACATGGCTTTGATCTTGGTGAAACGCCGCACGAAGGCCGCAGCCTCCGCCTTTCGCGCAGCCGGTGATGCGGGTGCGGTCCCCGGAGCGATGGCCTTCCGTTCCGCTTGGGCCGGACCTTGGTACACGGTGATCAGACCGCTTTCCTCATCGACCTCCGCACGGCAGCCGGGCGCTTGCTGGCGGATCACCTCACCGGCCACGAAGGAGAGGATCGCCGCGCGTTGCCCGAGTGCCCAGGCATGACCCGTCCGCCATTCCTCACGGCTGCCCATGCTGATCAAGGTCACGGCATCCCCACCCCCGAACTCCCACCACCCGTTGATGCGGCCATCGTCCTCCGCGTAGGTGACGGAGCCCGAGCGACCCTCCTGTGTGATGCTGACCTTGCGTTCGCCCATGCGGTGTATCCAACATTGGCGAAGTTCACCATCTTCCATCGATCATCCAGCTCCTGCGAACCGAGGTTGGCCGCGAACGGCGCATTCCGGGGCCGCGCTAGGCGGGGCGGTCCGGAAGGGTCGCGCATCAGCTCGAGGATGCCAGACCTTCGCGGGACCCGGAGGGCGATCTTGTGCCGGCCACTAGAGGTTCTCCGGCAGCACCTTGACCCGCAGGGCGGAATACCGCTCGGGGAACCAGCGGCGCAGGATGGCCACGTGGTAGTTGTACGGCTTGTGCTGGAAGAAGCCGGGTGCCCGGCGGTAAAGGTCCTTGTTGAGGAACACGCCCTGGGCATCCCGCGGGTTGGCCCGCATGATCGAATCGTTCGTCAGGATGGTGCTGTCACGCAGGATCAGCGGGTACGGGAAGGGCTCCAGCGCGACGCGGCCTGGCATCGGCGTGTAGTTCATCTCCTCGCGATAGGGCGGCAGCCGCACCTCGCCCACGGGCTTGGCGATGCGCTTCTCCACCGAGGCGGATATGTACTGGGCCAGATCGGTCACCGTGCCCCGGAACATGCGGAACAGCGCACTGCGCGCAAGGCTTCGCATGTCGTACCCATCCTGGCCCGACACCATTCCGTTGACCGTGGCGGCCGAGAAGATCCGGTGGTCGTGGAAGGCCAGCGGCATGCCCGGCACGGGATCCTCGGGGTTGATGATGCTGAAGCTGGTGCCCGAGCTGCAGTACGCGCGCTCGTACTCCCGGACGAAGGCCGCGTTCCCCACCATCGGGTTGGCGAACGCGTAGGTGCGGAAGCGCACCCGCGCCGGCACCCGGTCCACCGGCCGGTGCTCCAGGTACGCCCGCAGCAGCTGCACCAGCGCCCCGCCCTGGCTGTGCCCGGTGAGCACGATGTCGTGCACGCCCTCGCGGTCCAGTGCACGAAGCTGCTCCTCCACTTCGTCGGCGATGAACGCCACTCCCAGGGTGTAGCCTGCATGCACGGCGGCGGCCGTGTCGTCGGCGAAGTGGTAGTCGAACGGCCGGCCGTCCACCACCACGGTGCCGATGGCGGGCAGCATGGCCGCATGCACGTTCTCCATCCAGCTCAGCGGGTCGGCGGTGGAACCGCGCACCTCGATGACCCCCATCGCCCCTTTCCTGAACACCTGGAACAGGTTGTCCATGCCCCGGGGCTCGGACGTGTGGAGCCGTTCGTACCCCTCGGGCAGGATGGCCGCATCGGAGCCGTACAGGTCGCGGAAGGTGTGCGTGGTGCACAACGCGCTCAGGTCGCGCGCCAGGGCCGGATCGAAACCCGCAGGCTGGGCCGGCACGGCCGGGGCCACGCCGAGCATGACCCAGGGGAAAGTCCATCGAACGGTCCTCATGCCGGATGTTCCAACGCCGCAAGCAATGAAAACCGTATGCCGATCGCGATCGCCCCGGCCGGGGATCATCAACCGGGGATCGTGCACGCCCCCCGGAAAGCGGACGCCCCCGGCCGATGGCCGGGGGCGTCCGAAGGCAGCGGCGTCCGTTCATTGCCGCACGATGCGCAGCACCGCGCCGTCGGCGGTGCGCAGCTCGTACAGCCCAGGGGCCAGGGCACCAAGGTCCAGCAGCGCCGGGTTCCCGAGGGCCTGGCCCTCCAGCAACAGGCGACCGCTCGCATCGGTCACCATGTACCGCACGCCGTGGAGACCTTCCACGTGCAACGGGCCCGTGGTGGGGTTCGGCCAGGCACGCATGGTCACGACGTGCCCTGCCGGCACTGCGGTGAAGACGTAGGTGTAAGGCTGGGAGGTGCTGCTGCAGCCGTTGCCGTCGGTGACGGTGACGGTGTAAGCCCCGCTGGCGATGGGCACGTACCAGCTGTCCGTGGCGCCCACGATCGGCTGCCCGTCCACATACCATTGGAAGGCGCCACCGCCCGAGGCGAAGAGGGTGTCCACCACCTGGGTGATCACCGGTTCGGCCGGCGGGGTGTTCACAATGATCGCGATGGTATCGCCGGAGGCGCTGGAACAGCCCTGGCCATCGGTCACGGATGCCGTGTACAGGCCGGAGGTGGTCACCGACAGCTGGTTGGTGTCCGCATTGGGCACCACGATGCCGTCCATGGTCCAGGTGTAGGTGACCCCCGCGATCAGGTCGGCCACCAGCAGCACCGAGCCGCCTTCGCAGAACACCGTGGTGTCCGAGGCGAGAACGCCCGGCGTGATGGGCGGTGCGCTCACCGTCACCGTCAGCGGGTCGGAAACGTCCGCGCCGCAGAGG
Source organism: Flavobacteriales bacterium (assembly GCA_013360395.1). GTDB lineage: Bacteria > Bacteroidota > Bacteroidia > Flavobacteriales_F > PHOS-HE28 > PHOS-HE28. The sequence continues at coordinate 31,767 of JABWBQ010000048.1, forward strand.
TTCAGCACCGTCACGGTGTAGTCACCCGGCGCATCGGCCACCAGGGTCGCCGAGGTGGCCCCGGCGATGTCCACGCCGTCCAGCTGCCATTGGTAGTCCAGCCCGCCACCGGAGCTGCCGTCCAGCGTGACGCTGCCGCCGGCGCAGAAGGTGGTGGGACCCATGGCGACCACCGTGGCCAGCGGCAGTGTATTGTCGATGGTGATGTCGAAGCCGTTGTCCTCGCCGGTGAAGGCGGGACTGGTGGAGACGATCCGGATACGGTAGCCCGTGCCGGGAGGCGTGTTCGCCGGGATGGTCACCGCGATGGTGCCGCCCGTGGTGGCCGTCACCTGCCCGATGTCCACGGCGTTCGTGAAATCACCGGCGGCGTCGCTCAACTGCACGATGAATTCGTTGGCATCGATGAACAGGCCGCCGGTGTTGAACACGCCGGTCTCGCTGTACGTGATGTCCAGGGTGCTGCCCGGGCAGAGGCTGGCCGCGAGGGGCTGCTCCACGGTGATACTGCGCGGCTCGTCGTGGAAGAGGATCGCCGTCACCACCTCGAAGCCGAAGATCTGCGTGGTGTTCACCTGCAGCACCGGTACGCGCAGGCCCGGGGTAAGCCATTTGTACTCGCGCACCACCGGCCGGTCGATCGCGAAGCCGACCCCCAGCGTGTCCACATTGATCGTGTCACGGCCGGCGAGGGTGGTCTTCACCCGCAGCGCGTCGAAGGTGCCCGCCGGCGTGGTGATGGTGCCCCAGCCGTCCACCTCGTTGGTACGGGTCTGCTGGTATCCGTAGTAGGCCAGGTTCGGAAGGCTCACGTTCCAGGCCGAATTCGACGTGCTCGCGTCGCCGTAGTTCAGCGGAAGCTCATAGATCACATCCTGCTGGCTGAAGGTGATCGGCACCGGGATGCCCGCCAGCTCGGCGCCGAAGCCCACTTTCCGGTACTCGGTGTTGCTGCGGTACAGGAAGGTGTACGGATCGGCGATGGGAAGCTGCTGGTAGAACGGGATGTCCACCCCGGCCGTGGCATGGTTGGCCCGGTTGGGGTTGAAGAAGATGTCCGCATAGACCAGGGCGTACACGATGTTCGTAGAGGCCACCGTCTGGTAGTTGGTGGTATCCTCATCCACCGACTGCAGGTTCGAGAAATCCCAGGTGTGCCCCGGACCGGTCTGCGCGTAGTTGATGAAGAGGTTCAGGTTGGCCTGGGTCAGCCTCAGGGCATCGCCCGCCGCCGGCATCTCCGCCAGGCCGATCGACACCTGGGCGTGCAGGGAGGCGGACAACAGGGATGCGGAGGCCAACAGGGTAAGGTTCTTCACCATGCGGTCGTTCTTTGGTTTGGTCGTCAAAACTATCCTGTTCGTCGACGCACGTCAATTTCCTTCGACGAGCGGGTCACCGTCCTTCATCCCGGAAGAAGTCCAGGTGGCTCAGGTCGATCAGGTGGACGTCGTTGTAGTAGTGGTGCAGGATGTCGGTGAAGGGGATGCCCCGTCGGGCCATTTCCATGGCACCTTCCTGGCAGAGGCCCACCCCATGGCCGAAGCCCCGCCCGTCGAGCAACACCTGGTCGCCCACGGTGCGCACGGTGAAATAGGTGCTGCGCAGCTTCCAGTCCTCGCGCAGCTGCTTGAGCGGCACCAACGGCGCGTGCGCATTGAGGTAGAGCCCGCGGCATCGGGGCTCGTGCGCCAGCAGTTCGGACAGCACGGCGGGGTCGTTCGTGCGCAGGCCGTGCTTGCGTTCCATGTACCCGAGCCACTCGGTCTTGGGGATGGCCATGGACCAGGTGGCGTGCGGCTGCGCCAGGCAGAAGCTGTCGGTGACGGCCTGGAGATAAGGCTCGGGCTTGCTCCACAAGTCCTCGGCGTTGAGCGTTTCGCCCCCGCAATTGCTGTGGAAGGTGGCGTGTATCAGCCGGATGGATGCATCCACCACCACCATGCCGCGAGTGGCCTGGGCCGCCTCGGTGATGGGCGCGTGCATGGCCCGGCCCTTGTACACCTGGCAATGCACCTGGTCGCACAGCTCGAAGCCTTCCGCCGCATGCTTTCGTGCGTTGGCCAGGGCGTAGGTCCTGCAGCTCACGGCCTGCAGCTTGTAATACTCGGGGGCCTGCTGCGCTCCGGCCTCGCTCTCCACCACGCCGGCGACATAATCCTCCAGGCGCACCTCGTTCACGAACCGCAGCTCGCCCTCCACGGCGCGCACATCGAGCATGCCGTTGTACACCCGTTCGGGCAGCTTGGGCACCACGGCCCGCAGGCGGATCCCTCCACCGGCCGGCGCCCGCAGCGTGATGCGTTCGCGGGCGGTGTAGCGGGCCGCCAGGGAGCGCCCCACCAACCGGCCGTCCTCCCAGGTAAGGCGCAGGCCGTCGTTGGGGGCCAGCTCCCCCACCTGCCGTCCGTCGGCCAGGATGGCCACGTTGCCGCGCGTGCCCATGACGGTGGCGCTGCGAACGCCCTTGCCGTACAACACGGCCACCTGGACCTCCTGGAACTGGGCCGTGCCCTGAAGGACCATGGCCAGGCCCAGCACGGTGCCGATCACGCGCATGAGGGCGAAAGTACCCGGCCCGCGGACGGCCCTCAGGGGCGGCGGTCCAGAATTTTCCACAGTTGCGCGGCGGTTCGCGCGCTGGCCCCCGGTCCGCCCAGCCGTTCACGCAGCAGGGCCAGGTCGGCCTGCATCGCTGCGCGATAGGGCGCATCGTGCAGCAACCGTTCCAGCTCGGCGCCCAAAGCTTCCGGGGTGAGGTCCTGCTGGATCATCTCGCGCACCACCGCGCGGTCCATGATCAGGTTCACCAGGGAGATGAACGGCACCTTCACCAGGCGGCGGGCGAGCCACACGTTGACCGCGCTGCCGCCGTAGCACACCACCTCGGGCACTCCGAAGAGGGCCGTTTCCAGGGTGGCCGTTCCGCTGGTGACCAGGGCCGCGCGTGCCTGCCGCAGCAGTGCGTAGGTGCGGTCGCGCACCACCAGGGCCGGTCGTCCGGCCAGCAACGGCGCGTACACCGCATCGTCGAGCGCGGGGGCGGCGGCCACCACGCATTGATGGTCCTTCACGCCCGCCGCCGCCTCCAGCATCACCGGCAGCATGCGTTCCACCTCCTGGCGGCGGCTGCCCGGAAGCAGGGCGATCACCGGGCGTCCGTCGGTCCCGGGCACGGGTGCGGCCGGCCGGGCCTCCTCCTCGGCGATGGCGTCCAGCAGGGGATGGCCCACGAAGGTGACGTCCATGCCGCGTTCGGCATACCACGCACGCTCGAACGGCAGGATGACGCACATCCCGGTGACGTCGCGGCGGATCCGCTTGACACGTCCGGCCTTCCAGGCCCAGACCTGGGGGCTGATGTAGTACAGCACCGGGATGCCGAGCGTGCGCGCGTAGGTGGCGATCCGCAGGTTGAAGCCCGGGTAGTCCACCAGCACCAAGGCATCGGGGCGCCAGGCGGCGATGTCGGCCTTGCACGCGGCGATGTTGCCCAGGATGGTGCGCAGGTTGAGCAACACCTCGGCGAAGCCCATGAAGGCCAGCTCGCGGATGTGCTTCACCACCTCCACCCCGGCGTCTGCCATGCGGTCGCCGCCCCAGCCGCGCAGCTCCACCTCAGGATGGTCGCGGCGCAGCGCCTTCACCAGGTTGGCCGCATGGAGGTCGCCACTGGCCTCCCCGGCGATGATGTACACGCGCCGGCTCATATCCACAGCGCCACGATCACCGCACCGTGGATGAACAGGGCGGTCACCACGCCGCGCATGGCCTCCACCCGCCCCTTGCGGTCGAACCAGAAGAACAACGGCACATCGGCCAGGAGCGACAGGCTGAGCACCGGGGCCTGGTAGCGCCGTGTGCCCAGGAAGAGGTCCTGCACGAACCAACCCAGGTCGTGGTGCGGACGGATGACGTTGACATACAGCAGGCCGTAGATGAGGAAGCCCGCCAACGGTGCCAGCAGACCGGTCACCAGTCCCACGGTGCGGTCATTCCAGGCCATGGTCCCAGGTGTTCAGCTCGGCGATGGCATGGTGCGCCGTCATGTCGAACTGGGTGGGCACGATGCTCACGAACCCGTTGTTGACGGCCCACACGTCGGTGTCCTCCCCGTGGTCCCCGTTGTTGAACTCGCCCTTGAGCCAGTAGTATTCGCGGCCACCGGGGTCGTGGCGCGTCTCGAACGCATCGTTCCAGTTGGCCCGCGCCTGGCGGCACACACGCATGCCCCGGAGCCCCTCCCCGCGCGTGCGCGGTACGTTGACGTTGAGGCACGAGCCGTGGGCCAGGCCATGCCGCAGCACATTGTCCACCACCCGGCGCACCACCGGCCGCACCGGCCCGAAATCGGCCTCCATACTGTGGTCCATCAGGCTGAAGCCGATGCTGGGCACCCCTTCCATGGCCCCCTCCACCGCCGCGCTCATGGTGCCGCTGTACAGCACGTTGATGCTGATGTTCGCCCCGTGGTTGATGCCGCTGACGAGCAGGTCGGGCTTGCGTCCCTCCAAAAGCTTGTAGATGGCCAGCTTCACGCAATCCACCGGCGTACCGCTGCAGCTCCACGCCTCCAGGTCGTCCAGATAAGCCACTGTGTTGAGCCGCAGGAAGCTGTGGATGGTGATGGCATGCCCCATGGCGCTCTGGGGCTTGTCCGGCGCCACCACCATCACCCGACCGAAGGCACGCACCTCCTCCACCAGGGCGCGGATGCCCGGAGCGAAGATGCCGTCGTCGTTGGTGACCAGGATGAGGGGACGTTCCTTCATGGGAGTGCAAAGGTACCCCGCCGGCTGTTGCGCGTTGGGCGGCCATGTCGGGTGGTTGTGGGTTGGTTTGTTGGCGTGTTGGGCTGTTGCGTGTTGCGTGTTGGCGTGTTGGCGTGTTGCGGGTTGCGCGTTGGCGGGTTGCGGGTTGGCGGGTTGCGGGTTGTGTGTTCAGCGGGACAAGAGCACCTTTGGCCACAGCCAACACGGAACGCACACTACCAACGCGCAACGCACTTGCCATGAAGACCGCCATCCTTCCGCCCGACGCCGCCAAACCCCTCGCCCCCTACACACCCGCCATCCTGGCCGGGGACACCCTCTACCTCAGCGGACAGATCGCGCTGGACGCGCAGGGGAACCTGCACACCGCCGACATCGCCACCGAGACCCGGAAGGTGATGGACAACGTGGGGGCCCTGCTCCAGGCGGCCGGCATGGGCTACGAGCACCTGGTGAAGGTGACCATCTTCATGAGCGACATGGCGCACTATGCCGCCGTGAACGAGGTGTACGGCACCTACTTTGGCGACACGCCGCCCGCCCGCGAGGCCGTGGCCGTGAAGGGCCTGCCGCGCGGGGTGAACGTGGAGATCAGCGGCATCGCCGTGCGGAGCTGACCGTTCAGCGCCCCTTCAGCCAGCGAATGCCGTCCAGCACGGCCTGGTGCAGGATGGTGCCGTGGTCGTGCCCCTTGAGCTCGCGGCATTCCACACGCACTTTCGGGGACCTGCCGACCAGCGCGGCCAGGCGCCTGGCACCGTCCACCATCTCGGCCCCCTCCTCGCCCACCGCCACGAACACCGCCTCCGGGGCCTGTACGGTGTCGCGCAGGAAGGCGGGGTCCGCCTGGAGCAACGAGCCGTTGTCCCACCACATGCTGGGGCTCACGATCACATAGCGGTCGAAAAGGCCGGGGTGTTCCAGCAGCAGCTCGGCGGCGAAGAGCCCCCCGAACGACTGGCCGATGAGCGTGCGTGCCCCATCGGTGCGGTACAGGCTGTCCACGAAGGGCAGCACCTCTTCGCCCAGGAATCGCTGGAAGGCCGCGCTGCCGCCGGTGGTGGGATAGTCCGCCTTGTCCCGGGCCACGGTGGTGGGAAAGGTGAGGTCGCGCTTGCGGTCCACGTTGGCGATGCCCACCACGATGGAGGGCGGCAGCCACTCCACCCAGGGGAAGGCCGCGAACTGCACCAGCCCGGCCAGGTGGATGAAGTCCTCGTCGGCGCCCCCATCGAGGGCGTAGATGACCGGGTAGCGGGCCGCACTGTCCGGGTGGTAGCCCGGCGGCAGGGCGATGTTGAGCACGCGGTCCTCGCCCAGTACGGCGCTGTGGACCGTTTCCACGACCCCGATGGTGAAGGGCGCGGGCGGTGCGGCGCGCCGGAGCTGTGCGGCGGCGGGCAGGCTCAGGCCCAGCAGGGCCAGCAGGGGCAGCGGAAGGCGGATCATGGGGTGTGGGTGGTGGGGCCGTTCCAGCGCCGGAAGCCGCCCTCCAGGTCCACCACGCGGCGGAAGCCCATCCGTTTCATGCGCCGGGCGGCCAGGGGGCTGCGGTGGCAGGTGTGGCAGTAGAGAAGCACCAGCTTGGAACGGTCGATGTCCCGCACCAGCCGGCCGTAGCGCAACGAGAGGAAGCTGCGGTTGATGGCGCCCGGCAGGTGCGCCCGGGCATGCTCGGCGCGGGTGCGCACGTCGATCAGCACATGGTCGGCGCTGTCGGCCATCAGTTGTGCGAAGGTGCTGGCGTCCACCTTGGCGTACGCGAAGCGCGCCGTGCTGCGCACCGTGAAGCAGCCGGAGAGCGCGACGACCGCCAGGAGCAGGACCGGGACCATGCCGCGCATGGGGATGCCTTCAGCGCATGCGTTTCAACTGGCTGCCGTAAAGCGCCACGAACGCCAGGGCCAACAGGGGGCCGAACAGGCCGAGGTATTTCCAAGGCAGCACCACGTGCGGGAGGAAGATGCCCACCACCTGGGCGGCCGCGTAGATGTGAAAACCCTGCCGCTGGCCGCGCCACATCCGCACGGCGCCGATGAGGCGGGCGATGGTGCGCAGCAGGAACAGACCCATGAGCAGCGCCCCGCCCCGGTACATCAACGGCAGCAGTTCTTCGAAGGCCGCCACGCCGTCCTCCCCCATCATGTCCTGCATGCCCGCCATCTGCTCGTGCATCTGCGCCATGAACTCCTGCTCGGGAACGGCCCGCATGCCGAGGGTGACGAAGAGGCCGATGGCGTAGATCACCAGGAAGAGCCCGCAGTTGATGAAGCTCAGGATCCCCAAGCCGGTGAGCATGTCGGGGCGTTCGGTGGAACCGGAGTCGTCCGGCAGGAAGTTGTTGGCCATGGTGGCGAAAGTAGATCACAGCGACCGGTCCGGATAAGCATCCCGATCGCCCCGCCGGCCCTACCTTCGCCCCTTCAAAACGCACCCCTCTCCCATGAGCTATGATGTGATCGTACTGGGCAGTGGCCCCGGAGGTTATGTGGCCGCCATCCGCGCCAGCCAGCTGGGCCTGAAGACCGCCGTGGTGGAACGTGAGAGCCTTGGCGGCATCTGCCTCAACTGGGGCTGTATCCCCACCAAGGCCCTGCTGAAGAGCGCCCAGGTGTTCGAGTACATCAACCACGCCAAGGACTACGGCATCACCGTGAGCGGCGGCACGCCCGACATGAAGGCCATCGTGGCCCGCAGCCGGGCCGTGGCCGACGGCATGAGCAAGGGCGTGCAGTTCCTGATGAAGAAGAACAAGATCGACGTGATCATGGGCTCCGGCAAACTGCTGCCGGGCCGCAAGCTCGAGGTCACCGGGACCGACGGCAAGAAGCAGGTGCTGGAGGCCAAGCACATCATCATCGCCACCGGTGCCCGCAGCCGCGAACTGCCCGCCCTGAAGCAGGATGGGAAGAAGATCATCGGCTACCGCGAGGCCATGGTGCTCGCCGACCAGCCCAAGAGCATGGTGGTGGTGGGCAGCGGCGCCATCGGCAGCGAGTTCGCCTACTTCTACAACGCCATCGGCACCAAGGTGACCCTGGTGGAATTCCTGCCCAACGTGGTGCCCGTGGAGGACGAGGAGGTGAGCAAGCAACTGGAGCGCAGCTTCAAGAAGCAGGGCATCGACGTGATGCTCTCGGCCGAAGTGACCCATGTGGACACCAAGGGCAAGGGCTGCGTGGTGACGGTGAAGAGCGCCAAGGGGGAGACCAAGATCGAGTGCGACATCGTGCTGAGCGCCGTGGGCATCACCCCCAACATCGAGGGCATCGGCCTGGAGGAAGTGGGCATCGCCACGGACAAGGGCAAGATCAAGGTGAACGAGTTCCAGGCCACGAACATCCCCGGCTACTACGCCATCGGCGACGTGACCCCCGGCCAGGCCCTGGCGCACGTGGCCAGCGCCGAAGGCATCCTCTGCGTGGAGAAGATCGCCGGGCACCACCCCGAACCGCTGGACTACGGGAACATCCCCGGCTGCACCTATTGCAGCCCCGAGGTGGCCAGCGTGGGCATGACCGAGAAGCAGTGCAAGGAGAAGGGCCTGGACATCAAGGTGGGCAAGTTCCCCTTCAGCGCCAGCGGCAAGGCCAGCGCCGGGGGGAACAAGGACGGCTTCGTGAAACTGATCTTCGACGCCAAGTACGGCGAACTGCTGGGCGCCCACATGATCGGGGCCAACGTCACGGAAATGATCGCCGAGTGCGTGAGCATCCGCAAGCTGGAGACCACGGGCCACGAGATCATCAAGACCGTGCACCCGCACCCCACCATGAGCGAAGCGATCATGGAGGCCGCGGCCGCCGCCTACGGCGAAGTGATCCATTTGTAGCGCGGCAGGCTGAAAGCCGAGGGCCCGAACGGGGATCCGTTCCCACTTTCCCCTTTCAGCTTTCCCCTTTCAGCTTTCCTCATCCAGCTTTCCCCTATGTGCGGCATCGCCGGATCCTACCACCTGGGGAGCGGGCCGCCGGCGGGCGACCGCATGGCGACGGCACTGGACCGCCTCGCGCACCGGGGACCTGACGACCGCGGCCTGTACCGGGCGGGGCGCGCCCTGCTGGGGCACTGCCGCCTGAGCATCATCGACACCTCCGCCGCCGGGCACCAGCCCTTCACCGACGAAGGAGGCCGGTACACCATGGCCTTCAACGGCGAGGTGTTCAACTTCCCCGAGCTGCGCGCCGGCCTGGAAGCGCAGGGCCACCGGTTCCGCAGCCGCACCGACACCGAAGTGGTGCTGCGCCTGTACACCCTGATGGGCGGGTCCTTCCTCCAGGAGCTCAACGGTTTCTTCGCCCTGGCCATCCACGATGCGGAGGACGACACCCTGCTGGTGGCCCGCGACCGCTTCGGGGTGAAGCCCCTGCTGTGGACCGAACACGGCGGCACCCTGCATTTCGCCAGCGAACTGCGGGCCCTGCAAGCCCTTGGCGCTCCCGGCGCCCTCGATCCCGCGAGCCTGCGGCAATACTTCACCTACCACTACATCCCCGCGCCGGACAGCATCCTGCAAGGGGTGCACAAGCTGGAACCCGGGGAGCTCCTGCGCGTGGGCCCCGGCGGCGTGCAGCGTGAACGCTGGTACGACCTGGTGGGGGCCGCCGCCCGAACCCCCTTGCCGCCCGATCCCGCCGCACGCTTGCGCGAACTGCTGGACGGTGCCGTGCGTTGCCGCCTGGTGAGCGATGTGCCCGTGGGCACCTTCCTCAGCGGCGGCCTGGACAGCAGCATCGTGAGCGCGCTGGCACGCCGCCACAAGCCCGACCTGTGCACCTTCAGCATCGGCTATGCCGACGACCCCTACTTCGACGAGAGCGCGCATGCCGAGGCCGTGGCGCGCCACATCGGTTCGGACCACCACACCTTCCGGCTCACGCGCGACGACCTGGCCGCGGCCTACCCGGACTTCCTCCAGGCCATCGACGAGCCCTTCGCCGACAGCAGCGCCCTGCCCTCCTTCCTGCTGTGCCGCGCCACCCGCAGGCACGTCACCGTGGCCTTGAGCGGCGACGGGGCCGACGAGGTCTTCGGCGGTTACCGGAAGCACCAGGCCGAACTGCGGCTGGCCCGACCCGGCGCGCTGGAAAAGGCCGTCGTCGCCCTGGGGCCGCTGTGGCGGGTGCTGCCGCGTTCGCGCAACGGTG
>JABWBQ010000049.1 GCA_013360395.1 Flavobacteriales bacterium
CCCAACCGCGGGGAGGTGGTGAACGTGGCCTTCGACGGCATCGCCGCCGCCGAGCGCATGGACATCGAGGTGCTGGACATCTTCGGCAAGCGCGTGAGCACCCAGCAGATCGCCGCGCCGGGCGGTGCCTTCGTGCACACCATGGACCTGAGCGCCCTGGCCCCCGGGGTGTACCTGGTGAACGTGCGCGTGAACGGCCGCTTTCACACCCAGCGGCTGGTGCGCCAGTAAGCTGATCGGACCATCCAGGCGAAGGGCCGCTCCTTGACCGGGGCGGCCCTTCTTGTTCGCAGGGTGGGAGGGGAGCGCGTCGGCCCGGCGTGGGGCGGGGCCGTCCCGCGTGCATCCGGCCCGCATCGGCCGTCCGGCTATCTTTGCCGCCCCGCGAACGGCGCCCCCTCCCGTCCGGCGCATCTTGATGGACCGCAACTCGATCATCGGCTTCTCCCTCATCGCCGCCATCCTCATCGGCTATACGGTGTGGACCGCGCCGAGCCAGGAGGAGATCGCCCGCGCCCAACGCGAGCAGGACAGCCTGGCCCAGCTCGAACTTGAAAAGACGGCCGCCGAGGCCGCGCGGACGGCGCGGGTGGAGCCTGTGGCCGCGCCGGTGGACGCCCTGCTGGCCGCCGTGCCCGACAGCCTGCGCGACAGCGTGAACGTGGACAGCCTGAAGCGCCTGGCCCTGGTGCAGCGCTACGGCATCCTCCACTCCGCGGTGAGCGGTACCGCCGGGCAGGTGCTGATCGAGAACGACAAGCTGCAGATCGGCATCAACACCCACGGCGGCCGCCCGGAGGTGATCCGCTTGAAGGACTTCCGCACCTACACCGGGAAGCCGGTGCTGCTGCAGGACCCGGACACCGGCACCTACGCCTACCGCTTCTTCCTGGGCAACCTCGACATCAGCACGGCCGACCTGCACTTCACACCGCGCCAACTGGGCCCCGGCGCCGTGGAGCTGAAGGCCGCCACCACCGATCCCGCCAAGTACCTGTTGCTCACCTACCGTCTGGACAGCACCGGCCATTTCCTGCACACGGACCTGAAGCTGGTGGGCCTGGAGCAGGAAGTGGACCCGGCGAGCCTCTTCTTCCAGTGGGACCTGTACGGCCAGCCTCACGAGAAGCACCTGCCTTCCGAACGGCAGAAGAGCAGCATCTACTACAAGTACTTCAACGACGACCGCGATTATCTGAGCGAGACCAAGGAGGAGGACGCCACCAAGCTCCAGGGCCGCACCAACTGGGTGGCCTTCAAGCAGGATTTCTTCACCGTGGCCATGGTGAGCGACAAGGGCTTCAGCGGCAGCGGCTCGGAGGTGTCCGTGGCCTGGGCCGAGGCCGACACCGCCTTCACCAAGCACTTCCATGCCAAGCTCTTCTTCGACCAGGGCCGTGCCGCCACCGTGGAACTGCCCATGCGCCTTTACCTGGGCCCCAACCACTACAACACCCTGCGCCGCACCGGCATCGACCAGTTCGATCGCATCATCGACCTGGGATGGGGCATCTTCGGTTGGATGAACCGCTGGCTGGTGATCCCCATCTTCAACTTCCTGGACCGCTTCCAGCTCAGCTACGGCATCATCATCCTGGTGCTCACCATCGCCATCAAGCTGCTGCTGATGCCCCTCACCTGGAAGAACTTCGTCGCTAGCGCCCGGATGCGCGCCCTCAAGCCCGAGATGGACGCCATCAACGCCAAGCACAAGGACGCCGACCCGCTCAAGAAGCAGCAGGCCGTGATGGACCTCTACCGCAAGGCCGGCGTCAACCCCGCCAGCGGCTGCGTACCCATGCTCATCCAGCTGCCCATCCTCTACGCCATGTTCCGCTTCTTCCCCAGCAGCATCGAACTGCGGCAGAAGGCCTTCCTGTGGGCGGACGACCTCAGCAGCTACGACAGCATCCTCGACCTGCCCTTCACCATCCCGTTCTACGGCGACCACGTCAGCCTCTTCACCCTGCTGATGGCCGCCAGCACCATCGTGTACTCCCTGATCAACCAGCAGCAGATGCCCCAACAGCAGGGCATGCCGAGCATGAAGCTCATGATCTGGATGTTCCCCATCATGATGCTCTTCTTCATGAACAGCTTCAGCGCGGGGCTGAGCTACTACTACCTGCTGGCCAACCTCATCAGCATCCTTCAGATGACGGTGATGAAGAACTGGTTCGTGGACGAGGCCAAGATCCGGGCGCAGTTGGTGCAGAACATGAAGACCCCGCGCAAGAAGAGCCGGTGGCAACAGCGCCTGGAGGAGCTTCAGAAACAACAACAGCAGGCCCGCCGCCGCTGAACGACCCCATGCGATCCCTGCGCGCACCGGCCCTGCTGCTGCCCCTGGCCCTGCTGATGGCCTGCAGCGGCGGGCGCAACGCCTCCGGCAACGGCGCTACCGCACCAAGCGATCCGCGCTTCGGGAGTGCCTCCGACAGCCTCTTCTTCCGCCTGGAGCGCACGCCCTGCCTGGGCCATTGCCCCGCCTACCGCATCCACGTGTACGCCTCGGGCCATGCCACCTACGAAGGCATCGGCCAGGTGGAGCGCCTCGGGATGCACCAGGCCATGTTGGACCGCCAGGTGCTGGAAACCCTGCTCCGAGAGGCCGAAACCATCGGTTTCTTCGGGTTGCAGGACAGTTACGACAGGCCCGTGACCGACATCCCCAGCACCCGCCTGCGCATGGTGAGCGGCACGCGCGACAAGTCCATCCTGGCCCGCACCGGCGTGCCACCCGCCTTGAAGGCCTTCGCCCTGAAGGCCGACAGCCTGCTCCTCCCCGCGGATTGGCGGCCCGTGCCGGCCGCCCGGTAGGCCGTCACATCCACGTCCGTTGGTCACCAACGGTCCGTCCCCGCACGGCGATCCTGCTACCTTTGGGCCCCTTTACCTGCGCTCCGAACCCCCTATCCCGACCATGAAGAAACTCCTGTCCCTGCTGGCGTGCATCGTGTTCACCGCCGGCCTGAGCACCGCCCACGAGGGCATGTGGATGCTCAACAAGCTCAAGCAGATCAACGAGGCCGAGATGCAGAAGCTCGGCTTCAAGCTCACGGCCGACGACATCTACGCCATCAACCGCAGCGGCCTGAAGGACGCCGTGGTGCGCCTGGGCGGTGGCTTCTGCAGCGGCGAGATGGTGAGCGCCGAGGGTCTCTTCCTCACCAACCACCACTGCGGTTATGACGCCGTGCAGGGCCTCAGCAGCGTGGAGCACGACTACCTCACCGACGGCTTCTGGGCCATGACCCGCAAGGACGAGCTGCCCGCCGGCTTCAACGTGAGCTTCCTGCAGCGCATCGACGAAGTGACGGCCACGGTGCTCGCCGAGCTGAACGACGGCATGAGCGAGGGCGACCGCCAGGCCAAGATCGCCGAAGTGGGCCAGCGGCTGGAGAAAGAGGCCGCCGATGCTTCCAAGGGCATCAGCGCCAGCCTGAAGACCATGTTCGAGGGCAACGAGTTCTACCTCTTCGTGTACAAGACCTACCGCGACGTGCGCTTGGTGGGCGTGCCCCCCAGCGCCATCGGCAAATTCGGCGGCGACACCGACAACTGGATGTGGCCGCGCCACACCGGCGACTTCTGCCTCTTCCGTGTGTATACCGGCCCGGACGGCGAGCCCGCCGACCCCGCCGAGGCCAACATCCCCTTCAAACCCGCCCACCACTTCCCGGTGAGCCTGAACGGCGTGAAGGAGGGCGATTTCGCCATGGTGATGGGCTACCCCGGCAGCACCGACCGTTTCCTGAGCAGCCACGGCGTGAAGCTCGCCCTCGACGTGGAGCAGCCCAGCCGGGTGAAGGTGCGTCGTGCCAAACTGGACATCTACGAGAAGCACCAGGCCGCCGACAACGCCGTGCGCATCAAATACGCCAGCAAGCACGCCCAGGTGAGCAACTACTGGAAGTACTTCATCGGCCAGCAGCGCGGCCTCAAGCGCCTGCATGTGTACGACAAGAAGAAGGCCCAGGAGGAGGAGTTGATGGCCTGGGTGAACGCCACACCCGACCGCAAGACCAAGTATGGCGAGATCATCGACCTGCTCGCCAAGGGTTACGGCGAACGCGCCAAGGTGGAGAAGGCCAGCACCTATATGCAGGAAGCCGCCTTCGGCAGTGAGGTGGTGGTGTTCGGCTTCCGCTTCTTCGGCCTGCTGAACCAGTTGCGCACCGACGGCAAAGATGCCGCCAAGGTGGCCGCCCAAGTGGCCCGCGCACAAGCAGCGGCCGAGGATTTCTGGAAGGATTACGACCCCGCCACCGACCGGGAGGTCACCGCGGCCATGTTCAAGCTCATCCACGACGATGTGGACCCCGCCCTGCACCCGGGTGTGATCAAGACCGTTACCACCAAGTTCAAGGGCGACTTCAACGCCTGGGCCGCGGCGCTCTTCGCCAAGAGCTTCCTCACCGACCGTACGCGCCTGAACGCCTTCCTGGCCAAACCCACGCTGAAGGCCATGGAGAAGGATCCCGGCATCCAGGCCATGGAGAGCTGCCTCACCCACTTCCGCGGGGTGATCGGCCCCATGAGCGATGCCCCGCAGTCCGACATCGACAAGGGCTACCGCCTGATGGTGGCCGCTCTGCGCGAGAAGGACCCCGGTCGCAACTGGTACCCCAACGCCAACAGCACCATGCGCCTCACCTACGGCACCGTGGGCAGCTATGTGCCCATGGATGCCGCCTTCTACAGCTTCGAAACCACCTACCGCGGCGTGCTCGAGAAGGAGGACCCCACCAACGATGAATTCATCGTACCCGCCCGCCAGAAGGAACTGCTGCTCAAGAAGGACTTCGGCCGCTACGCCAACGCAAAGGGCGACCTGATCACCTGCTTCATCAGCAACAACGACATCACGGGCGGCAACAGCGGCAGCCCGGTGCTGAACGCCTACGGCGAGCTCATCGGCATCGCCTTCGACGGCAACTGGGAGGCCATGAGCGGCGACATCGCCTTCGAGCCCGAGCTGCAGCGCACCATCAGCGTGGATATCCGCTACGTGCTCTGGACCATCGACAAGTTCGCCGGGGCCGGCCACCTGGTGAACGAGATGACCCTGGTGCAGGGCCCCAAGGAGGAGCCCAAGGCGGAGGTGGCACCCGCGCCCGCTCCGGTGAAGAACTGATACCATTTCGCATTAAGGCGTAGGCTAGAGGTGCGAAGGGATTTTTTCACTGGACGATACGACGGGGTCGTTGCGTAGCCGGTGCTACGGAACGATCGGCTTACTCCTTAGTGCGAAGTGGTATGAGGACCGGGACCCGGACTTGCGAGGGTGCGCGGAAGTGTGAGCTTGGCTCGCCTTCCGCGCACCCTCGCGGTCGTTCGGGGCCGACTTGTGGCCAGGTGTGCGCCGCGCCTGTGGTCCTCACCCCTGCGTCCACCCGGCCCCGGTATGTGCTCCTGCCGGTGGTCGAACGGCGATGGTGCGTCGCAGCCGGCCGCGCGCAGGTCCGCTCATGGGCGGCAGGCGGTCACCGACAATTCCGCATGCGAACCGATGCTGCGGTCCACGCATGGCGACCCGGCGCAGCGTGCAGCAGGATGCTGCGTTGTATCCGACGCTGCAGGGGGCGCTGCCTGCGGTCTCAATGGTGCAGCACCATCACGCGCAGCGCCGCGCCCGTGTCCGAGGACCGGAGCACATAGCCTCCCGCCGGCCATCCGGTGAGGTCCATTTCCTCCGTACCGTTGATGCGGCCGGTCCAGAGCAGCCTGCCGGTGGCATCCCGCAGCTCCAGGTCCGAAGGCACGCTGCTGCGCACCGTCAAGGCCCCGGTGGTCGGGTTCGGCCAGGCCGCGAGCGCCGTGATGGCGTCGCCCTCAGGTACCGCTGCACCCAGGTCGTTGTTGGCCGCAAAGGTCGGTGCCTGCACCACGAAGGGACCGCTGCCGTTCGGCACCCGCGCATAGCCCATGTCCGTGGGGACGGCCCCGAACACCACATGGTCCACCACGGCGCTGTCCGCGTTCACCAGCCACAGCTCTTCGCCGCTCCCGCTGAGCTTGAAGTTCGTGTGGCCATCGCCCTGGTCCTGGTCCTCGTCCGCCCAGAAGGTGATGTAGCCTCCGGCCTGCACGATCGATCCCGCCGGGATCCGCCATTTGTACAGGTTCATGCCGTCGTCCGTCAGGAACCCGTCGCTCAGGTCCACCGCCGTCGCACCGCCGTTGTACAGCTCGATCCAGTCGTCGTACTCACCGGCGTTGTCGGCCACCGTGCTGCTGTTGCTGCTCATCAGTTCGTTGATGACCACCGAGCTCACCGCGGTTTCCACCTGCACGGTGTAGGTGTACACGTCATGTTCCGCTCCCGGTGGTGCGTACACGGCCGTCAGGTCCGGGTTGTTCGCCATGGCTTCCACATAGTAGCGCACCACCGTGTTCGGACCGTAGGGGGGCAGGGTGGCCGCGTAAACCCCGTCGCCGGCGGCGCCGTCGTCGTGCAAGCCGTCGTCGAACATTTCCGTCCGCACGAAGGTGCCCTCGTAGCCTGTGCCGTGGTGGAGCCGTACGGAGAAGATGCCGTTGCCGCTGGTGACGGTGGCGAGCACCAGCGGGCTCTCCGTGGCCAGGGGCGCCTGCCATGGTGTGCCCCCCACCCGGTGCTCCACCGCCGTGATCGTCGGTGCGGGCTGCGCCACTTCGGTGTTCGCCAGCAGGAAGTTGCGGCGGTCGGCGATGTAGGTCTTCAGCGCGTTCACCTGCGTCACAAAGCTGTTGTATGAGTACAGCTTCTTGGGGTCGGCCTGCACCTCGGCGTCGATCAGGGCGACATAGCTGTCCACCAGGGCATCGAAGGTGGCGCTTTGCATCTTCTCGGTGATCAGCGTACGCAGGTGCGCCAGGTAGCGCTGCCGCCATTCAGGCACCGACAGCAGGCGGTTCAGAAGGGGGAAGTTCACATTCGACGCGTGGTAGAAGGGGCTCCAGTTCAACGTGTTGTTCTTCATCACGCTGTTGCCGTCGAACTCGTGCGGCACCATGCGGCCCGTGAGGGGCTCCCAATACAGGTAGTAGTCCATCTTCCCCTTGTGCACGTAGCTGTCGTCGTCCCCGAAGGCGATCTCCGTGGCCAGGAACCACAGCGTGCGGTCGATGTCCAGGTATTTCGGCAGGCTGTCGAACAGCTGTGCCTGCGGCAGCCCGTCCACCTTCTGGCACGTGCGTACCAGGGCCTCCCACGGGTTGGCCGTCAGGTCCGTGCCCTTCAGCGTGTAGTACTCCTGATAGTCGGTGGTGTCGGGGCCCAGGTCGTTGAGCGCGGCCGTGCCATCACCCCACTGACCGCCGCCACCACCGCCCACCTGTCCGTCCGGCCGGTCCGCCCGCCACCGGTGCCCGTCGTTGCTCTGGAACCATTCGCTGATGAAGTCCTTGTTCAGTTGCTGCACGTTGGGGTAGATGCCCCAGCTGGCCCCGTTGATGTCGAGGTGCACGTAGTTGGCCTTCGCGGCCGGCACGTGGTCCCGGATCAGGTCCAGGTAGATCACCTCCCGCAGGAACGACGCGTCCTCAAAGGCGTTGTTCAGGTTGAGCGTCTTGTACCCCATCAGGTCCTGGTCGGGGTCCGTGTGGTCCATCGTCACGTTGAAGGACATCTTCTCCGCATTGGCCGGAAGCATGAAATAGCTCGTCTGCCCCTTGAAGCGCAGTCCCACGCTGTCGTAAACCGTGCCGTCCACCGTGAGGGTGGCCAGGATGTCCGTTTGGCTTTGGTAGTTCTGCTCCAGCAGCTGCCAGTAGTTCGGCTGGGCGCATTGCAGGCTCAGGGTGCGGATCACGGCCTTCTCGTACAGCCCGGTGCTCGGCTGCCCGCCCAGCAGCAACTGGTGGCCGTCCGGGCTGTAGTACTGCTCCATGGGCAGGTTCTGCGCCAAGGCTATGGCAGGAACAAGGGTGGCGCACAGCAGCGCTGCGGTCCGGGTTCGTGGTGTCCGGGTGGTCATGGTGTTTTCGGCGGTAGGAAGGCCGCACGCCGGGAAGGACACCAAGGTAGGCCCAAGGTTTGATCGCACGGCTGCGCCACCGGCCGGATCGTTCCCGGGTCAGTGCACGCGTTCACCGTTCACGAAGGTGGCCACCACCCGGGCCCGTCGTGCACCCGCCGCATCGACCTTCTCCAGGTCGCGGTCCACCACGGTCAGGTCGGCCCGCTTGCCGGGTTCCAGGCTGCCCAGCTCGTCCTCGGTGAAGCTGGCCAGCGCGTTCCAGATGGTCATGCCCCGCAGGGCGTCGGCCGGCGAGAGGGCGTTCGCGGGCTGGTAGCCGCCTTCGGGCCATCCGTCGCGCGTCTGGCGGAACACGGCGCTGCGGAACGTCTGCAGCGGATCGATGCCTTCCACCGGGAAATCCGTGCCCAGGGCCACCAGCCCCATGCTCCGGCGCAGGTCCTCGTAGGCGTAGGCGTGTGCGATGCGTTCCGGCCCCAGCCGCTCCCCGGCCCAGGGCCCGTCGCTGGTGGCGTGCGTGGGCTGTACGCTGGGGATGATGCTGTACCGGGCGAACAGCGGACGGTCCGCAGGCGATACCACCTGGGCGTGCTCGATGCGCCAGCGCCGGTCGTTGGTGCCGTGCAGCACCTCGCCGTAAACATCCAGCAGCAGCTTGTTGGCGCTGTCGCCGATGCAATGCGTGTTCATCTGGAAGCCGTGGGCCATGCACCAGGCGGCCACCTCGGCGAAATGCGCGCGCGTGGCGAGCTGCAGCCCACGGTGGCCCGGCTGGTCGCTGTAAGGCGCCTTCAGCAGGGCCCCGCGCGAGCCAAGGGCGCCGTCGGCGTACACCTTCACGCTGTTCACCTTCAACCTTTCATCATCGATGGCCCCGTGGTGGGCGAAGTGGTCCAGGTTGCCCGGCGCATCGGCTACCATGGCGTACACGCGCATCTTCAGCACGCCCTCCTGCTGCATGCGGCGGATCAGGGCGATGGTGCCGGTGTCGAGCCCGGCATCGCACACCATGGTGAGCCCCGCCGCGAAGCAGTCGGCCTGCGCATCCAGCAGGGCCTTGCGCTTGGTGGCCTCGTCGGCCTCGTCGAACACCCGCTGGAAGACGTTCACCGCGTTGTCCACCAGCAGCCCCGTGGGGCGGCCGTCCCGCTTCATCAGCAGGCCGCCCTCCACCTCGGCCTCCGTGTCCAGCCCCACGGCGCGCATGGCGGCACTGTTCACCACGGCGGCATGGCCGTCCACCCGCTGCAACAGCACGGGCCGCTCGGGGAAGAGGGAGTCCAGCGCACGGTTGTCCGGCCACTCGGCATCGGCCCATTGGTTCTGATCCCAGCCGCGCCCCAGCAGCCAGCCCGGCCCGGGATGCGTGCGGGCGAAGGCCGTGGTGCGTTCCAGCACCTCGCGCCAGCTGTGCGTGCCCGTCAGGTCCACCTTCTGTTTGTTGAGCCCGTAGCCCAGGAAGTGGCAATGGCCATCGATGAAGCCGGGGTACACCGAGCGGCCGGCCGCGTCGTGGCGTTCCTTCGCCCGGTAGCGGTTCAGGATCTCGCGTTCCGGGCCCAGCTCCAGGATCCGCCCGTCCTTCACCGCCATGGCCTGGTACACGGTGCCCGCCTCGTCCATGCTGTGGATCACGGCGTTGTGCACCACGAGGTCGGCCTCCTTGTTCTGGAAGCATCCGGCGGCAAGGGGTGCCAGGAGCAGAAGGGCGTGCAGCGGTTTCATCGCGGGCGGATCAGGCGGGCCGCAAAAGGCGGCAGGCGGTCGGGGTCCACGGTCAGCAGGGCGATCAGGCCCACGAACGGGAGCAGGGGCATGCGGTAGCGCACCAGTGCGCCCACCACGGGCACGGTCCATCCGATCAGCAACGCGAGCAGGAGCACGAACGAACCGGCGAACATCAGCGCACCGGCATCCATCGTCCGCCAGGGTCGGTGCCACCGCAGGGCCAGCAGCGGCAGCAGCACCAGCGCCACGTTCTCCACGGCGCCCGCCAGGCCCACGGCGCCCCGGCCTGCTGTGAGGAAAGGGGAGAGGAAGGTCATGGCCAGGGCGTGCGGGGCGTTGCGCACGAAGCTCCACGCACCTTCACCCAGCGGCGGCACCTGCTGCAGGCTGCCGCTTTGCGCCGCCACGGCCATGTTGATGAAGTCCCGCTGCTTCACCCGAAGCATCTCCAGCACGTCGTGGCCGGGGAACAGGGTGCCGGAGGCCAGCACCAGGGCCAGCAGCGCCAGGTGGGTGAAGAGGGCATGGCGCAGCACCGGACCACCGATCCACCGCTGCAGCAGCAGGGCCAGCAGGCCCGGCGCCAGGCACATCAGCACGTAGTATTTCACCACCAGCATCACCCCCAGGCCCACCACCGCACCCGCCAGCACTGCCCACGAAGGGCGCCCCGCACCGGGCAGCACGCCGTACAGGAACAGGCCCAGCCCGGGCAGCAGCAGGCACTCCTTCAGCGGAGCGCTCGGCCAGAGCAGCATGCTCGGCCACAGGAATACCAGCGCCGCCAGTCCCCGCTCCATGCCGCGCGCCCACGGCGCCAGCGCCCGCTGCAGGGCCACCAGGCCCACCATGCTCAGCGCGCTCGCATACACGGCGTGCACCCCGTAGTGACCGTGGCTCACCAGCCGCAGCACGGCGTTGAGCCGGATCATGGTGTGCGAATCGTTGTACACCGTGGTCTCGTACTGCCGCACCCAGTTGTTCATCACGTGGTAGTACCGCTCGGTGAAGTACGGCGTGTCGTTGCCCACGCCCGTCAGCATCCGCACGAAGTCCATCGGCCGGTCCCACAGTGCCGCGTACATCACGGCACTGTCGTCGAAGTACTTGAAGATGTCGGCCGTCGCCCGGTCCGGATACACCTGCGTGTACACCACCCACAGGATCGCCCCGGCCAGCAGCTTGAGCCCGAAGAGCCACACCAGTCCGTGCCCGTTGATGCCCGGCACGTCACGGAAGAAGGACATACGCCGCCCGAGGTACAGCAGCAAGGCGGAGGTGCCGGTGGCGAGCAGCAGGCCGGACATGGCGGCACAAGGTAGATGCGGACCCCGCGCCATGGGTGCTCCACCGAACGGCCCCGCCCGGACGGCGGTTACCTTTGGCGACCCCACATGGCTACCACCACGATCGACCCCGATACCGCCCCGGCAGGGGTGGAGACCGCCCGCAAGCTCGGACTGCTGCCCGAGGAGTTCGAACGGATCCAGGTCATCCTGGGCCGCACGCCGAACTTCAACGAACTGAGCATCTACAGCGCCATGTGGAGCGAGCATTGCTCCTACAAGAACTCCATACGGCTGCTCAAGACCCTGCCGCGCACCGGGCCGAAACTGCTGGCCGAGGCCGGACAGGAGAACGCCGGTCTGGTGGACATCGGCGACGGATGGGCCTGCGCCTTCAAGATCGAGAGCCACAACCACCCCAGCGCCATCGAACCCTATCAGGGCGCGGCCACCGGCGTGGGAGGCATCAACCGCGACATCTTCACCATGGGCGCCCGCCCCATCGCCCAGCTCAACAGCCTGCGCTTCGGCGACATCGCCACCGAGGCCCGCAGCCGCTGGCACATGCGCGGCGTCGTGAAAGGCATTGGCGACTACGGCAACGCCTTCGGTGTGCCCGTGCTCGGCGGCGAGGTGTACTTCGACCCGTGCTACACCACCAACCCGCTGGTGAACGCCATGAGCGTGGGCATCGTTCGTACCGACCGCGTGATCAGCGCCACCAGCCACGGTGCCGGCAACCCGGTGTTCATCGTGGGCAGCGCCACCGGCAAGGACGGCATCCACGGCGCCAGTTTCGCCAGCAAGGACATCACCGAGAGCAGTATGGAGGACCTGCCCGCCGTGCAGGTGGGCGACCCCTTCATGGAGAAGCTGCTGCTCGAGGCTTCGCTCGAACTGGCGGGAACGGATGCCATCATCGGCATGCAGGACATGGGCGCCGCCGGCATCACCTGCAGCACCAGCGAGATGAGCGCCAAGGGCGGCACCGGCATGGACATCCACCTGGACCGCGTACCCACCCGCCAGGACGGCATGCGCGCCTGGGAGATCCTGCTGAGCGAAAGCCAGGAACGTATGCTCGTGGTGGTGAAGAAAGGTCGCGAGGCCGAGGTGAAGGCCATCTTCGATAAGTGGGACCTGAACTGTGTGGAGATCGGCACCGTCACCGAGGCCGCGCCTATGCCGGGAGCTTCGGCGGGCAAGGGCGGCATGCTGCGCTACTTCATGCACGGCCGGGTGGTGGCCACCATGCCCGCCGAAAGCCTCGTGCTGGGTGGTGGCGCCCCCGTGTACGAGCGGGCGGTGAAGGAACCCGCCTACTTCGCCGAGAACCGGCGCTTCAACGGCGCCGAGGTCCCCGAACCCGACGACCTGCGCGCCGTGGCCTACGACCTGCTGGCCAGCCCCAACATCGCCAGCAAGCGGTGGGTGTATGAACAGTATGACACCATGGTGCGCACCAACAACATGAGCACCAACGCCCCCAGCGATGCCGGGCTGGTGCTCCTGCGCGACACGGGCCGGGCGCTCGCCGTCACCGTGGACTGCAACGGTCGCTACGTGCACGCCGACCCGCGCAAGGGCACCATGATCGCCGTGTGCGAAGCGGCACGCAACATCGCGTGCAGCGGCGGCGACCCCTGCGGCGTGACCAACTGCCTCAACTTCGGCAACCCCTACGACCCCGAGGTGTACTGGCAGTTCAGCGAGGCCATCGCCGGCATGGGCGAGGCCTGCCGCGCCCTCGGCACCCCCGTCACCGGCGGCAACGTCAGCTTCTACAACCAGACGGTCAACGCGGATTCCACCGTGCCGGTCTTCCCCACGCCCACCATCGGCATGGTCGGCGTGCTCAACGATGCCGGGAAGCGCATGGGCCTGGGCTTCCGCAGCAAGGGCGAGCTCATCTACCTGTTGGGCCGCTCCACCGACGACATCGCCTGCAGCGAATACCTGGTGCGGCACCACGGCATCCGCCGGTCGCCCGCGCCCTACTTCGACCTGGAGGAGGAGACCCGTCTGCACACCATGCTCCTCATGCTCATCCGCTCCGGCGTCCTCTCCGCCGCGCACGACGTCAGCGACGGTGGCCTGTGGGTGACCCTGGTGGAAATGGGCCTCGTGAACGGGCTCGGCTTCGACATCGTCACCGACAGCGAGGTCCGTGCCGATGCCTTCCTGTTCGGGGAGGGGCAGGGCCGTGCCGTCGTGGCCGTCAACGAGGACCAGGAGAACGCCTTCCTGGACCTGATGCGCGCCAGCCGGGTGCCCTTCATCCTGCTGGGCCACGTCACCAAGGCCAAGCTCGTGGTGGACGACCAGCCCTTCGGCACCATCGCCGATGCACGGAAAGCCTACGAGGAGGCCATCCCGGCGATCATGCGCCGACCCTGACGTGCCCGGCCGTGCGCCCCTGCCGCTGCACACGGCGCGGGCGTCGCCACAACACTTCCGACCGCATCCCATCATCACCATCATCCGCACCATGGCCCAACCACGCACCTTGTCCGCCCTCCCGGGTATCGGCACCTCGGCCCCCAGGCTCCGTTTCGTCGCGCAGGACCGGTCCAACCACGAGCTGGCCTCCCTGCGCGGCGAGGTCGTGGTCCTACTGTCGCTGCCCAGCCTCGACACCGGGGTCTGCGCCACGGAGACCCGCACCTTCGAACGGCTCGCCACCGACCTGGGTGCCCAGGTCCTGGTGCTCAGCATGGACCTGCCTTTCGCCATGAAGCGCTTCTGCCAGGCCGAAGGCATCGCCACGGTACGCACCGGCAGCGATTTCCGCTACCGCGACATGGCCACGGGCTGGGGCGCGGCCATCGCCGAGGGGCCGATGGAAGGCCTCCTCTGCCGTGCGGTCTGGGTCTTGGACCGGCAGGGGATCATCCGGTATCACGAGCTCACCCCGGAGCTGGGTGCCGAGCCGGACTACGACGCGGCCATCGCCGCGGTGCGGGCACTGCGCTAAGCGGCGTGCGTGGCCGGATGCAGGCGGCGGAGCAGCGTGTCCAACAGCAGGAGCAGCGCGCCGCATAACGCCCCCATGAGCGTCCACCGCGAAGTTGCCACCCGCAGCACCGCGTCCATGTCGGGCAGGCGGATCTCCGGCAGGTGCGGAGCGGCGGGGGAGGGGCTTCCGGACGATACCGACCAGATCAGCAGGGCCAGGACGGCGGCCACGGCCACCCACCCCCATCGGCCCACCAAGGGACGCACCACCACCGGTGCGGCTGCGGGAGCTTCGTTCAGCCGGGACAGCACGCGTGCCTCCAGGTCGTCCGCGGCGGTCAGTGGCCCGGCGGCCTGGAACAGCTTGCGGAGCCGTTCATCGGCCTCCTGCCCGCTCAATCGTTGATCAGTGTCCATGCCTCCTGCTTCCAGTGCCCCTGCATCTGTTCGAGCATGCGCTGGCGTGCCCGGTGCAGCTTCACCTTCACATTGGACACCGATAAGCCCGTGATGGTTACGATCTCCTCCACCGTGCGGTCCTGCAGGTAGAAGAGTGTCAGCAAGGCCGCATCACCGGCCGGTAACCGGGCCAGCATCCCTTCCACCACCAGCCGCAGGTCCTGGTCCTTGCCGGCTCCGGTCATTGGTGCGGCCACGACCTGTTCGGGCACTTCGTCCAGGTTCACCGAGCCGCCCCGGCGCGCGCGCAGGGCCGACAAGGCCGTCCGGTAGGCAATGCTGTACAGCCAGGTGCTGAAACGCGATCCACCGCTGTACCCTCCCAGGTTGCGGTAGGCCTTCACGAAGCTGTCCTGCGTGGCCTCCTCGGCTTCCTCGCGGTTGCGAAGCACCCGGCTGCACACCGTGAACACCATGTGCTTGTACGTGCCCATCAACCGCGCGAACGCTTGCTGGTCGCCCCGGCGGGCCGCTTCGATGAGTTGTTCCTCGTGCACGGGTGCGGTCGATGGATGGGACGGAACTCCGGGCTTTGTGGTTACGAAGGTGCAGGCCCACATCATTGTCGTGCTTCGCCTACACACGAGCGGCGCAACAACGGTATGAGCGCAACGGGGAGCGGACCGCCGATCGTAACCACACCGCACACCTTCAGCGTCACACCGGTACAAACGCACTTCACCATGGAATCGGCAGAGGACATCATCGTACCCGTGGCACTGTTCGCAATGGTCCTGGGGATCGTCTACGTTTCGATCACCGCGCGCCACCGCCAGCGGATGGCCATGATCGAGAAGGGCATGGACCCCCGCGGAGCCCTGGAGCACGAGGTGCCCATGCGCGGCCTGCGCAACGGCTTGTTCCTGCTCGGCATCGGCCTGGGCCTGGGCATGGGCTCCATCATGGAACACACCATGTACGGCCCCCTGACCGACGATCGGGCCGACCATCCCATGCCCTACTTCATCAGTGTGCTGGTGTTCGGGGGAGCCGCCCTGATCGCCCATCACCTCATCGTCCGGCGGAAGCAACAGGGGTAACATCGCAAGTCCGGAGCGATCGGAGCGGTGCCCGAAAGGCACCGCTTCGTTCTTTTGTGCCATGCGGCGTCTGCGATCCGTGCTGCGGGCGGCGGCCCTCGTGCTCCTGTGGTGCGTGGCGCTCAGCGTCGGCTGGGTCCTGCTGTTGCGCCTGTTCCCACCGCCGGTCACCTCCACCATGGTCGTCCAGCGCCTGGAGCAGGGGCGCGCGGACCGGTCCTGGCGATCGCTGGACGACATGGCGCGCACCCTGCCCAACGCCGTCATCGCCGCCGAGGACCAGAAGTTCATGTTCCACCACGGCTTCGACCTCGAAGCCATCGAGAAGGCGCTCGATCACAACGAAAGGCGCAAGGGCAGGGGCCGCATGAAGGGGGCCAGCACCATCAGCCAGCAGGTGGCCAAGAACGTGTTCCTGTGGCAGGGCCGCACTTGGGTGCGCAAAGGCCTCGAGGTGTGGTTCACGGCGCTCATCGAACTGCTGTGGTCCAAGGAGCGCATCCTGGAGGTGTACCTCAATGTGGCCGAGCTCGGACCCGGCACCTTCGGTGCGGAAGCCGCGGCCCAACGCTGCTTCGGCCGCAGTGCCGCGCGCCTGGGCACACAGGAGGCCGCACTGCTGGCCGCTGTGCTGCCCGCTCCACGCCGCTACTCCTGCCAACGGCCCTCCGGATCGGTCCGCGCTCGCCAGCAGTGGATCGCCCAGCAGATGAGCAACCTGGGTGACCAGCTCGACCCGGCCGTGTTGGAACGCGCCCGGGAGGAGATGGCGCGCGAGGAACAACGCCGGCAGCGGCAGGAGGAACGCCGGCGCAAACGCAGGAAATCATGAGCGATCGACCTCTTGTGGTGGTCACCGGGGCCAGCCGCGGTGTGGGCCGCGAGGCCGTGCGGGCCTTGGTGGAACGGCACCGGATCGATGTGCTGGCCGTCGCCCGCGACGCGGAGGCCCTGCAAGGGCTGCAGCAGCAATGCGCCAACGGCCCGGCGCACGTGGAGATCCTGGCATTGGACCTCGCCGGGGACCGCGCCGTGCCCCGCGTGGTGCGCCAGGTGGGAGGGCGGCGCCTGCTCGGCCTGCTCAACAACGCCGGGCTGCTGCGCAAACGCAACTTCGGGGAATGGACCCTGCAGGACCTGCACGACCTGTTCCTGGTCAACGCCCACCAGCCCTTCCTGCTGGCCCAAGCCTTGGTGGACCGGCTCGCGGGCACGCCTCCCGGCCACGTGGTGAACATCGGCAGCATGGGCGGGGTGCAGGGCAGCGCCAAATTCCCCGGCCTCGCGGGCTACAGCGCCTCCAAGATGGCCCTGGCCGGGCTCACCGAATGCATGGCCGAGGAACTGCGTGAGCGGGGCGTGCGATGCAATTGCCTGGCCCTCGGCGCCGTGGATACCGCCATGCTCCGCGAGGCCTTCCCGGGATACCAAGCACCGGTCACCGCCGAGGCCATGGGTGCCGAGGTGGCCCGCTTTTTATTGGAGGGCCATAAGTACTTCAACGGCAAGGTGTTGCCCATGGCCCTAAGCACACCCTGAGACCGCTCGGGAAAAATTTTTCATCCGTGAGTTGCACGGATCGGAAAACTCCCTACATTTGCAGCCGCTTTCGAGCAAACGTTCTTTCGATCGTACCCCTCAGGGGGCTGTAAGTGGCGCCTGGCGCGGGTTGTTCAAAAAAACTTTCGCCTGTTCGTTGGTGGTGATCATCGAACACTTACTTTTGCCCTCCCTCTCGCGGAAATGTCCGCGGACCACAAGGGGTTGATGACGTCTGAGTACCGGGCCTCGGCCCGGAACCCATAAACGTTCTTTGAAGTATTGTCCATTCTGAGAACAGCAGAAGGTCCTCCTGATCATAGATCGGGAAGAAGGGCCACGTCGAGACCAAGATCGAACGATCTTTTACAACGGAGAGTTTGATCCTGGCTCAGGATGAACGCTAGCGGCAGGCTTAACACATGCAAGTCGAGGGGCAGCGCGATGTAGCAATACATTGGCGGCGACCGGCGCACGGGTGCGTAACACGTATGGAATCTGCCCTGTACTGGGGAATAGCCCTCCGAAAGGAGGATTAATGTCCCGTAATAGCTTGGGTGGCATCACCCGGGTTTGAAAGCTCCGGCGGTACAGGATGACCATGCGCACGATTAGCTAGTTGGTGAGGTAATGGCTCACCAAGGCGATGATCGTTAGGGGGCCTGAGAGGGTTATCCCCCACACTGGTACTGAGACACGGACCAGACTCCTACGGGAGGCAGCAGTGAGGAATATTGCGCAATGGAGGCAACTCTGACGCAGCCATGCCGCGTGCAGGAAGACGGCCCTACGGGTTGTAAACTGCTTTTATCCGGGAAGAAACCCCAGGACGTGTCCTGGGTTGACGGTACCGGAGGAATAAGCACCGGCTAACTCCGTGCCAGCAGCCGCGGTAATACGGAGGGTGCAAGCGTTATCCGGATTCATTGGGTTTAAAGGGTGCGTAGGCGGGGTGGTAAGTCAGTGGTGAAAGCCTGCAGCTTAACTGTAGAATTGCCATTGATACTGCCACTCTTGAGTGCGCTTGAAGTGGGCGGAATGTGCCGTGTAGCGGTGAAATGCTTAGATATGGCACAGAACACCAATTGCGAAGGCAGCTCACTAAGGCGATACTGACGCTGAGGCACGAAAGCGTGGGGATCGAACAGGATTAGATACCCTGGTAGTCCACGCCGTAAACGATGATCACTCGTGATTGGCGATATACGGTCAGTCACCTAGCGAAAGCGTTAAGTGATCCACCTGGGGAGTACGGCCGCAAGGCTGAAACTCAAAGGAATTGACGGGGGCCCGCACAAGCGGTGGAGCATGTGGTTTAATTCGATGATACGCGAGGAACCTTACCAGGGCTCGAACGCACGACGACAGGGGCGGAAACGTCCTCTTCTTCGGACGGCGTGCGAGGTGCTGCATGGCTGTCGTCAGCTCGTGCCGTGAGGTGTCGGGTTAAGTCCCATAACGAGCGCAACCCCCATCTCTAGTTGCCAGCGGGTAATGCCGGGGACTCTAGAGAAACTGCCCGTGTAAACGGTGAGGAAGGTGGGGACGACGTCAAGTCATCACGGCCCTTACGTCCTGGGCTACACACGTGCTACAATGGCGAGGAACAAAGGGAAGCTACCGCGCGAGCGGATGCCGATCTCCAAAACTCGTCTCAGTTCGGATCGGAGTCTGCAACCCGACTCCGTGAAGCTGGAATCGCTAGTAATCGCATATCAGCCATGATGCGGTGAATACGTTCCCGGGCCTTGTACACACCGCCCGTCAAGCCATGGAAGCCGGGGGTGCCTGAAGTCGGTGACCGCAAGGAGCTGCCTAGGGCAAAACCGGTGACTGGGGCTAAGTCGTAACAAGGTAGCCGTACCGGAAGGTGCGGCTGGAACATCTCCTTTTTAGAGCGATCGCTCGACAAGCCCTTCGTTCCCTCATATCCTTATGAGGGTCCGACCTTCGCTGTCTCAGATGGATGATATTTTTAACGGTGCCACTTCCGTGACCATCTCCTAGTCCTGTAGCTCAGCTGGTTAGAGCGCTACACTGATAATGTAGAGGTCCGCAGTTCAAATCTGCGCAGGACTACCAGGGATAGGGAACGGGGAATTAGCTCAGCTGGCCAGAGCGCCTGCTTTGCAAGCAGGAGGTCATCGGTTCGACTCCGATATTCTCCACTGTGCCCCGAATTCGCCAGCCCCCCCACGGGGCGAACGACCACGGGCGGCCCACCCAGGGCACTGTTCTTTGACGTGTTTGTTAGACCGACCAAAACAGACCGAGAGATCGGTCCACCGAGCATAACCTCGAAGGTTGAAAAGTTACTAAGGGCGTACGGTGGATGCCTTGGCTCTCAGAGGCGATGAAGGACGCGATAGGCTGCGATAAGCCGTGGGGAGGAGCATAATATCCTGTGATCCGCGGATCTCCGAATGGGGAAACCCATCCAGTTGAAGACTGGATATCCGCCGCAAGGCGGAAGCGAACCCAGGGAACTGAAACATCTAAGTACCTGGAGGAAAAGAAATCAAGTAGAGATCCCCCGAGTAGTGGCGAGCGAAAAGGGGACAGCCCAAACCGGGGGCGTTTCGGCGCAACCGGGGTTGTAGGACCACGCCGTGGAAGCCGTATTCATAGTGGAACCCTTCTGGAAAGTTGGACCATAGCGGGTGATAGTCCCGTACACGACATGAATGCGGTACCTAGTGGTATCCTGAGTAAGGCGGGACACGTGAGATCCTGTCTGAATCCGCCAGAACCATCTGGCAAGGCTAAATACTTCTGAGAGACCGATAGCGAACCAGTACTGCGAAGGAAAGGTGAAAAGCACCTCGAACAGAGGAGTGAAATAGTCCCTGAAACCGTACGCTTACAAGCGGTCGGAGTCCCTCCGGGGATGACGGCGTGCCTTTTGCATAATGAGCCTACGAGTTGCTCGTCACTGGCAAGGTTAAGGGCTTCAGGCCCGTAGCCGAAGCGAAAGCAAGTCTTAACAGGGCGCATAGTCAGTGGCGGCAGACGCGAAACCTGAGTGATCTAACCATGGCCAGGATGAAGTCCCGGTAACACGGGATGGAGGTCCGAACTGGTAGACGTTGAAAAGTCTTCGGATGAGCTGTGGTTAGGGGTGAAAGGCTTATCAAACTGGGAGATAGCTCGTACTCTCCGAAATGCCTTTTGGGGCAGCCTCGGACGTATTGTTGTGGAGGTAGAGCTACTGATCGGGCTAGGGGGCTTCACCGCCTACCAAACCCGGACAAACTCCGAATGCCACAACATCAATATCCGGGAGTGAGCGCGCGGGTGCTAAGGTCCGTGCGCGAAAGGGAAATAACCCAGACCATCGGCTAAGGTCCCCAAATGCATGCTAAGTTGATCTAACGAGGTCGGACTGCATTGACAGCTAGGATGTTGGCTTGGAAGCAGCCATCCATTTAAAGAGTGCGTAACAGCTCACTAGTCGAGCGGTCCGGCGTGGATAATGATCGGGCATCAAGCATGCTACCGAAGCTGTGGGCCCGCCGCAAGGCGGGCGGTAGGAGAGCATTCCGGTCTGCGTCGAAGGCGTGTCGTGAGGCATGCTGGAGCGTCCGGAAACGAAAATGTAGGCATAAGTAACGATAAGGCAGGTGAAAAACCTGCCCGCCGATAGACCAAGGGTTCCTGATCAACGTTAATCGGATCAGGGTTAGTCGGGACCTAAGGCGTAGCCGAACGGCGAAGCTGATGGACAGCAGGTCAATATTCCTGCACCGACTTGCATTGCGACGGGGTGACGAAGGAGTGAAAGGTCCGCGCACGAACGGTATGTGCGTTGAAGGGCGTAGGTATAGGGCTGGTAGGCAAATCCGCCGGTCCTGCTGAAACCTGACAGTACCACGAGCCCTCGGGCAAGTGGATAGTGACCCTAAGCAGACTTCCGAGAAAAACCTCTAAGCTTCAGATGCAAGCCGCCCGTACCGCAAACCGACACAGGTGGTCAAGGAGAGGATCCTGAGGCGCTCGAGTGATCCGTGGCTAAGGAACTAGGCAAACTAACCGCGTAACTTCGGAATAAGCGGTACCCTGCGCAAGTAGGGTCTCAGTGAAATGGCTCAGGCGACTGTTTAACAAAAACACATGGCTCTGCAAAATCGAAAGATGATGTATAGGGCCTGACACCTGCCCGGTGCTGGAAGGTTAAGAGGAGAGGTCAGCCGCAAGGCAAAGCTTTGAATCGAAGCCCCAGTAAACGGCGGCCGTAACTATAACGGTCCTAAGGTAGCGAAATTCCTTGTCGGGTAAGTTCCGACCTGCACGAATGGTTAGCTTCACATTGACATCGGCTGCCCGATGTGTAGGATAGGTGGGAGACTTTGAAGCGGTGTCGCTAGGCATCGTGGAGTCAACGTTGAAATACCACCCTTCGTTCATCTGATGTCTAATCCCTGCGAAACAGGGAAACAGTGTGTGGTGGGTAGTTTGACTGGGGTGGTCGCCTCCAAAAAAGTATCGGAGGCTTTCAAAGGTACCCTCAGCACGCTTGGTAACCGTGCGTTGAGTATATTGGCAAAAGGGTGCTTGACTGTGAGACCGACAAGTCGAACAGGTACGAAAGTAGGACAAAGTGATCCGGTGGTTCCATATGGAAGGGCCATCGCTCATAGGATAAAAGGTACGCCGGGGATAACAGGCTGATCATTCCCAAGAGCTCATATCGACGGAATGGTTTGGCACCTCGATGTCGGCTCGTCACATCCTGGGGCTGGAGAAGGTCCCAAGGGTTCGGCTGTTCGCCGATTAAAGTGGCACGTGAGCTGGGTTCAGAACGTCGTGAGACAGTTCGGTCCCTATCTGTTGCGAGCGTTAGAAGTTTGAGGGGAGCTACCATTAGTACGAGAGGACCGTGGTGGACGAACCGCTAGTGTACCAGTTGTGGCGCCAGCTGCATCGCTGGGTAGCTATGTTCGGACGGGATAAGCGCTGAAAGCATCTAAGCACGAAGCCCACCTCAAGATGAGACTTCTTCATAAGGGTCGTGGAAGACTACCACGTTGATAGGCCGCAGGTGTAAAGTCAGCAATGGCAAAGCCGAGCGGTACTAATTACCCGTAAACTTTGACCCGAACGGTGATGTCGTGGAACGATCTCCGTCTGTTCTGGTCCGGTCTAACAACACGTTGAGATCGTACTTACGATTTCAGGTGACTATTGCGGTGAGGTCCACCTCTTCCCATTCCGAACAGAGAAGTTAAGCTCACCAGCGCAGATGGTACTGGGCCAAAAGCCCGGGAGAGTATGTCGTCGCCGATCTGAACCCCGCCACGCAAGTGGCGGGGTTCTTTTTTTATCCTTGCCCCATGCGCACGCTCGCCGCCCTGGCCCTGCTCGCATCCGCACCCCTGGCCGCCCAGCAGCTCTCCGGCCGCTTCACCGGCACCGCCCCCGATTCCGTCCTGCTCCTCGAGACCCGCGGCGCCGACCACCGCCCCCTGCTCCGCACCCCCGTCGAACCCGACGGCACCTTCACCTTCCCCGCCGACCGCATCCCCGGCCAGGGCTTCTACCAGATCGCCATCCACGACACCGACCGCGCCGACATCATCCTCGACCCCGCCGAGCGCGAAGTGGTCCTCCTGTTCTCCGGCTCGCCCCTCCAGTCCCACATCACGGTGCTGCGCAGCCCGGAGAACGAGCGCCTCTGGGCCTACAAGGCGCTGAGCCGCGAGACCCAGGCCATCAAACGCACCGTCGAGCTCGAACGCACCGGCCTGCGCGTGGACCAGGTGGCCCGCAGCCGCCAGCTCGATTCCATCGCCCAACAGGCCGACGCCCGCAAGGACGCCCACCTCGACCGCCTGATCGCCGAACACCCCGGCAGCTATTTCGCCAAGGTGGTGCGCGCGGACCGCGCCCTGCTCGGCTTGCAGGGTCGCCCTCCCATGGACGTGGCCCGCGCTTTCGCCTTCGACGACCCCGGCCTGATGCGCTGTGCCGTTCTCCCGCAGGCGGTCCTGGTCTTCCTCCGGAACGTGCGCGCCTTCAGCGAGGAACAGTTCGTCAACGCCGCGGACACCCTGATCGCCCTCACAGGCAACTGCCCCGATTGCCGCCGGAACATGATCGAACACCTCGTGGAAGTGTTCGCGACGTATGGGCCGGACATCGCCTTGCAGCACCTCATCGACCGGTACGTGGACCGTGAGGCGGGCACCCTCCACTTCGCACCGGCCACCCTGGACAAGGTCACGGCCTTCCAGCGCGTATCCGTGGGGCGCGTGGGCCCCGATGCGCCCTTGAAGGACCCCGCCACCGGTGCGGTGCATCCGCTCTCCGAGCTGGCGCGTGGCAAGCGGGCCGTGCTGCTCTTCTTTTACTCCAGCACCTGTGACCACTGCCACGAGCAGATGCCCGGCCTGGCCCGGCTGTACAACGAGCATGCGGCCGACGGCGTGCAGGTGGTGGGCGTGGCCCTGGACGACGATGCCGGCCTGGTGGAGGCCACCCGCACGGCCAAGGGGCTCACCTTCCCCTGCTTTTCCCATCTGCAGGGCTGGGGCGATCCCGCCGCGCGCGCCTACGCCGTGCAGGGCACCCCGACGATCTTCCTGCTCGACGGGGAGCTGCGCATCCTGGCCAAGCCGCGTGACGCGGCCGAGGCCCGGGAGATGGTGCTGGAGCTACTGGCCAAGCCCTAAGGGCAGCAGGCGGTGGGGTGCCCCCAAGGCGAGCGATCCGGGTCGCGGCCTTTCGGTGAAGATCCCATACACCGACGAGCCGGAGCCGCTCATGCTCGCGTAAGCCGCCCCGGCCGCCAGCAGTGCCTCCTTGAGGTGCCCGATCGAGGGGTGCATGGCGAAGACCGCCTCCTCCATGACGTTGACGAGGCGCCCCTGCCAGGTGCCCACCGGTCCGGCCAGCACCGCCGCCAGGTCCACCGAACGGCCCGTGGGCTGCGTGCGGGCGTACACCCCGGCGGTGCCCACGTGGATGCCGGGGTCCACCAGCACCAGCCAATGACCTTCCAGCGCCAGGGGAAGCGGGGTGAGACGTTCGCCCCGGCCCTCGGCCAGGCACGGAACGCCATGCAGGAAAAAGGGCGGATCGCTGCCCAGCTGTGCCGCCAGCTCGTGGAGCACCGCCCGGCCGAGCCCCAGGCCCAACAGGCGGTCCAACAGCAGCAGCATGTGCGCGCCATCGCTCGAACCGCCGCCCAGCCCGGCCCCGATGGGGAGGACCTTGTGCAGGTGGACCCGCAGGCCCGGCAGCGGCCGCAGGGCGTTCACCAGCCCGTGGGCGCGCACCACCAGGTCGTCGTATGGATCGCCCGGAACGGCCCGCCCGGTGCGTACGAACGCGATCCGACCATCGCCAAGGGCGGGGTCCACCACCGCTTCCAGCGCA
The DNA here is from genome assembly GCA_013360395.1 of Flavobacteriales bacterium. Taxonomy (GTDB): domain Bacteria; phylum Bacteroidota; class Bacteroidia; order Flavobacteriales_F; family PHOS-HE28; genus PHOS-HE28. Next base: position 24,346 of record JABWBQ010000049.1, read on the forward strand.
TCGCACAGGGGGATGGGCACCAGCACGCTCTCGATGTCGCGGTAGCCGTCGTCCCGCACCCGCAGCACGTTCAGCCCCAGGTTGATCTTGGCGCATGGGAACGTGAGCATGGCCCCAAAGGTCCGCTTTCCGCCCCGGCCGCCAACGCCCGATGCCGGCACCGGCCGCGCCGCCTATTTTCGCCCTTCCAAGCCATCGGCATGCAGACCTTCCTGGAGTTCGAGAAGCCCATCCAGAACATCATCGAGCAGATCGAGAAGTTGAAGGAAGTGGCGGCACTGGGCGCGGTGGACGTGCAACCCACCCTGCGCGACCTGGAGAAGAAACTGGCCGACACCCGCACGGAGATCTACGCCAACCTGAGCCCCTGGGAGCGGGTGCAGGTGAGCCGCCACCCCGACCGCCCCTACACACTGAAGTACATCGAGGCGATCACCGACGGCACTTTCGTGGAGGTGCACGGCGACCGCACCGTGAAGGACGACAAGGCCATGGTGGGGGGCTTCGGCCTGGTGAAGGGCCGCACCGTGATGTTCGTGGGCCAACAGAAGGGCATCAACACCAAGATGCGCCAGTACCGCAACTTCGGCATGGCCAACCCCGAGGGTTATCGCAAGGCCCTCCGCTTGATGAAGCTGGCCGAGAAGTTCAACAAGCCCGTGGTGACCATCATCGACACCCCGGGCGCATTCCCGGGCCTGGAGGCCGAGGAGCGCGGGCAGGGCGAGGCCATCGCCCGCAACCTCTTCGAGATGATGCGGCTGCGCGTGCCCGTGATCTGCGTGGTGATCGGCGAGGGCGCCTCCGGTGGCGCGCTCGGCATCGGCATCGGCGACAAGGTGCTGATGCTGGAGAACACCTGGTACAGCGTGATCTCGCCCGAATCGTGCAGCTCCATCCTGTGGCGCAGCTGGGACTACAAGGCGCAGGCCGCCCAAGCCCTGAAGCTCACCGCCAAGGACATGCTGGCCAACAAACTGATCGACGGCATCATCCCCGAACCCGTGGGCGGCGCCCATGCCGATGTGGAAGGGGCCTGCCGGAACGTGAAGGCCGAGGTGGTGAAATGGCTGGAGAAGCTGGCCAAGACCGATCCCGACAAGCTGGTGGAGCGCCGGATCAAGAAGTTCTGCGAGATGGGCGTGGTGGAGAAAGCCAAGCCGACGCCCAAGGCCAAGTCCTGATCAGGGCTCGCGGTTGAAGAAAGGGAGCACGGCCACCACCTCGCCGGCCACGGGCCAGCTTTGCAGCACCGCGCCACTGCCGCCGTCCACCCGTTGCACCTGGCCGGGCACGGCGATGTACACCGCACCCGTGACCGCATCGCGCGCCACGGCGGGAACGGCCGCACCGGCAACGACCGGCACCAGGGTGTTGGTGCCGTAGGTGTACCGCAGCAGGCCGGCGGAGGTGCCCAGGAAGGCCACCTGCCCCGGGGCCGACACCATGCATTGCACCGGCTGCCCGACGAGCACCTGCGGTTCCCATCCGCCCCCCAGTTCCACGTTGAGCTCGCGCACCACGCCGTCCCCGTCGCGTTCCCCGAAAAGCAGCACGCGGTCGTCGTCCAACGCCGAGAAGCCCGCGACCACCAGGTCCAACGGGCGCTGGGCCAGCAGTTCACCGGTATAGGCCGTGTAGATCGCCAGCAGGCGCCCGTTGCCCGCCACCAGGGGCTGCTCGCTGAGCAGCCGGTCGCCCAGCAGGGCATGCCGCCGTGGATAGCGCCCGTCCATGGCCGCGGCCGTGAAATGACCGGCACCGTTGGCCGCCGCGTGCACGCTGAGCAGGCCGTTCGCCCGGGCCACCACCAGCCGGTCTGCATCCAGGCGGTCGAGGCCGGTGAAGAAAGTGCCGCCCAAAGCGTTGGTGTTGGGCAGTTGCCAGCGCACCGCGCCGAGCTCGGCGTCCAGGGCGGTCACCGGGCCGCTGACGTCGCCGGCGATCACCAGCGTGCGCGAACCGCTGCACAGCACCGCCTGGCCCACATCCTGATCAAGGGTGGCGAAGGGGGCCGCGATGCCGGTGCTGTCGATGCGCAGCACGGCCGTCTGCCCACCGACCGCGCTCACCACATGCACGGCGCGCAGCCGCAGGGGGGCCTCCACCACCGTGAGCGCCCGGAAGGCCCTGGTCTCGTTGGTGCCGTCGGTCGCGCTGACGAGGATCTGGTACGTCCCCGACCGCAGGGCCTCGTTGGCGAGCGCCAGGCTGCGTTCCACTTCGGCCGCGGGGGCGTCCACAGCAACGGCGGGCACCGTGGCCACCGGGATGCCTTGGGGGTCGAGCACCGTGAAGCGCACCTGGACCACCTGCCGCTCGTCGCTGACGGCCGCACGCACCGTGACCTCCCCGGGCACCTGCAGCTGGGCGCCCGCACCGGGCGCGAGGATGGTGATCACGGGTGCCTCGCCGTCCTTGTCCTTGCGGCACCCTGCGACGACGCACAGCAGCAACGCCACGGCCAGCGCGAGTTCCACGCGGGGAACGCATCGCAGGCCGCGATGGGGAAGGGGTCGGCCACCGTTCACACCCACAATGTTAGCGAGCGGCTGACGAGTTGTTGATCTTCTCTTCGGCGCCGCCCCCGGCCGGGGCTATTTTTGGCCTCCTTTCCGCACGCCTTCCCCTTCCCGTTCCCCGAGATGGCCGACCCCACGCCGACCCGCGCCGACCGCCGGCGCCGCCCTGCCCCGTCCCTGCTCGACCCCGCCCTGGAGGCCGGCAAGCTGCCGCCGCAGGCACCCGAGCTGGAGCAGGCCGTGCTGGGCGCGCTGATGCTGGAGCGCAACGCGGTGAACGAGGCCATCGACATCCTGAGCCCCGACAGCTTTTACGTGGAGGCGCACAAGCGCATCTTCGACGCGGTGCAGGGCCTGTTCCGCAGCGACCAGCCCATCGACATCCTCACGGTCACCGAGGAGCTTCGCAAGCGCGGCGAGCTGGACGTGGTGGGCGGACCTTTCTACATCAGCCAGCTCACCAACAAGGTGGCCAGCAGCGCGAACGTGCAGTACCACGCGCGCATCATCAGCCAGAAGCACATCCTGCGCGAGCTGATCCGCATCTCGTCGGAGACCATGCGCGACGCCTTCGACGAGACGGCCGACGTGTTCGACCTGCTGGACAAGACCGAGCAGGACCTGTACGCCATCACCAGCGGCAACCTCAAGCGCAACTACGAGCCGATGAGCGATCTGATCCGCGACGCCATCGCGCAGATCGAGAGCGCCAAGCACAACACCGGCGGCGTGAGCGGCGTGCCCACCGGCTTCGTGAAGCTGGACAAGCTCACGGCCGGCTGGCAGCGCAGCGACATGATCATCGTGGCGGCACGCCCGGGCATGGGCAAAACGGCCTTCGTGCTCAGCATGGCCCGCAACATCGCCGTGGAACAGAAGCGCGCCGTGGCCGTCTTCAGCCTGGAGATGAGCAGCACCCAGCTGGTGACCCGCCTGATCGCCAGCGAGGCCGGCATCAGTTCCGAGAAGCTCCGCAAGGGCGACCTCAACGACCAGGAGTTCACCCTGCTGCACCAGCACATCAGCCGCCTGGACAAGGCGCCCATCTTCATTGACGACACCCCCGCGCTGAACATCTTCGAGCTGCGTGCCAAGTGCCGCCGCCTGAAGAGCCAGCACAACGTGGAGCTCATCATCATCGACTACCTGCAGCTGATGACCTCCGGTGGCGACAACAAGGGCGGCAACCGCGAGCAGGAGATCAGCAGCATCAGCCGCAGCATCAAGAGCATCGCCAAGGAACTGGACGTGCCCATCATCGCCCTCAGCCAGCTGAGCCGCGCGGTGGAGACCCGCGGGGGCGACAAGCGGCCCCAGCTGAGCGACCTGCGCGAATCAGGCGCCATCGAGCAGGACGCCGACCTGGTGTGCTTCCTCTACCGCCCCGAGTACTACAAGATCCACGAGGACCACTACGGCAGCACCCTGGGCATCGGCGAGTGCATCATCGCCAAGCACCGCAACGGTGCCCTGGACACCGTGCTGCTGCGTTTCATCCCCGAGCTGGCTAAATTCGCTGACCTGGAGACGACCCCGGTGGCCTTCGACACCGGTGGCACGGGATCGGATGGCATGCGCACCATCACCCGCCCCAGCCGGATGAACACCGATGCCGACGACGAAGTGCCCTTCTGACCGCCCCGGCCTGCGCGCCCTCACCGTCGCAATGGCCGTCCTGGCCGCCATCGGCCTGCAGGCCGCGCGCATCCTCATCCCCATGGACGGCAGCCAGCGCGACCACCTGAAGGCCTACGGCATCGCCTATTGGACCCTCCAGCGCGAGGTCACCGTGGAATGGCTGCTCAACTACCGCGGCGGCAGCTTCCTCATCGACCACATCCCGGCCGTGGAACAGGAATGCAGCATCCGCGGGGTCACCCACCAGGTGATCGCCGACGCACAGGCCGCCGCGATCCTGGCCGAGATCGCCGACCCCGAGGTGAACATGGAGGTGGTGAAGCTCGAGAAGGCCCCGCGCATCGCCGTGTACGCACCGGCCAGCTTCCAGCCGTGGGACGATGCCGTGGCCCTGGTGATGACCTACGCGGAGATCCCCTACGAACGCGTGTACGACCCCGAGGTGATCGCCGGTGTGCTGCCCCAGTACGACTGGCTGCACCTGCACCACGAGGATTTCACCGGGCAGTACGGCAAGTTCTATCGCAACTACCGCAACGCACCCTGGTACATCGCCCAGGTGAAGGAGAGCGAGGAGATGGCCGCCGCCCTGGGCTTCGCCAAGGTGAGCACCATGAAGCTCGCGGTGGCCACCCGCATCCGCGACTACGTGGCCGGCGGCGGCTACCTGTTCACCATGTGCAGCGGCACCGACAGCTACGACATCGCACTCGCCGCGGAAGGTGTGGACATCTGCACCCCCGAGTTCGACCACGACCCCATCGATCCGGCCGCCCAGCAGAAGCTCGACTTCGACCGCACCTTCGCCTTCAAGGACTTCCGCCTGGTGGTGGATCCCATGACCTACGAGTTCAGCAACATCGACGCCACCGACATCCACGGCAGCATCGGCCAGGAGCGTGATCTCTTCACTCTGTTCGACTTCAGCGCCAAGTGGGACATCGTGCCCACCATGCTGTGCCAGAGCCACGAACAAGTGGTGCGCGGGTTCATGGGGCAGACCACCGCTTTCCGCAAGTCCCTGGTGAAACCGGGCGTCACCGTGATGGGCGAGAACAAGGCCCAGGGCACCGTGAAGTACATCCACGGCGAGTACGCCCTGGGCCAGTGGACCTTCTACGGCGGGCACGATCCCGAGGACTATCAGCACATGGTGGGCGACCCACCGACCGACCTGAGCCTGCATCCCAACAGCAGCGGCTACCGGCTGATCCTGAACAACATCCTATTCCCGGCCGCACGCAAGCGCAAGCAGAAGACCTGATGTCCCGTCCACACCCTGCGGCCCTGGTGGCCCTCGTGCTCGCCTTGGGCGCCTGCACCGACCCTTCCGGTACCCCGCAGGCGCCGCCGTCCGCGCCGGTGCCGGTCCCGCCACCGGCGGCCGCGCCCGGCCACTACGCCGGTGTGCTGCCTTGCGCCGACTGCCCCGGCATCGGCACCGACCTGCAGCTCTGGCCCTCCGGGGCCTGCGTGCTCGAGGAGCGCTTCCATGACCGCCACCCCGAGCAGGGCACCTTCGTCGCCTGGGGCCGCTGGCGCAACGATGGGCAGGGTGGTGTGGAATTGACCCTCCCGGGCGATGCGCCGGTGCGCCGCTACCGCGTGCGTCCTGATGGGAGCCTGCTGACCCTGGCCACCGAGGGCACCGCACCGGCCGACACCGCCGCCTACACCCTGCACCACCAGGCCAACGACCTTACTCCGTCCGGCGGTACAATGCTGAAGGGCACCTTCTTTCAAGGCAGGCCCAACGTGTGGAACTTCCGCGAATGCCACAGCGGCCGCCAGATGCTGGTGCGCTTCGACCCTGCGGCCGCCGACATCGAGGAGGGCTTCCGCAAGGCGGGCGGCGACCCCGGCACCGGGTTGGTGGTGGAGTTGAACGGCCTGCTGCAACCCACCCCGCTCACCGACGATCAAGGCACCGTGACCCTGCTCACCATCAAGAAATGGCACCGTTTCCTGCCCGGGGAGACCTGCCCCTATTGATCCGGGGGCGTTAGCTTTGACACCCGCTCGACCCATGGACCTCAGCAAGATCATCTCCGTGGCCGGCAAGTCCGGTCTCTTCCGCGTGGTGGCACAGGCCCGCCAGGCCATCATCGCCGAAAGCCTCATCGACGGCAAGCGCGTACCGGTGCCCACCTCCCTGCGCGTGAGCGCCCTCGAGGAGATCAGCATGTTCACCACCGGCGATGATGTGCCCCTGAAGGAGGTGCTGGCCAGGCTGCACGCCGCCGAAAAGGGCAAGCTGAGCGTGGACCCCAAGGGCGACGAGGAGGCGCTGTGGAAGAAGCTCGGCGAGGTGCTGCCCGAGCACGACCGCTCCCGGATCTACCCCAGCGACGTGCGCAAGCTCTTCAGCTGGTACGAGCAGCTGGCACGCAGCGGCGCCCTCGACGCCAAGGAGGAGCCCAAGGCTGAGGACAAGCCCGTGGAGGGCAAGGCCGGCGAGAAAAAGGCACGGGCCAAGGCCGATGTCGCCGTGAAAAAGGCCAACGCGCCCAAGCCCGGCGCCGCCACCAAGGCCAAGGGCGCCGGTACCACCGTGCGCAAAGGCAGCCAGCGCGGCAGCTGAACCGGCTTCAGCCCCCAGCGCACCATGACCTGGACCCTTGACCTGGGGGCGGTCATGCACCACCTTGCGCTGACCTGTTACCTTGGGCCACCTGCAAGGACCCTGCACATGATGCGGAAACTACCCCTGATGCGCCTCGGTGTGATGCTCTGCCTGGGCGCCCTTCTCGCCGTGCTGATCGCCTGGAATAACGGTGGCCCGCCCGTCGCCAAGGCCCACCACACCCCGGAAGAACTGGCCTCCTTCGCGGCCGACCGCGGCGGCCTCGGCCTGCCCGTGGGCCAGAACAACTACTTCATGGCCAGCGGCAACTGCGAGGGCTGCCACGGCCACGACCCCATGCAGTACGCCTCAGTGGACTCCAACGGCGTGGACGTGAACGTGGTGGACGACTGGCGAAGCACCATGATGGCCAACAGCGCGCACGACCCCTTCTGGCGCGCGAAGGTGAGCCATGAGGGCCTGGTGAACCCGGCCCTGCAGGCCGTGCTCGAGGACAAGTGCACCAGTTGCCATGCCCCCATGGGCAGGCACGACAAGTTCCTGAGCGGTGGCGGTCATTACTCCATCGCCGAACTGGAACAGGACCCCATCGGCCTGGACGGCGTGAGCTGCGTGGGCTGCCACATCCAGAGCGCCGACAGTCTAGGCCTGCTCTTCAGCGGCGAGCTGCGCTTCGACACGCTGGGCAACCCGCTCTACGGCCCCTTCGGCGGCCCCAACGACCCCATCCCCCTTTTCGGGGCGCCCATGACCTCCTTCGTGGGCTACGAGCCCCAGTACGGCGCCCACATCAACAGCGCCACCCTCTGCGCCGGCTGCCACACCCTGATCACCGAGACCGTGGACCTGCAGGGCAACCTCACCGGCGGTTCCTTCGCCGAGCAAGCCACCTACCACGAGTGGCTCAACAGCCGTTTCAACGACCTGAATGGCGATCCCAACGGCATCAGCTGCCAGGGCTGCCACGTGCCTCGCAACGACGATGCCGTGGTGATCTCCGCCCTCTACCTGTTCCTGCAGCGCCGTTACCCCTTCGGCATGCACCAGTTCGCCGGGGCCAACACTTTCATGCTCGGCCTGCTCAAGGACAACATCGCCGCGCTGGACCTCACGGCCACCGAGACCCAGTTCGACAGCACCATCGCCCGCACCATGCGCCTGCTCCAGGACCAGAGCCTGCTGATGGAAGCCACGGTGACGGACCGCACGGCGGATACCGCCTACATCGATGTGTCCCTGCTGAACCTCGCGGGCCACAAGTTCCCCAGCGGCTACCCCAGCCGTCGCGCCTTCCTGGAACTGCTTGTGCTCGACGCCGACGGGGAGGACACCCTGTTCCGCAGCGGTGGTTTCGACGACACTTACGAGGTGGTGGGCCATGATGCCGACTGGGAGCCGCACTACGACGTGATCACCAGCGCCGACCAGGCCCAGATCTACGAGCACGTCATCGGTGACGTGAACGGCGACCGCACCACCGTGCTGCTGCGCGCCGCCCAGAACCTGAAGGACAACCGCCTGGTGCCCGAAGGATTCACCGCAGGCCACTTCGCTTACGACACCTGCTCGGTGGCCGGCGTGCCACCCACCGACCTGGACTTCAACCGCGACGAGCTGGGTGTGGAGGGCAACGGCGGCGACATCGTGCACTTCCACGTGCCCATGGGCGGCTACTCGGGCCTGATCAACGTGGTGGCCCGCTTCTGGTACCAGACGGCCCCGGCCCGCTGGAACCAGGAGCTCTTCAGCCACAGCAGCGCCGCCATCGACAGCTTCGAGGTGATGTACAACAACGCCGACCGCAAGCCGGTGCTCGTGAAGGAGGTGCAGCTGTCCGACTTCTCGGTGGGCGTCGACGGCCTGGCCGACCTGGGTGTGCGCGTGTTCCCCAACCCGGTGCGCGACGGCGTGCTGCGGATCGCCGGCATCAGCGGCCGTGTGCGCGAAGTGGTGGTGTACGATGTGGAAGGCCGCGAAGTGGCCCGCCCGCGCATCGTGCCCGGCACGCTCAGCATCCCCCTGCACGGCCGGACGGGCACCTACCTGGTGGCCATCCGCACCGAGGACCGCAGCTTCGTGGAACGCGTGGTGCTGCAGTGACCCCGCGGATGAAGCCCCTGCGCATCCCCGCTGTGCTGATCCCCGCCGTGCTGCTGCTCGGGCCCGCCCGCGCGCAGCACCCCGCCGTGGCCGACATGCTCAACGCCGCGCGCCTGGACAGCATGGTGCGCTACCTGGAGGAGATCACCGGGGAAGTGCCTGTGGACGTGGGCAACGGGCCGGTGACCATCGTGAGCCGGCACAAGACCGCGGCGGGCAACGCCATCGCGGCCGACCACCTCCAGCAGCGCCTCGCTGCCTGGGGCTATGCCCCCACGGTGCAGACCTTCGGCGGTGGCACGGGCGAGAACGTGCTGGCCGTGAAGACGGGCCTGGTGCATCCCGGCCGCAAGGTGATCCTCTGCGCCCACTACGACGCCATGCCCGGCGGGCCCGTCGCCGCCCCGGCCGCCGACGACGACGGCAGCGGCACCGCCGCCGTCCTGGAGGCCGCCCGGGTGTTCGCCTCCATGGACTTCGAGCGTACGGTGGTCTTCGCCTTCTGGGACGAGGAGGAGCAGGGGCTGGTGGGCAGCGAGCACTTCGCCGGGGTGGCGGCCGCCAACGACGACAGCATCGCCGCCGTGGTGAACATGGACGCCATCGCCTACGACGGCAACGGCGACGGACTGATGCGCATCCATGCCCGGGCGGTGGCCAACTCGCTCGCCATCAAGGACACCGCCCTGCTGGTGAACGGCCTCTACGGGCTGGGCGCCAACATCGCCGTCAACACCCCCGGCGCGTTGTACAGCGACCATGCCTCGTTCTGGGCCGAGGACTTCGGGGCCATCCTCGTGATCGAGGACTTCGACAACGACCCCAACCCGCAGTACCACACCCCCAACGACCGCCTGCAGTTCCTGGACCTGCCCTATTACGAGCAGCTCGCCAAGCTGAGCCTGGCCACCGCGGCCCACATGGCCATCCCGCTGGGGTCCGGTACCGGGGTGGCCGCCGCCACCGTGCCCCGCGCCGGCCTCCGGGTGTGGCCCGTGCCCTGCGATGGAACGGTGAACGTGCACGTGGGTGATGCTTCCTCCGGCCCCTGGCGCATCGAGCTCCTGGACCCGACCGGGCGCACGGTGCGGGAGCTGCACCGCGGCCCCCTGCCCACCGGACACCCAAGGGTGCAGGCCGACCTGCACGGGCTGCCCGACGGGCACTACCTGGTGCGGGCCACCAACAACAAGGGCGAGGTGTCCACCTCGCCCCTGGTGCTGCTGCGCTGAGCGCCGCTCACTCCTTCACGAAGGGCTTCATCAGGGGCTTGCGACCGCTGCCCAGCACCATCAGGTAGTAGTTGCCCGGCGGAAGGCCCGCGAGGTCCACGGTGTTCAGCTTGGAATCGAACAGCGGCTGGCTGCGCACCACGCGGCCCGTGCTGTTCAACACCTGGCCGGTCTGTGCCCCCGTGCATCCGTTGATCGACACCATCAGCCGGTCCTGCACGGGCACGGGGAAAAGCATCACGGCCTCGGGACGGCGGTACTCCTGCACGTTGGTGGGGTCGATCACCGTGATGGTGCCGAACTGCGTGGCCGCGTGCCCCTGCTGGTCGCAGTGGTACTCGTAGATGCCCGCCACCATGAACTTGAACTTCCAGGGATAGACCGTGGCCTGCGGCGTGCCCGAAAAGAAACCCGCAGGGTTGTTGGGGAAGGTGGCGATGCTGCCGTTCACGTTGTGTGTGCCGGAGGTCTGGTTCCACACCACCGTGTCGCCGAGCTGGATCACCAGGTCCTGCGGCGCATAGTACGGGTCGGTGGTGCCGAAGGTGCTGCCGCCCACGTCCACGTTCCAGACGTTCTGGGCCGGGAGGGAGGCCGGGAGGAGGGCGAGGATCAACAGGGGGGTCCGCATCGGGAACTGATTTTCGTCAAAGAAAATTTCCCCTGGGAAGCATCGCCGCCACAAGTGGGGGCATCCCGGTGATCCCACCGCTCACTGTCCCGGCCGCAGACTGCGGTCGATCCGCTCCAGGACCATGGTCATCAGGTGCAGCCGGTCGCGGCCCCGCACGTTGTGGGCATGGCCGGGGTACACGAAGAACTCCACCTGCGCCCCCTTGCCGATGCAGTCCTTCAGGAAGGCATAGCTGTGCTCGGGGAGCACCACGTCGTCCTGCAGGCCATGGATCAGCAGCAGTTCCCCCTGGAGGCGGTCGCATTTGCCCACCAGCTGGCTGGCCGCGTAGCCGTCGGGGTTCTCCTGCGGGGTGTCCATGTAGCGTTCGGTGTACATCACCTCGTACATGTTCCAGTCCATCACCGGGCCGCCGGCCACGCCGAGCTTGAAGGTGCCGGGGGCCTTCAGCATCAGGCTGGTGGTCATGAAGCCGCCGAAGCTCCATCCGTGGACGGCCATGCGCGTGGTGTCCACATAGGGCAGGCCCTTCAGCCAGGCCGCGCCGTGCAGTTGGTCCTGCAGCTCGACCTCGCCCAGCCGCCGGTGGATGGCCTGTTCGAAGGCGCGCCCGCGCCAGGCGCTGCCCCGCCCGTCCACCGTGAACACCAGGTAGCCGCGTTCGGCCGCGTGCAGCATCCACAGCGGTGCCCCGCCCAGCCAGCTGTCGGTCACCAGCTGCACGTGCGGGCCGTTGTACAGGTACACGATCACCGGGTAGCGCTGCCGGCTGTCGAAATGGCCGGGCTTGATCAGGCGTGCGTGCAGCCGTTCACCGTCCTGTCCGGCGATGTCCACCAGTTCCACCGCACCGTGCCGCACGCCGGAGAGCGGGTCGCGGCTGTTGAGCAGCATCTTCAGGCCCTGGCCGGTGCGGGCATCCAGCAGTTCGATGCGCGCGGGCACCGTGGTGCTGCTCCATTGGTCCAGCACATACTGGCCATCGCTGCTGAGGGTGCCGTGGTGTGTGCCGGGCGCCGTGGTGAGTGCGGTGCTGCGGCCGTTGCTCAGTTCCACGCGGAAGAGCTGCGTGCGGATGGCGCCCGCGCCGGTGAACCCCGTGCCCACCTCGGTGCCTTCCACGAACACGGCCGCCCCCCGCGCGTCCAGTCCCACGATGCGTTTCACGTTCCACGCACCGGTGGTGAGCTGCCGCACCAGGCCCGTGCGCAGGTCGTACAGATAGAGGTGCGTCCAGCCGTCGCGCGCGCTGGTCCAGATGAACTGCTGCGGCCGCTGCTTCAGGAAGTGCATCGGCACCTGGGGTTCCACATAACGTTCGTCCCGCTCCTCGAGCACGGTGCGCACCGCGTTCCCGGTGGTCAGGTCGTACTCCACCAGGCGCGCCAGGGTGGTGGCCCGGTCCAGATGCACCACGTACAGGTGGCGCCCATCCGGGCCCCAGGCGATGTTGGTGAGGTACTGGTCTTCCGGCAGGCCGGTGTTGAGGAACAGGGTGCGGCGCGTGGCCAGGTCGAACACGCCGATGCGCACGTGGTGACTGGCCTGCCCGGCCATGGGGTAGCGGATGGTCCGGAAGCTGCTGGGTTTGCTGCCGATGTCCTCCAGCTGGTAGGTGGTCACCATGCGCTCATCCATCCGGTAGAAGGCCAGCCGGCCGCCGTCGGGGCTCCAGAAGGTGCCCTTCTCGATGCCGTACTCGTTGCGGTGCACGCTCTGCCCGTTCACGATACCGTCGGTGCCGTCATGGGTCACCCGCACCGCCTGCGGTTCGTTCGGCAGGCCGATGTACAGGTCGTTGTCCACGGTGTAGGCCACCCGACCGCCTTCGCCCATGTCCTCGTTCGCGGCGCCGGGCAGCAGGCGCACCCGGGCATGCAGCACCCGCCGGCCACGGTCCCAGGTGTACACGTGCGCGTTGTGCTGGAACCGGAAGCGTGCCGCCGACTCCCAGGTGATGGCGGGGAAGGCCTTGAGCTTCGCACTGTCCGGCAGGTCGCGGTTGAGGTCGGTGAGGGTGGCCGCCACGTGGTCGCTCATCTTGCCGATGCCGTTCTCCCAGAGCGTATCGCGGCGGACGAAGCTGTAGGTGGCGGCGCCCTCCACCCAAGACAGCTGCGGCAGGCGCTCGGGTCCCAGGTCGGTGCCGGCCTTCAGCATGGCATCCTTGAGGGTGAGCTCCTGCAGTTGGGCCGTGGCCGTGGCGGCCAGCAGCAGGACGGACAGCGTGGTATGCGAACGGGTGTGGGCCATGGGTTCGGGTATCGGGCCCCGAAGATGCGGATCCCGTGCCGACGGTAGGCCGTGCGGTGGGACGGCCGGGGCGCGTGGGGTCAGAGGATGTTCACCTCGCGCTCCATCTCCACCCCGTAGCGGGCCTGCACATCGCGGAGGATGCGCTCGCTGAGGTCGAACACCTCCGGCCCGGTGGCCCCGCCGTGGTTCACCAGCACCAGGGCCTGGCGGTCGTGCACCCCGCAGGCGCCTGCGCGGTGCCCTTTCCAGCCCGCCTGCTCGATCAGCCAGCCCGCGGCCAGTTTGGCCTGCCCCTCGCCGGCCGGATAGATGGGCGCTCCGGGGTGCGTCGCTTTGATCCGGTCGGCCACGGCGGCGGGCACCACCGGGTTCTTGAAGAAGCTGCCGGCATTGCCCAACACCGCGGGGTCGGGCAGCTTGCTGCGGCGGATGTGCACCACCGCGTCGCTGATGTCGCGCACCGTGGGGGTGGTGATGCCGCGTTCGGCCAGCACCTCGCGGATGGCGCCGTAGCTGGTGCTGAGCACGGGGTGTTTGTGCAGGCGGAAGGTGACGTTGAGGATCACGAACCGGTCGCGCCCCTCGCGTTTGAAGAAGCTTTCGCGGTAGCCGAAGCGGCAGTCTTCCGGGCGGAAGGTCACCACCGCGCCGTCGTCGATCTTCAGGGCCTCCAGCGCGGCGAAGTGGTCCTTGAGCTCCACGCCGTAGGCGCCGATGTTCTGCATGGGGGCGGCGCCCACCTTGCCGGGGATCAGGCTCAGGTTCTCCAGGCCGCCCCAGCCGCGCTCCACGGCGTGCATCACCAGCGTGTGCCAGAGCACCCCGGCGCCCGCCTTCAGCCACACGTGCCCGTCGTCCTCGTGCACCACGGCCACGCCGGGCAGCTCGTTCAGCAGCACCACGCCGGGCCAGTCGCGTGTGAAGAGCACATTGCTGCCGCCGCCCAGCACCAGGCGGGGGAGGGGCTGCAGTTCCGGCGCGGTCAGCAAACGCCGCAGCTCGTCCACCGTGCCGAAGCGTGCCAGGGCGCGGGTCCGGACGGGTACATGGAAGCTGGTGTGCGGGGCCAGGTCGGCGTCGTGCTCCACGGTCATGGCGCAAAGGAACGGATCGGCGTGCGGCACGCCGTGACCACCCCTGCGAAGTGCTCCTAAGCACGCAGGGCCGGATCGCTGCATGGAATACCGCGATGCAGCTTCAAGCCGTCCCGAGCGGGCCGCAGCGCATGGCATCCAGCACGGACGTCGAAAGGCGCGGGGTGTCGGTGGCCATGCGCCGCCTTCCCACGCACCCGCCCTCCTTTCTCACCATTCTCACCATTCTCCCCGTTCTCACCACCAGCGACGGCCCATCCTCCTCCGCCGTTCCTTTGCGCCATGCGGCGCGCCATCGTATCGGTGACCAACGACCTGGCCACGGACAACCGTGTGCATCGCACCTGCACCGTGCTGCAGGACCTGGGCTACAACGTGCTGCTGGTGGGGCGCAGGCTGCCGCAGAGCCCTCCGGTGGAACGCCCCTACACCACGCGCCGCATGCGGCTGCCCTTCACCAAGGGGCCGTTGTTCTATGCCACATACAACGTGCGGCTCTTCCTGTTGCTGCTTTTCCGGCGCGCGGCGCTGCTGGTGAGCAACGACCTGGACACGCTGCCCGCCAACTTCCTCGCCGCGCGGATCACCGGCACACCGCTGGTGTACGACAGCCACGAACTGTACACCGAAGTGCCCGAGCTGGTGGGCCGGCCCGGTGTGCAACGCGTGTGGCGCACCATCGAACGCTGGATCTTCCCCCGCCTGAAGCATGTGATCACCGTGAACGAGAGCATCGCCGCCGTTTACCGCCAGCGCTACGGGGTGCCCGTGCGGGTGGTGCGCAATATCCCCGTGCCGCGGCCGCTGGGTCCAGCCCCCGGCCGGGCCGCGCTGGGCCTGCCGACGGACCGTTTCATCCTGGTGCTGCAAGGTGCGGGCATCAACGTGGACCGGGGCGGGGAGGAGGCCGTGCTGGCCATGCGCCATCTGCCGCAGGCCCTGCTGCTGATCATCGGCAGCGGCGACGCCTGGCCCGTGCTGGAGCGGCTGGTGCAGGAGCATGGTCTGCACGACCGGGTGCGGCTGATGGGCCGCATGCCTTACGAGCGGCTGATGGACTTCACCCGGGCGGCCGACCTGGGCCTCTCGCTGGACAAGGACAGCAACCTGAACTACCGCTACAGCCTGCCCAACAAGCTCTTCGACTACCTGCACGCGGGCATCCCGGTGCTGGCCACCGACCTGCCCGAGGTGGCGGCCGTGGTGCGGGGCCACGACTGCGGCGTGCTGCTGCCTGCGCCCGCGCCCGAGGCCATCGCCGCGGCGGTGGAAGCCCTGTGCACCGATCCGGCCCGCCTCGCCGCCTTGCGGACGAACGCTACTTTCGCGGCCCGAACGTTCGACGGCGCCCGGGAGCGCGACCTCCTCCGCCGCCTGCTCTCCGACCTTGGCTGAACGCCACCTGCATATCGTCAGCTTCGACGTGCCCGCCCCGCCCGACTACGGCGGTGTGATCGACGTGTACTACAAGGTCGCCGCCTTGGCCGAACTGGGGGTGCGGGTCCACCTGCACTGCTACTCCTACGGCCGCAAGCCCAGTGCCGACCTGGAGCGCTTCTGCGCCAGCGTGCACTACTACCCGCGCAGCACCAGCAAGCACCTGCTGCTCAGCAGCCTGCCCTACGTGGTGGTGAGCCGCCGCAGCGACGAATTGCTGGACCGCCTGGCCCAGGATGCGCACCCCATCCTGTTCGAGGGACTGCACGCCTGCTACTTCCTGGGCGATCCGCATCTGGCCGGCCGCCGGCGCCTGGTGCGCACCCACAACGTGGAGCACGACTACTACGAAGCCCTGGCCAAGGCCGAGCGCGGCGCCTTCAAACGCACCTACTTCACCCAGGAGGCCCGCAAACTGAAGCGTTTCGAGCCCGTGTTGAGCGAGGCCGACGTGCTGCTGGCCATCTCACCCAACGACCAGGCCTACTTCGCGGCCCACTTCCCGCGGGTGGTGCACCTGCCCGCCTTCCATCCCAGCGCCCGCGTGGACGTGCCGGACGGGCTGGGGCGCTTCTGCCTCTACCACGGTGCGCTGAGCGTGCCCGAGAACGACCAGGCCGCGCTCTTCCTGGTGAACGAGGTGTTCAACGAACTGCCCGTGCCCCTGGTGATCGCCGGCAGCGGTGCCAGCAGGGAGCTCCGTGCCGCCGTGGCCCGCTCCACCAACGTGAAGCTGCGCGAGAACATCCCCACGGCCGAGATCACCGCCCTGGTGCGCCAGGCCCAGGTGAACGTGCTGCCCACCTTCCAGGCCACCGGCATCAAGCTCAAGCTGCTGCTCTGCCTGTTCACGGGCCGCCACGTGGTGTGCAACACCCCCATGGTGAAGGACACCGGCCTGGAGGACCTCTGCCTGGTGCACGACGACCCGGAGCACCTGCGGCTGAGCATCCAGGCCTGCATGGCCAAACCCGCCAACGGCAGCACCCTGGAACGCCGCATCGCCGTGCTGGAGGACCGCTTCAGCAACCGCCGCAACGCCCAGGCCATCGTGGACCTGCTGCACTGAACGGGGAGGAGGGGCGAGGGGGAAATGTGGAATGCCGACTGTTGAAAGCTGAAAGCTGAAAGCTGAAAGCCGAAAGCTGAAAGCCGAAAGCTGAAAGCCGAAAGCTGAAAGCCGAAAGCTGAAAGCTGAAAGCTGAAAGCTGAAAGCTGAAAGCGGGAAGCCGGAAGCTTGAGGCTTGAAGCTGGAGGCTTGAAGCTTGAAGCGGGAGGCTTGAAGCTTTCCCCCCGACCCGCCCCATGTTCAGCCCGCCATGCGCTCCTCGAGCAGCCGGCCCTCCTGGCAACGCACCACCCGGGCGTTGAGCTTCTTCATGTGCGTGTAGTCGTGCGTGGCCATCAACACGCAGCGGCCGCTCCGGCTCAGGCTGTACAGCAGGTCGAGGATGCCGCCCGTGGTCTCGGGGTCCAGGTTGCCCGTGGGTTCATCGGCCAGGATCAGCTCGGGTTCGTTCACCAGGGCGCGGGCGATGCTCACGCGCTGCTGCTCCCCGCCGCTGAGCTCGTGCGGCATCTTGTAGCCCTTGGTCCCCAACCCCACATCCTCCAACACCTCGGCCACCCGCTGGTCCATCCGCTTGCGGTCCGTCCAGCCCGTGGCCTTCATCACGAACAGCAGGTTCTCCTTCACCGGGCGGTCGCCCAGCAGCTGGAAATCCTGGAACACGATGCCGATCTTCCGCCGCAGGTAGGGCACCTGCCCACGGCGAAGCTTGCGCAGGTCGAAACCGCAGCACTGGCCCTCACCCTCGCGCAGCGGCAGGTCGCCGTAAAGCGTCCGCATCAGGCTGCTCTTGCCCGTACCCGTGCGCCCGATCAGGTAGATGAACTCCCCCTTGTCCACCGTGAGGTCCACCAGGTCCAGCACCAGGTTCTCGCGCTGGAAGATGCGCGCGGCACGCAACTGGATCACCGGGGCATCGCTCATGCAACCACCGCCACGGACCCTGTGGGGGCGCGGCGGGCCAAAGGTGGAAAATTTCCGGGCGGACCCTCGCGTTGAGCAGGGGAGGCGCCCCGCTCCGCATGAACAGTTCCGCGTGGATAAAACGACGCGGCACGCCCCTTGCCCGGCCCCACCCGCCAGGACCTTTGATCGCTTGATGAGGCCCCTTCACCACGTTCGTCGCGCCGCCCTGCTCCTGGGCCTGCTCCTGGTGGGGGCCGCCCAGGCCCAGCGCCCCGCCCACTACGAGCGCCCGCGTGCCGCCATCGACCACGCCCGCGACCTGTTCGACAAGGCCCAGTACACCGCGGCACAATACGAGCTGGACCGCATCGCCGAAGGCGTGCGCGACCCCAAGGCCCCCCAGCGCATCGAGGCCGAGTTCCTCAGCGCCCTTTGCGCCGTGCGCCTCTTCCACCAGGACGCGCCCGTGCGGCTGCTGCGCTTCATGGACGAGCATCCCGAGGACCCGCACGTGGCCGACGTGCGCCTGGAGCTCGTGCGCCACTACTTCGCCGCCAAACGCTGGAAGGACTGCCTGCACTGGGCCGCCTCGGTGGACGCGGCCGGCCTCGCGGCCGCCGATGCCGAGGAGTTCCACTTCAAGCACGGCTACGCCCATTTCCAGGAAGGGCACACCGAACACGCCCTCACCGCCTTCGGCCGGGTGAAGGACGGCACCGGTCCGTACGCCGTGCCCGCCCGCTACTACACCGCCCACATCGACTACGAGCGCGGACGCTACGCCTCGGCCCTGCCGGTGTTCGAACAGTTGCGCGACGACCCCGCCTTCGGCCGCGTCGTGCCCTTCTACATCGCCGAGATCCACTTCATGCAGGGCCACTACGACGAAGTGATCGCCTACACCAAGCCCCTGCTGGAGGACCCCGAGGGCACCAAGCGCATCGGCGAGATCAACCGCCTGGCCGGCGAGGCCTACTACCGCACCGGCCGCTATGCCGAAGCCGTGCCCCACCTGGAGAAGGCCATCGCCCGCGGTGCCGGCGTGGGACGCACCGAACGCTACCAGCTCGGCCATGCCTACTACAAGGCCGGCGACCACCAAAAGGCCCTCTCGCAGTTCACCCTCGTCACCTCCGAGGACGACAGCCTCAGCCAGCTCGCCGTGTACCACATGGCCGACTGCTACCTGGCGCTGCAGGAGAAGAACTACGCGCGCAACGCCTTCAAGCGCGCCTACCAGCTGGGCTTCGACGCCCGCATCACCGAGGATGCCCTGTTCAACTACGCCAAGCTGGCCTACGAACTGAGCTTCGACCCCTACAGCGAGGCCATCATCGCCCTGCGCGACTACCTGGTGAAGTACCCCGACACCCCGCGCCGCGACGAGGCCTACGGCTTCCTGGTCGATGTGTTCCTGAAGTCGCGCAACTACGAGGCGGCCCTGGATGCCCTGGAAGGGATCCGCGACAAGGACGTGCGCCTGAAGTCCACCTACCAGCGCCTGGCCCACGACCGTGGGGTGGAGCTGTACGACGGCCGCCGCTACACCGAGGCCGCCGCCGCCTTCCAGCGTGCGCTGAAGTACCCGATGGACCCCGCGGTGAACGCGCGGTGCCATTACTGGATGGGCGAATCGTACTTCGGGGCCGACGCCTTCGACCAGGCCCTGCACAAGTACGACGACCTGCGCAACAGCCCGGGCGCCTATGCCACCGACCTGTACGCCCAGGCGAGCTACAGCATGGGTTATGCCTATTTCAAGCTGAAACAGTACGACGAATCCCTCACCGCCCTCCGCCGTTTCGTCGCCATGCCCGGCGCCGATGCGAAGCTGCGCGCCGACGCCCTGTTGCGCATCGGCGACCTGTACTTCCTGGCCAAGGACGAGGAACAGGCCGTGGCCCACTACGACCAGGCCATCAAGGCCGGCACCGGCGACAAGGACTACGCGCTCTACCAGAAGGGCGTGTGCCTGGGCCTGGACCAGAAGTTCAACGAGAAGATCACCGTGCTCAAGGCCCTCCTGAGCGACCGGCCCAACTCGCGCTTCGCCGCCGACGCCCGGTTCCAGCTCGGCGAGACCTACATCAACCTGGACCAGGATGCCGAGGCCCTGCGCTACTACGAACAGGTGGTGAAGCAGCACCCCAACAGCCCGCACGTGCGGCGCAGCATGCTGCAGACCGCCCTGGTGCACAAACGGCAGGGCGACGCGGCCCGTGCCCTGGAGGAGTTCAAGGCCATCGTGGCGCAGTATCCCACGGTGGAGGGCTCGCGCGATGCGCTGGCCGGCATCGAGAGCATCTACGTGGAGCAGGGTCGTGTGGGCGAGTACGAGGCCTACCTGCGGTCGCTGAGCTTCGTGGACCCCGCCAGCCTGGACCTGGACGAGAAGTACTACCGCAGCGCCGAGGCGCTCTACTTCGACGACAAGTGCGACCAGGCCATCGGGGCTTTCGGCGATTACCTGGCCAAGTACCCGCAGGGTGCCTTCGCCATCAACGCCCGCTACTACCGGGGCGACTGCGCCTACCGCGCCAAGCGCTACACCGAGGCCCTGCCCGACCTGGAGGCCGTGGCCGCCGCCGGGACGCCGGACCTGCTGGAGAGCGCCCTCTTCGGGGCCAGCGACATCCTGTTCCGCGAGCAGCGGTGGGAGGGGGCCCTGCAACACTTCATCCGCCTGCAGCAGGTGGCGGCCATCCCGCAGAACGTGCTCGCCGCCAAGGTGGGCCGCATGCGCTGCCTGCGCGAACTGGGTCGGCCCGATGAGGCCGCCGACGCCGCTACTGCGGTGCTCGAGGAACCCGGCATCCCCAACGACCTCAAGGCCGAGGCCGGCCTGCTGACCGCCGCCCGGGCCCTCAACGCCAACGAGCTGGACAAGGCCTACACCGCCTACAAGGCCGTGGCCCAGGCCAGCACCAACGCCTTCGGCGCCGAGGCCCGCTACCACATGGCCTACGTGCGCTACATGCAGCAGCGCGGTCGCGATGCCGAGCAGGAGGTCTTCCAGCTGGTGAAGCAATACCCCAGCTACGAGCATTGGAAGGCACGCGGCTTCATCCTGCTGGGCGACGTGTACATGCAGCTCAACGACCCCTTCCAGGCCAAGGCCACCCTGCAGAGCGTGATCGACCACGTGAGCGACCCCGCCCTGGTGCAGCAGGCCCGCACCCGCCTGGACGCCATCCTGGCCAGCGAGGTGCAGCAGACCACCCCCGCACCCCAGGACGACATCGAGGTGCCCGTGAACGACAGCCACCCCAACGCCGGCGAGGAATGAACAAGCACCGCATCCTGCTCCCGCTGGCCCTGGGCATGCCGCTGTGCGTGGCCGCGCAGGACGGCAGCACCCCCGGCGGCCAGTACTACATCCACGGGATCTACAACCCCACCATCGCCGACGTGCGGAAGATCGACACCCGGCCCACCCTGCTGGACACCGTGGTCCCCGAACGCCGCATCACCTACACCGTGCAGCCCGTGCAGGCCCGCCTGCCGGTGAAGGTGGACAGCATCGCCCCCGCCAGGCTCAGCGTCAGCCAGGCCAACGAGCGGCTCTACAAGGGCTTCGTGAAGCTCGGCTTCGGCCTGTACAACACCCCGCTGGGCGAACTGTACTACGACCAGGGCCGCAGCAGGAAGGACGCCTACGGCATCCACCTCAAGCACTTCAGCAGTGCGGGCGGCCTGAAGGATGTGGGACCGAGCGACTACAGCTTCAACACCGTGGACGCCTTCTACACCCGCATGCTGCGCCGGCACGCGATCCAGGTGCGGGGAGACTATGGGCGGCGTGCCGTGGGCTGCTACGGCTTCCGCACCGAGGGCTTCGATACCCTTGGGCTCGAAGTGCCCAACCCGCGCCAGGTGTACAACGACCTGGGTTTCGCCGCGCGTGTCCGCAGCCTCTATGCCGACAGCGCCGCCCTGGACCACGACGTGCGCCTGGAGGCCCGGTACTACACGAACAAGACCGGGAGCAAGGAGACCAACATCCGCTTCGTGGCCGAGGCCGGCAAGCAGGTGGGCTCGGAGACGTACGCCGGCCAGCTCCTGATCGACAACAACGCCTACACGGGGCTGCCCGCCGACACGCTGCCCAGCTTCCGCCAGAACGGCACGCTGGTGACCCTCACCCCCTCGGTGAGCACACGCGGGGAGCGCTACGTGGTGCGGGTCGGTGCGGGCATCACCGTGGACGCCCTCACGAAGACCAGCTTCCACGTCTTCCCCCAGGCCTACCTCAGTTACAGCCTCTTCGACAACATCCTGGTGCCGTACATCGGCGTGGACGGGCAGCGCCGCCGCAACGGCCTGCGCAGCATCACGCAGGAGAACCCCTGGGCCGAGAACGCCCCCGTGCTGGCCAACAGCAGCCTGCTCTACGACCTGTACGGTGGCCTGCGCGGCAGCCTCAGCAGCACCCTGGGCTTCGATGTGCGCGTGAGCTACAGCGGTTGGAAGGACCGCCTGCTCTTCGTCACCGACGCCCTGAACGGCTTCGGCAACCGGTTCACCCCGGTGTATGACGACATGCAAGTGTTGGACGTCAGCGGCGACATCACCTACGATGCCGGGCACGGGATCCGCGCCCATGGCCGCCTGGACTTCTTCAACTACACCATGGGCGACCAGGCCGAACCCTGGAACCTGCCGCCCTACCAACTGACCCTGGGCGGCCAGTACAGCCTGCGCGAGAAGTTCATCGTGAAGCTGGACGCCGTGCTGATGGGCAAGCGAAAGGCCTTCAGTCCGGTGTGGAACAGCGTGCAGGACAGCGCCCCCGCCCGCACCGAGGTGGTGGACCTCAAGGGCTTCGTGGACCTGCACCTGGGGGCCGAATACCGCTACACCAAGCGCCTCAGCGTGTTCCTGCAGGCCAGCAACCTCAGCGCCAGCCGCTACGAGCGGTGGTACCGCTACCCCGTGCAACGCACGCTGCTGATCGGCGGGGCCAGCTACGCTTTCTGAGCCATCGCGTCCCATGCATGGACGAACCCCGCGCGTGGCGGGGTTCGCTTTCCTGGTCGGGCCTGGTTACTCGATGATCACCCGGGTGCTACCCAAGGGCCTGCCCTTGCGGAAAACCTCCAGCGCGTAAAGGCCGGCAGGAAGTTCCTTGCGCACGAGCACCGTGGTCGGACCGTCGTTCAAGGCGGGCTTGGGTACGGCCCGGAACGCTGGATCCCGGCCATCCTCCTCGCGCAGGCCCAACCACGCCGGGTCGCTGTCGTGGTAGCGCTTGCAGAACAAAGGGAACCCCCACGTTTCGTGAAGATCGGGTGAAGAGATCAGTGTGGAGCCCCCCAAGGACGTATTGAACTCGTGTGGCACATTGTCCCACCAATGGAGAAAGCCTTGGTTGGATCCGGCGTTACGCAGGTATAGTTCACCATCAGGCCCGAGAACGAGGCTGCCACCGGTCGTGTCAGCACCCCATTCTGTTCCTACACCAACGGACGAAGTGTTGGATGCCAAGGATGTGTGGGGTATGCATCCGTCGCATACGGTGAGGTCATACTGGGTGCTGAAGAAGCCCCCGGATCCGTCAATGCTCGTGTCCAAATAGGCCACGTACAGGCGATCATCGGTCGTAAGGAAGTCCAATCCGCTTGTGAAGTCCATCGGCAGGGTCACCGCGATCGTGTCTCCTGTATAATCGTCCAGGTCGTACGCAGTGTACGCGAGGGACGAATTGCGCACGGTAACTGTCCCTGTGGAACTGTTGAACCAGAAAACGGCAGCGCCAGCGGAATCCGGGGCGTGGTCAAATCCGAACGCGAGTTGATCACCGGAAACCGAGAACTTCATCGGTCCCCAGAAATCCGATGAGAGGCGGTCGGGAACCGGTGTTGCACTGAGCAATGGACCAGTGGCCGAGATGATCGGTACGGGGTTCAATCCACCAGGTCCGATCCGGAATGCGTGGAAGGTATCCGTTCCATCCGCGTGCTGCAGCACCCAATAGTCCACCCCATTCCCGTGTGTTGTCGCGGCGATCTTGGCGGTGGTATTGCTCATGTACCAAGTGGTGCCTGAGCCCACCACACCCCCGGCGCCAAGGTTCATCGACATATCGACCTCCACGTAACCCGCCTGCTTGTCGACCTCCGGTGTGTTAACAAAAACGAAGTAGTGGAAGGGAGCGTCAGGCTTTGGCAGGATGAGCAGGCTGGCCAGGCGCGCGGGCCAGCCGAGATCCTGTGCGCTGCCGTCTTGCACCAGATCGAAGTTGGCGTTGTGGATGCCGGTCTCATCCACCACCAAGCTGAGCGCTCCATCCGGTTCGCTCATGGTGGCGTTGCGAGCGGTGACAGCGAAGGTGCTTGGAATGATCGTCAGTTGCTCGTTATAGAAGTTCAGCCAGTTGGATGATCCGAAGATCATGTTGTAGTTCCGCGCTTGACCGGCGCATTCACACAAGATCAAGGTCATGCCGACCGCAGCAAGTATGGCTCTCATGGCTGCCATTCGATCTTATTCGAGTAATAGCCATTCCCCTGAGCGCGTGCATAATTGTCGGGAGTTCCGGTGTGTAGACAAACATCGGCGTTCGCGGCCCAAGAACCCGATGTGCCCGAGGTGCATGTCCAAGTGGCGAAAATGGTGCTCCCCGACCTGAGCTCAACTTTATTGATGTGGCTCCCGCCGACCGTGATCGTGGAACCGTTGGTGGACGCCGGGATGCTCAAGTTCGAAGTGCTTGGAATGCTGACCGCTGGGCAAGCGTCACTATGGTAGATGTCGGCTGTGTATGCACAGTCCGTGGAGTTATCAATAGTGAACGTGGCTCCGGCCACGGGGGCGATGGGGCGGCCTGCGTGGAAGGCCGTGAGCAGCGCGCTGGGCAGGGCAAGCAGGCCCGCGAGCATCAGCAGCTTGGCGGTTGGCGGAAGGGCGGAAGGGCGGAAGCGCGTTCTCATGCCGTGATGCGTTTGCCCCGAAGTTAGTCATCCGTCATCTTCCTTCGACAGGGTGGTG
>JABWBQ010000050.1 GCA_013360395.1 Flavobacteriales bacterium
CGGGCCGGAGCGGCAAGGCCGCGACCGGGACGGCAGGCCCACCGAGCGGGGCGCCGCGCAGCCCCGGACCGGCCGGCCTTCACGCTCGCGGTACGGCGGAGGGCCTCGGGACGGTGATGAAGGCGGGCACGACCACCGCAGCACACGCAGCGAGCGGCCGGAACGTTCCTACCGGAGGTCCGAACGGTCCGAAGAAGGTGGGCGGCACGCACGGAACGACCGGTACGAAAGGTCGGCACGCCCCTCGCGCGGTCCCGCAGGTCCCGGCCGTGGTGGTCCGGACGATCGGCGCCCTGCCTCCCGTGGGCCACGGCGTGCGGCGGATGCCCGGTATGACCGCCGCGACCGCCCTCCTGTGCGGCGCGTGGCCGCCGACGACCCCGGGGCGCGCCAGCCTTTCCGCAAGGGCGAACGCAGCAACCGCTTTGCCCTGCCCAACCCCGCCAACGAGGGCCTCATCCGCCTGAACCGCTACCTGGCCCAGGCCGGGGTGGGCAGCCGCCGCGAGGCCGACGCCCTCATCGCTTCCGGTGCCGTCACCGTCAACGGCCAGGTGGTCACCGCACTGGGCACCAAGGTGCGCCCCGAGGACAAGGTGCACTTCGGCGGGCAACGCCTCAGCATGGAGAAGAAGCGCTACGTGCTGCTCAACAAACCCAAGGACTTCATCACCACCACCGACGACCCGCAGGAACGGCGCACGGTGATGAGCCTGGTGGCCGCGGCCTGCACCGAGCGCCTCTACCCGGTGGGGCGGCTGGACCGCAACACCACCGGCGTGCTGCTGCTCACCAACGACGGCGACCTGGCCAAGCGGCTCACCCACCCGGGCCATGGGGCCGAGAAGCTCTATCACGCCACGCTGGACAAGGCCGTGACCAAGGGCGACCTGGAACGGCTGGTCTCCGGAGTGGACCTGGACGACGGACCGGCCCATGCCGTGGAAGCCAGCTTCGTGGACGATGCCGGCAAACGCGAAGTGGGCCTCAAGCTGCACATGGGCCGCAACCGCGTGGTGCGCCGCATGTTCGAGGCCCTGGGCTACGAGGTGGTCAAGCTGGACCGGGTGATGTTCGCCGGGCTCACCAAGAAGGACCTGCCGCGCGGCCACTGGCGCCACCTCAGCGACAAGGAAGTGACCCTGCTGGCGCGGCAGCATGCCGCCACGAAGCCGCGCCCCTCCGGCGCCCCGTCCCGCAGCCCTCGTGATCCCGACGCGCCGCCGCCACGACGGCCCCGGCGCAACTGAAGGCGGAAGGGCCAGGACCGGCATCCACGGGCCCCGCGGAGGTCGCAGGTCCACGTGCCGGGATCACTCCAAGGCCACCACCCGTTGCACCGTCCGTGCACGGGACGAGCGCAGTTCCAGCATCCAGGGACCGGGTCCCGGCACAGGGAATCGTAGTTCCGTAACGCACCAGTCGAGCTCCCGCACCGTCCGGCCGGCCACATCGATCAACCGCACCCGGCTGCTTTCCGCCTGGCCCCGCGTCAACCGGATCCACCCATCCTGCAGTCGGACCACAGGACCCGCCCCGGCGTCGTCAGCCGCGATCGCCGCCGTCGGCCCCCAGATGCTGGACACCCAGGCCGGGTTGTCCACAAAGGGGTTGCGGTTGCCCTGCAGTGCGAACGCAGCGTTGTTCCGGTCCACCTCCTTGGTGCTCACGGGGTCGCCGTTGTGCCAATCCAGCAGCAGGCTCTCGGCCCAGGGGCTCAGGTCGCCCCCCTGCAGCATGTCCGAGCTCCACGAGGCCACCTGGCCCATGTAGCGGGTCATCATGTAGAAATAGATGCGGGCCAGGTCGCCCTTGTACGCATCGATGGGTTCGCAGACCGTGCCGCTGTAACCGGGCCAGGTGTTGTCGCCCACCTTGGTGCCGTTCTGGCCGGTCCAATCGGCGGCACCCACCTCCCCGTACGGCAGGTTGCCGCGTTGCTGGTTCACCCAGCCGTCGGTGGGCAGGATGTGGTGCAGATCGGTGACCATGGGCGCGCCCCCGTTGAACCAGCTCTGCGGCACGGTATGCTCCCGGTTGTAGCAATCGCCTTCGCTGTTGTACGAGCCGCATTGGTCGCTTCCGAAGCTGTACAAGTAGGGCGGCGTACCGCCCGGCACGTCGCTGTAAATGTCCCACACGTACCCGTCGGGCCGGTCGTCCGCCGTCTCGAAGGCGTTCCACAGGTCGGCGTTGGAGAGCACGTTGTGCCCATCGATGATGCCGGCGAGGGCGGCGCGCAGCGCCTGTCCGCTGAGCCCTTGGGCCGGATCGTAGTAGCCGGCGGGCGGTTGGGCGAAGGCCATCGCCGAGGGGATGGCCAGGGTGAGCAAGGCGGTCGGGTGGCGCATGGGGCGAAGGTATCGCCGTGATGATCGGAAGATCTGCGAAATTCGCGCCCTCCGGGGCTGTAGCTCAGCTGGCCAGAGCGCGTCGTTCGCAATGACGAGGTCGAGGGTTCGACTCCCTTCAGCTCCACCGGTGGCAGGGCCCGCGTTCGCGCGGGCCTTTTGCTTTCACCCTCATAGGCCGAGCAGGAAGGCCAGCGTGTCCACGCCGTCGGCGTAGTCGTCGGGGCCGGGGCGCTGGGCCTGACCGAAGGGCACGTGGCCGTGTCCCACGATGCATTGCACCTGCCCGGCCAGCGCCCGCGACCGGTCCTCGAGGTCCTGCCGGTCCGTGTACCGCTCCAGGTGGAGCACGGCCACCGGGCTGGCCAGCGCACCGGTCTCGCGCAGCAGCAGGAAGCCGTTCTCCAGGAAGGGCTCCCCGTCCAGCAGCCACAGCGCCCGGTGATAGTCCAGGTTGTTGGCGTACTTGGCATGCCGTGCGATGTCCTTCCAGCGGTAGAAGGCTTTGAACAGCCGGTCGGTGTCGAACCCTGTGGGCACGAAGACCTTGCTCACGTTGCGGCAGCCCAGGCCGAAGTAGCGGAACACGTCCTCGCCCAACGCGTCGAGCTCGGCCTCGCTCTCCGATCCGTCCAGCACGGCGATGCTCACCCGGCCCTTGCGTACGATGCGGGGCAGATGGCCGAAGTAGTGTTCGAAATAGCGCGATGTGTTGGTGCTGCCCGTGGCGATCACGGCGTCCACCGCGCCGAGCTTCTCCCCGGCGAAGGCCAGGTCCGGGGCCAGGTCCGGGCAGAGGATGAGCAGCGCATCGGCGGCCGCGCGGGTGAGGCCGGCGTCCTGGCCGCTCACCTTCACCCGGGCACGGTGGCCGGCGAGGGTGGTGCACAACAGGTCGTGCAGGCCCACGAAGGGCACGTTGCCGGCCAGCACCAGGCCCACCGTGCGGGGTTGCCGGTCCTGCACCAGGGCGGGATAGGCGGCCAGCCAGCGGTCCAATGCGGCGCGGTCCAACAGGTGGGCCAGGCCGGCCGCGGCGTGGCGCACTTCCTCCGGGGTGAACCAGCCGTTGTGGTGCCGGGCCCGGTCGATGACCCCGCGGAACGCTTCGTACTCCACCTGGCTGAGCCCGCAAGCATGGCCCGGCCAAGCGGCGTCGGCACCCAGCAGGCCGAACACCCGGCCCAGTTGTGCCCACGCCGCGACCGTACGCTCCAAGGCCGCTTCCCGCGCTGCCCTCCCCTGCTCTGCTGCTTGCGGCACCGGCTATATTTGTGCGCCAAAAGTAGCCCACCGCCATGGCCATCATGATCACCGACGAATGCATCAACTGCGGTGCATGCGAGCCGGAGTGCCCCAACAACGCCATTTACGAAGGTGGGGCCGAGTGGCGCCTGAGCGACGGCACCAGCCTGCACGGGCCACAGACCACGCCCATGGGCAACAGCTACGACGCGGACGAGGCCAACCCGCCCAAGTCGATGGACATCTATTTCATCGTCACCGACAAATGCACCGAATGCCAGGGCTTCCACGATGAGCCCCAGTGCGCTGCGGTGTGCCCGGTGGACTGCTGCGTGGACGATCCCGACCACCGGGAGACCCAGGAGCAACTGCTGGCCAAGAAGGCCTTCCTGCACCTTTGATGGGCGTACTTTATTGCGCATGACGGCCGTTCTGCGCATGATGTCCTGCCGGCTGCGTCCATACCTCCTGGCCGCCCATGGCCTGTTCGCGGGCTCGTGCTTCGGCCAGGAGGGCCTCGGCAACGACGGCTGGCCGGCCGCGCTCACCGCCGGGCTGAAGGCGCTCAACGACGCCCGTTCCGAAGCCGTGCAGGACAGTCTCAGCGACCGGGTGAAGGCCGTGCTGCGCCCGGTGCTCGAGGCGGACGATGCCATGGACCGCACCTTCGGCGGCATCCCCCTCACCGTGGTCGACGCGCCGGACGGGCGGTTCCGGCTGTTCACCTGGAACCTGGCACGGCCCGACGGCACCCACCGCTACGAGGCGATGCTGTTGGTGAACGACGGCCGGCGGCGCGTGCTGTTCGAACTGCGCGACATGACCGATCGGATCCCTGCGCCGGAGGCGGCCGAGCTGGGCCCGGAGAACTGGTACGGGGCCCTCTATTACGACGTGGTGCCCGTGAAACAGGGCGGGCGCACCTGGTACACGCTGTTGGGCTGGAAGGGCCAGAGCCGGGTGGAGACCCGCAAGGTGATCGAGGTGCTGAGCTTCCGCGGTGGCAAGCCGCGTTTCGGCGCCCCGCTCTTCGAGATGCCCGCAGGCTCCGGGGACCGGCGCATCCGGCCCCAGCGACGCGTGTTCGCCTATGCGGCACAGGCCGCCATGAGCCTGCGGAAGGACCCCGCCGCACCGCGCATCGTGTTCGACCACCTGGCCCCCACCCGCCCCGACCTGGCCAACGACCCGGCCTTCCGCGGGCCCGACCTGAGCTATGACGCCTACGAGTGGGACAAGGGCGTGTGGCGGTTCCACCGCGATGTGGATGCGCGCGACCTGGACATGAACAGGCCGTGGAACGCGCCGCCCAAGGAGGGCCGCTCGAAGTTCTGAACACAGCGGGCCGGGCGTCTACCTTTGCGGTGGTAAACAACGTCCAGCCATGCCGACGGCAACCGTGAAGAAGGTCCACAACTACAGTGCCGGCCCCTGCATCCTGCCCCAGGAGGTCTTCGAGCAGGCCGCGCAGGCCGTGCTCGACTTCGAGGGCAGCGGCCTGAGCATCCTGGAGATCAGCCACCGCAGCAAGCCCTTCGAGGCGGTGATGGCCCGGGCGCAGGCCCTGGTGAAGGAACTGCTGGGCGCACCCGACCGCTACCAGGTGGTGTTCCTTGGCGGGGGCGCCAGCCTCGGCTTCCACATGGTGCCCCAGAACTACCTGAAGGTGGGCGGCAAGGGCGCCTATGTGAACACCGGCGAATGGGCCACCCGCGCCATCAAGGAAGGCCGCCTGGCCGGCGACACGGTGGTGGTGGCCAGCAGCGAGGACCGCAACTTCAGCTACATCCCCAAGGGCTTTGAAGTGCCGGCGGACGCGGACTACCTGCACATCACCAGCAACAACACCATCTTCGGGACCCAGTACAGGCGTTTCCCCGCGAGCCCCGTGCCGCTGATCTGCGACATGAGCAGCGACATCCTGAGCCGCCCCGTACGGGTGGACGACTTCGCGCTGATCTACGGCGGTGCCCAGAAGAACATGGGGCCGGCGGGCGCCACCGTGTACCTTTTCGACCCCGAGCGCCTGGGCCATACCGGCCGCAAGCTCAGCCCCATGCTCGACCTGAAGAACCATGGCGCCAAGGAGAGCATGTACAACACCCCGCCGGTCTACGCCGTGTACGTGAGCATGCTCACCATGGAGTGGATCCGCAAGGCGGGCGGGGTGTCCGCGATGGAGGCGCGCAACGCGGCCAAGGCGGCGCTGCTCTACGGTGCCATCGACCGGTTGGCGCCGGTGTTCAAGGGCACCACCGCCGTGGAGGACCGCAGCGTGATGAACGCCACCTTCGTGCTGGGCGATCCGGCGCACGAACCGGCCTTCGATGCCCTGTGGAAGGAGGCCGGCATCAGCGGGCTCCGCGGCCACCGCAGCGTGGGCGGCTACCGCGCCAGCATGTACAACGCGCTCCCCATCGAGAGCGTGCAGGTGCTCGTGGACGTGATGGAGCACTTCGCCAGGAAGAACGGATAAGGACCATGCGCATCCACGCCAACGACGGCATCGACAACGCGGCCAAGCTGCGCCTTCAGGAGGAAGGCTTCACCGTCACCACCGACCACGTGCCCCAGGACCGCCTGCAGGGCTACCTCCACACCGAGAAGGTGGATGTGCTGCTGGTACGCAGCGCCACCAAGGTGCGCAAGGACCTCATCGACACCTGCCCTGGGCTGAAGCTGATCGGGCGCGGCGGCGTGGGGCTGGACAACATCGACGTGGCCCACGCCAAGGCCAAGGGGATCACCGTGGTCAACACACCGGCCTCTTCGTCGGTCTCGGTGGCCGAGCTGGTCATGGCCCACCTGTTCGCGCTGGTGCGCAACCTGCACGCGAGCAACC
The DNA here is from genome assembly GCA_013360395.1 of Flavobacteriales bacterium. Classification (GTDB taxonomy): domain Bacteria; phylum Bacteroidota; class Bacteroidia; order Flavobacteriales_F; family PHOS-HE28; genus PHOS-HE28. Next base: position 6,438 of record JABWBQ010000050.1, read on the forward strand.
GGCAGATGCCCGCCGAAGGGCGCAGCCGGTTCAAGGAACTGAAGAAGGCCTTCGAGAAGGGCGGCGAACTGCGGGGTCGCACGCTGGGCATCATCGGCTTCGGCCGCATCGGGCAATGGACCGCGCGTTATGCGCTGGGCTGCGGCATGCAGGTGATCTACGTGGACCACCGCGCCACGGCCGAGGCCATCGAGATGGAGATCGGCGGCCACACCGTCCGGGTGCCCGTGAAGATGGTCTCCATGGAGGAACTGCTCAAGCGGGCCGACGCCATCAGCCTGCACGTGCCGGCCCAGCAGAACGGCGCACCCGTGCTCGGGGCGGCGGAGCTGGCGCTGGTGAAACCCGGCGTGGTGATCGTGAACACCGCGCGCGGTGGCAGTGTGGACGAGGATGCCCTGCTGGCCGCCCTGCGCGATGGGCGTGTGCGCGGTGCCGCCCTGGACGTCTTCACCAACGAACCGGAGCCGCGCGAGGACCTGCTGCACGAACCGAAGCTGAGCCTGAGCCCGCACATCGGCGCCGCCACCACCGAGGCCCAGGGACGCGTGGGCGCTGAACTGGCCGAGCTGATCCTGCATTGGCGCGACAGCGTGCAGGTCGCCTGAGGCACATGCTGCAGATCCGACCGTTCCGGGCCTGGCGTCCCGCCCCCGAGAAGGCCCATCGCGTGGGCAGCCGCAGCTACGTGGCCTACACCCCCGAGGAACTGGCCGCCAAGCTCGAGGGCGACCCGTACACCTTCCTGCATGTGATCCACCCGGACCAGGGTCGCGATGCCCACCTGCCCCGCGCCGAACGCTACCACCGGGTGCGCCGCAAGTTCAAAGCCTTCTGCGACCTGGGCCACCTGCATCGCGACGCCGAACCCTGCTTCTACGTGTACGAGCAGACCAACCGGGGCGTGGCCTCCCAAGGCATCATCGCCGGGGTGAGCGTGGCCGACTACCGGCAGGGATCGATCAAGGTGCACGAGCAGACCCTCACGGCCCGCGAAGCCCTCTTCACCGAGTACCTGGAAGCCACCGGCATCAACGCCGAGCCCGTGCTGCTGGCGGCCCCGGACGACGGCGGGTTGGAGTACCTGATGACCCTGGTGACCGGAGGGCGGCCGGACAGCGACTTCGTCACCAACGACGGCGTCCGTCACCGCTTCTGGGCCGTGTCCGACCTCACCTGGCGCCATGCGGTGCAGGAGCTTTTCGGCACCCTGCCGGCGCTGTACATCGCCGATGGGCACCACCGCCTGGCCAGCAGTGCACGCACCGCCGAGCACAGCGGTGCTGCCGATGTGGACCCCAAGGCCTGGTGCCTGGCCTACGTGCTGCCGCACACCCACCTGCATCTGTTCAACTACGATCGGGCGGTCACCACCCTCAACGGCATGTCCGCCGAAGCATTCATTGAGGCCCTTGGACGGGTGGGCAGCGTGGAGAAGGCCGATGGCCCAGGCACCGTGCACGGGGTGGTGTGCGTGTACACGCGCCTGGGCTGGCACGCGCTGCGTCTGCCCCTGCCCCCGCCCGGAGCCCCCCCGGCCGAGGCGCTGGACCCCGCCCGGCTCAGCGAGCTGGTCCTGGGCCCCATCCTGGGCATCCACGACCTGCGCACCGACCCGCATGTGCACTTCGTGCCCGGCACACACGGTACGGCGGAACTGGAACGGCTGGTGGACAGCGGGACCATGGCCGCGGCCTTCCACCTTCAGCCCGTGAGCTTCGGCGAGCTCAAGGCGGTGGCCGACAGCGGGGGCACCATGCCGCCCAAGAGCACCTACATCGAGCCCAAGCTGCGCAGCGGGCTCACCGTCTACTCCCTGGAGGACGTCTGAGAACGCCGCCATGTCCACACCGCTCGCCGACCGCTACCACACCGTGAAGGCCGCGCTGCATCCAGGGGTGACTCTGGTGGCCGTGAGCAAGACCCGCACCGTGGCGGAGATCGGCGCCCTGTACGCCCTGGGGCAGCGGGACTTCGGCGAGAATTACCCGCAGGAACTGCGGGAGAAGGCGGCGCTGTTGCCGCGCGACATCCGCTGGCATTTCATCGGCCATCTGCAACGCAGCAACGCCAGGCACGTGGTGCCTCTGGCCCACCTGGTCCACGGGGTGGATAGCGCCCGGCTGGCGACCGAGATCGACAAGCGCGCCAAGGCGGAAGGGCGCATCGTGGACGTGCTGTTGCAGGTGCACATCGCCCAGGAGGAGACCAAGCACGGGCTCTCTGCGGACGAGCTGCGCGAAGCGGTGCGCACGTGGAGCTGGGCCGCCTGGGACGGGCTGCGCGTGCGCGGGCTGATGGGCATGGCCAGCAACACCGACGATCGCCTGCAGGTGGCCCGGGAGTTCAAGGGTCTGCGGGAGCTCTTCGACGAGATCGCCGCCGCAGGCGCCCCCGGACCGGGCCCCTTCGACATCCTGAGCATGGGCATGAGCGGCGATGCGGACCTGGCCATGGACGCGGGCAGCACCCTGGTGCGCATCGGCACCGCCCTCTTCGGTCCGCGGGCGTGACCGCCGCGAGGCAACCCCGGCCGGGGATCGCGTCTTCCCAGCGTACCTTGGTGTTCCCAATCCGGCTGCCATGACCAGGAACCTCACCCTTGTCGTTGTCCTGCTCACCCTGTGGCTGCCCGCCAGCGCCCAGCGCAACGTGGAAGTGGGCGTTTCCCAAGGGATCACGAACTACTACGGCGACCTGGGCAACGAGGACGGGGCCGTACAGTGGGGCAGCACACGGCCCGGCATGGCCATCACCGTGCGCGATTTCCTGGCCAACCGGAAGCGGTACGTGACGCGTGCGCTCACCACCGAGGCCCGCTTCTCCTGGAACAGACTGGGCTACAACGAGGCCGCTCCCGTGGGCGGGGTCAGCGGGGCGGACCTGCGCAACTACCGGCGCGGGCTCAACTTCCGCACGGACCTCTTCGGCGTGAGCTCGCACCTGGTGCTCAACGCCTACCGCGAACCTTACCGTCCCCTCTTCCAGCAACGATTCTTCGCGTATTTCCACATCGGTCTGGGGCTGTACTACGGACGCCCCAAGGCGGATCTGTTCAACGGTGCGCAGGACATGGCCAACCGGTACCACTACTGGGAGGACGGCACCATCCGCAACGCGCCGCGCGGCACGCCCGAGGACCAAGCCCAGGTGATCGAACAGGACGGCACGTACGAGACCGACCTGTACAGCTGGGCCACCGAGGGCAACAGTGCGGCCGGGGAGGGCAACGTGCGGGAGCGTACGAGCCCCTGGCACATCGGCATTCCCATGGGCATGGGCCTGCGTTACATGGTCACCCGCAAGGTGTCCCTGGGCGTGGAGTTCTCGTACATCAGCTTCTTCACCGACAAGCTGGACGACGTGAGCGACCGGTACGCCACCTGGAACGAGATCGACCAGACCTATCCCGGGGATGCCGCGCGCCAGGAACAGGCCCGGTACATCAGCGACCCCACGGGTTGGGGCACGGTGGGCACCATCGATCCGCGGAACAGCCCGCGCGGCAACCCGCAACTGCCCGATGGCCTGAGCTACTTCAGCCTGGAGGTGAGCTACAAGTTCAAGCACCGGCCCGGACGCCGCAGCTTCGTAAGCCTCTGACCGGCCAACGTGCCGGGCCTGCCCGGGGTCATTTGGGCGCACACCCCGCGATGCCGACCTTCGCGCCGCTCCGGCCCGTCGCACCAGCGTCAGGTCGGGACCGATGGTCAAGCTTGGCCCGATCACCGACCCCACCTACACGGCGCCCGCCTCGTGGAGCGCGTTCGACCGCTTCTTCCTGCGCCTGATCCGCGATGAACGGGACCTCCCCTTCATCCACCTGTCGATCCGGATCAGCCTCACCCTGATCCCCCTGGCCGTGCTGCTCTACATGCCCTTCGTCAAGGGCTGGTGGTGGGTGCTGGTGGCGCTGGCCTACCAGTTCGTCAACAACGTCACCTTCAAGGGCCCCTTCGGCCTGATGCTGCACTGCACCAGCCATCGGCCCCTGTTCCGCAAGGAGTACGGCTTCCTGAACCACTACATCCCCTGGGTGCTGGCGCCGTTCTTCGGCCACTCGCCGGAGACCTACTTCGCCCACCACGTGGGCATGCACCATGCCGAGAACAACCTGGAGGACGACGACAGCAGCACGATGCCGTACCGAAGGGACTCCATCCGGGGCTTCGCGCACTATTTCGGGCGCTTCCTTTTCGCCGGCATTTATCACCTGGCGGCCTATTTCATCCTGAAGAAGCGCAAGCGCCTGCTGTACCGGGCGGTGCGGGGCGAGTTGCTCTTCGTACTGTGCTGCGCTGCGCTCTGCCTGGTCAACTGGCCGGCCACGGTGGTGGTGTTCATCATTCCCTTCGTGCTCTTCCGCATGGTGGCCATGATGGGGAACTGGGCGCAGCACGCCTTCCTGCGCGCCGAGGACCCGGCCAACAGCTACTGGAACAGCATCACCTGCATCAACACGCGGTACAACCACAAGTGCTGGAACGACGGCTACCACATCAGCCACCACATCAAACCCAGCATGCACTGGACAGAGCACCCCGCCTACTTCCGCAAGACGCTGGCGCAATATGCCGAGCGCGATGCCATCGTGTTCGACGGGATCCACTTCCTGCATGTGTTCTTCTGGCTGATGGCCAAGCGCTACGACCTGCTGGCCCGGCATTTTGTGGACCTGAACGGCCGCTACCGCAGCGATGCCGAGGTGGCCGCCATGCTTCGCGACCGCACACGCCCCATCCCCTTCGCCAGCACACTGGCGGCCGCCTGAACCATGACCAGACCCTCGATGGAACCGGTGTTCGCAGCGCTGCTCAGCGCCGACGATGCACAGGTGCTGGGCGCCCTGGCCAAGGTGGAGACGCACGGTGATGCGCGGGCCATCCGACCGCTGCTCCACGCCCTGGCCGGCGCGCGCGACCACGGTGTACGCCAAAGGATCACCGCGCTGCTGAACCAGGTGAAGGTGCCCGGTGCCGCCCAGGAGCTCATCGCCGCATTGGAGGAACCCGGCCTGGCGGCCGTACGCCCCGCGGTGCTGTCCGCCCTGTGGAACGCCGGCCTTGATGTGCGCGACCACCTGGAGGTGCTTACCGGCGTGGCCATCGCGGGAACGGCCGAGGAGTGCTTCGAGTGCCTCACCGTGGTGGAGAACCAGGAGTTGTGGCCCGAGCGTGCCGTGCGTACGGCGGTGTCGCGCCTGCGTCTTGCTGCGGGTGCCGAGGCCGACCCGTACAAGGCGACGCTGCTCCACGACCTGCGCGCCGTCCTTGAAGAACGGGTGGGACGACAGCGCGAGTGACGGGGCGTCCGTGGACGATCATTCCGGGGTGCGCGACATAGATCATTGGACTTTGACATTAAGCCTCAAGCCTCCAGCCTCCAGCTTCTCGCCTCCAGCCTCCAGCTTCTCGCCTCCAGCCTCCAGCCTCCAGCCTCCAGCCTCAAGCCTCCGGCCACCAGCCTCAAGCTTCCAGCCTCCGGCTTCTAGCCTCCAGCTTCCAGCTTCCAGCCGCCCGCTTCCGGCTTCCAGCTTCCGGCTTCCAGCTTCCGGCTTCCGGCTTCCAGCCGCCCGCTTCCGGCTTCCAGCTTCCAGCTTCCGGCTTCCGGCTTCCGGCTTCCAGCTTTCAGCTTTCGGCTTTCAGCTTTCAACTTTCGGCTTTCAGCTTTCAACTTTCGGCTCTCGGCTTTCAGCTTTCGGCTTCCAGCTTTCGGCTCTCGGCTTGAGCTTGCGGGTCTCCGAGGTGCTGCCCAACTTTCGGGACCACAACCAACCACCATGCGCAGGATCGCGTTCCTTCTTCCGTTGCTGACATCCGCCGTCGTGCAGGGTCAGCGTTATATCGCCCAAGTGAAACCCACCGGCCAGGAGCTATGGGGCTACATGAGCAGCACCGGCGAGATGGTGGTGCCCCCGACCTACAAGGGCTGCTTCCGGTTCAACGAGAGCGGGTACGCCGCCGTGCAGGACCCCGCCACCAAGAACGGCGCCTTCATCAACACCAAGGGCGAGCGGCTCGCCACGGAGGTCGGGGCCTTTCAGCTGATCAGCAGCTTTGGTGGCGGCGATGTGCAGGGATTCAGCTGCGGACTGGCACCGGTGAAGGTGGGGGAAACGTGGGGTTTCCTGAACACCGAGGGCAAGCTGGCGGTGCAGCCCGTGTACGACAAGGTGGACGCCTTCGAGAGCTGCCTGAGCACGGTGATGAAAGGCAAGAAGCTGTTCATCCTCACCGCTGAGGGAAAGGAGACACCGGTGGCCGATGCCGGCATCGTGGACGTCAAAAGCTTCACGGACGGGCTGGCCCCTTTCAAGACCAAGGACAAATTGCACGGCTTCATGAACGGCGATCAGCAGGTGGTGATCCCGGCCACTTTCCTGTCGGTGGGCTATTTCAGCAACGGGCTGGCATGGGCGAAAGACAAGAGCGAGAAGGTGGGGTTCATCGACAAACAGGGGCAGTGGGTGATCGCGCCGACGTTCGAAGCAGCCAAGGAGATGGACCCGGTGAGCGGCCTGGCGCGCGTGAAAAGCGGTGAGACCTGGTACTATGTGGACCGCGGCGGGCGGGAGGTGCGCCCCTCCGGGGCCACCGGTCTGGGCGACTTCAGCGAAGGCCTGGCGGAAGCCAAGCAAGGCGAGCTCACCGGCTTCCTGGGGCCGGACGGCAACTGGGCCATCCAACCGCAGTTCCAGGGTGCCCGCGCGTTCAAGAACGGTTTCGCCGCAGCCAAGCGCGGAGAGGTCTGGGGCTACATCGACACCAAGGGCAACTGGGTGATCGAGCCCCGCTTCGACGCGGTGAAGGACATGGAGAAGGTACCGTGAGCGGAACACCACACCATCATCCCGGCGTGTGCGGGAAGGTCACAGCTCCCAGGCCTCTCCGGTGCGGAACACCGTGCCTTTGAAGAGCGCCACGGTCCGCTGCTGTTGATCCTCGACCGTCACCTGGTACGTGGCGAACCGCGTGGAGCGGTTCAGTTCCACAGCCGTCGCCGTCAGCACATCCCCGGCCCGCACCGGACGCGTATGGGTGATGCCGGTCTCGACGCTCACCGCCTGAATGCCGTACGTATTGGCCGCAAAGGCCAGGGCGCTGTCCGCAAGGCTGTACGTGATGCCCCCATGGGCGATGGCGAATCCGTTCAGCATCTCCTCGCGCACGGTCATCCGCAGCACGCAACGCCCCGGGGCCACCTGCACGTGTTCGATCCCGAGCCACCGGCTGAACGGATCGTGGTCGTACATCCTTGCGACAACACGTTCGGCGATGTGCTGCGGATCCATGGCCGCAAGGTAGCGGCCTGCGGCCCCCGCGCATGCGGACCGGTGCGGCGAACCCCGAGGCCCGGGACCGATCGGGCGCGCTGTCGCATCTTCGCAGCCTGCACCACCCCATGGCAACCAGCGCCTATCTCATCGATGCGGTCCGCACGCCCATCGGCGCCCTGGCCGGCGCCCTGGCCCCCGTTCGTGCGGACGACCTGGCCGCGCACGTGTTGCGCGCGCTCCTGCAACGGCACCCCGGGCTCGACCCGGCGGCGGTGGACGATGTGATCCTGGGCTGTGCCAACCAGGCCGGCGAGGACAACCGCAACGTGGCCCGGATGGCCCTGCTGCTCGCGGGGCTGCCGGTGAGCGTGCCCGGCGAGACCGTGAACCGGCTCTGCGCCTCGGGCATGGGCGCCGTGGTGAACGCCGCCCGCGCCATCGCCACCGGGCAGGGCGAGGTGCTGATCGCCGGCGGCGTGGAGCACATGACGCGCGGTCCCTGGGTGATCAGCAAGACCAGCACACCGTACGGCCGCGATGCCCAGATGTTCGACAGCAGTTTCGGCTGGCGTTTCATCAACCCGGCCCTCAAGGAGCGCTATGGCACCGACGCCATGGGCGAGACCGCGGAGAACCTGCTGGACGACCGGCCCATCAGCCGGGAGGACCAGGACCGCTTCGCCCTGTGGAGCCAGCAGAAGGCCGCGGCCGCACAAGCCAATGGCCGACTGGACCGCGAGATCGTGGCGGTGCCGGTGCCGCAGCGCAAGGGTGAACCGGTCCCCTTCGCGCAGGATGAGTTCGTGAAACCCCGGACCACCCTGGAGGGGCTCGCCGCGCTGAAGCCCGCGTTCCGCAAGAACGGCTCGGTGACGGCCGGCAATGCCAGCGGGCTCAACGATGGCGCCGCCGCCGTGCTGGTGGCGAGTGAGAACGGCATGCACACCCACGGCCTGAAGCCCCTTGCCCGGATCGTCACTGCGGCCGTGGCCGGCGTGGAACCGCGCATCATGGGCATCGGGCCGGTGAACGCCACCCGCCTGGCCTTGAAGCGCGCCGGGCTGACACTTGAGCGGATGGACCTCATCGAGCTCAACGAAGCGTTCGCGGCCCAGGTGCTGAGCTGCACCCGCGCGTTGGGCCTGGCCGACGACGATCCCCGGCTGAACCCCAACGGCGGCGCCATCGCCCTGGGCCACCCGCTGGGCATGAGCGGCGCGCGGCTCCTGCAGACCGCGGCCCTGGAGCTCTCCCTCACCGGCAAGCGCTATGCCTTGTGCACCATGTGCATCGGCGTGGGACAGGGTTACGCTGTGATCCTGGAGCGCGCCTGAACTACCTTCACCTTCGCCAACCCTCCCCCATGTTCCGCACCTCCCTTCTGCTGGCCGCGATCATCAGCCTCCACGCTTCGGCGCAGCAGGCGAACAAGGTGCGTGTGAAGGTGAAGGCCGACCTTGGCCGCAACCTCGACGAGGGCACCACCCTGCTCACCGTGGCCAGGGGCGACGAGGGCGTGCTGGTGGGCGTGCAGGTGCCGGCGGATGCGGCCGTGCTCGGCGGCCGCCCCCAGGCGGGCATGCCCTGGAACCTGGTGTCCTACGACCGGGTCACCCTCTCGCCCACCAAGACGGCGACGCTCAAGATGGTGTACGGCGAGACCCCGGTGGCCTTGGAGACCATGGCCCGGCACCAACGCAAACTCTGGTTGTTCGGGTCCAAGATCGATCCCGCGAGGGCCGGCGTGATGGTGCTTCGGCAGGAATTGAACCCACGCAGCCTGCAAGGGGTCAAAGGCACGCAGGAGCTTGTGCTGCTCCCCTTCGAAGGGTTCGGCAAGGAACCGGGGTGGTTCACCTCCGGCGCGGCCGTGGGCCTCCAGGGCACCCCCTCGGTGGACACCACGCGGTTCATGCTCACCCTTGACCCGCACAGCACGCAGCGCCCTGCCGCACCCTGGTACACGGCCGTCTTCCGCAAGGACATGAGCCTGCACTGGGCCCGGGCCATGGCCGTGGACAGCACCGCCAAGGATGTGGTGGTGGCCGGCACCCTGCTCGACGGGGACGGTGTGGTCTGGCGCCTGGTGAAATGGGTCACCGACCCCGCCCCGAAGGTCAAGGAACAGATCGGTCACAAATGGGCGGTGGTGCGGATGGACAGCGCGGGGCAGCAGCAGGTGGTGGTGGACCTGCCCGGTGCGCCTTATGCCCAGGACCTGCGCATGGCGCTGCGCAAGGACGGCAAGCTGTGGGTGGCCGGCACCTTCGGCGAGCCCACGCTGCGCCGCGACCAGTCCAAGGGCCTGTTCTTCGTCACCCTCGACCGCAAGGACCTCTCCTGGGGACCGTTCAAACAACACGCGCTGCAACCCGCCGTGGAGAAGGATAAGAAGGTCCATCAGGTGGACATGGTGGCCGAGGACCTGCAGGTGTTCGGCGACGGGGGGGCGGTGCTGCTGGCCAACGAGAGCGCCCTGCGCACCGTGCAGAGCAAGAACTTCGCGAACAAACCGATCACCCGCGAGAGCTACGTCACCCGCGACCTGCACGTGATGCGCGTGGATGGTGGCGGGGAGCAGCGCTGGTACACGGTGCTCGACCGCGACATCAGTTTGGAGAAACCCGGACGCGCCGCACCACTGGCCTTCGTGCAGAACGACCTGTTGCACGTGCTGATGAACGACGACCTGCGCAACGAGGAACTGCGCAAGACCGGCCAGCCGGTGCCGCTGCTGGACGGCGGGGGCGAAGCCCTGCTGCTGGAGTTCAAGGACGACGGCACCAGCAAGGCCCGCTCGGTGGTGAACGGCGGGGCCGACGTGGCCACCGTCCTGCCCGAACGGCGCTGGCAGGTCGCCCCCACCGAAACGGTGATGCTCGCCGGCTTCAAGCTGCAGGGGGAACGCTCCTTCCCGCTTGCGGTCCAGTTCGAGCAGGAGACCAAACGCTGACAGCAGCTTCCTTTGCCTCCAGAGCCATGCTTCCCCAGGAACAGATCAACAGCTACATCGCCGAACAACCCGAGTGGCAACGCCGCACCCTGGTGCGTCTGCGCCAGTTGATCCACGCCACCGGCCACGACATCGAGGAAGCCTGGCGGGCGAACGTGCCCCACTACGACCTCGGCGGCAGCATGATCGGCACCGTCGGCCTGAAGCAGGCCGTCTGCGTCTGGTTCCACAAGGGCGCCCTGATGAAGGACGCGCACCGGCTCTTCGAGAAACCCGAGAAGGATGATGCCAAGGGCTTGCGCAAGTACCGCATCAAGGAGGGGGAGGCCATCGACGAGAAGGCCTTCCTGGACCTGGTGAAGCAGGCGGTGAAGCTGAACCTCAGCGGGGCCAAGCTCACCGATGCCAAGCCCGGCCGCAAGGCACCGGCCCTGCCCGAGGAGCTGGAGGTCGTGCTGCGCCGCGATGAGGAGGCCTGGGCCCACTGGGAGGCGCTTCCGGCCGCGCACCGGCGCGCGTACGTGGAATGGATCACGGATGCCGGCAAGGAGGAGATCCGCAAACGGCGGGTGGCCGAGGCCTACCAACGCATCCGGGAAGGTCGCACCCTGGACGACAAGGACCCGGCCAAGGTCTGAGCACCATTCGGGCATCCTTTTCCACCGACCCTTGCGGGCCCGACAGGTCCGCCCCTCCACCCACGCACGAGCGGCCTGACCGGGAGACCGCGCCTTTCGCCACGCGGACCAGGAGGCGTTCCGGCCGATGGAGGCCGGGCCGAACTTCAGGGTGAGGACCTGGAACTGATGGCGGACCGGCCCGGTGGTGCCCCATGGAATGGAAAGCCCCCGGCGGTTCGGCCGAGGGCTTCCGGGAACGGGGAAGGGGACGCGGCGCTTATTTCGCGTCCTTGTTGTGGCGTGCGTACCGCTTGTTGAACTTGTCCACCCGGCCGGCGGTGTCCACCAGCATCATCTTGCCGGTGTAGAACGGGTGCGAGGTGTGGCTGATGTCCAGCTTCACCAGCGGGTATTCCTGGCCGTCCTCCCACTTGATGGTCTCCTTGGTGGCCGCGCAACTGCGGCTCAGGAACATGTAATCGTTGGACATGTCCTTGAACACCACCATGCGGTAGTTCTCGGGGTGGATGCCGTCCTTCATGGTCTTGCGGTTCTCTGCCCGCCACTTCGTGCAGCGGGGGCGCAAAAGTAAGCTGGATCGTTGAGCCCACCAAATGTCGGCCGGTGCAATATCCCGGGAGCGGGTGCGTGATGCAGGGCGAGCCATCTTTGCACCCCATGTCGCCACGCCCCCTCCTGTTCCTGCTCGGTGGAGCCCTGTTGCTGGCCGGTTGTCGCAAGGACCTGCGGGTCACCGAAGACGGGGTCACGCTCGACTTCAGCCGGGACACGGTCCTGTTCGACACGGTGTTCACCACCCTGACCACCTCGGTCACCAAGCGGTTCACCGTGCGCAACCCCGACGCCCAGGCCGTGCGGGTGGACATCGCGCTGGCGGGCGGGGCCCCCTCCCCTTTCCGCATCAACGTGGACGGCCTGAGCGGCGAACACTTCGAGGATGTGGAGATCGCCGGCAAGGACAGTGCCTTCATCTTCGTGGAAGTGCTGCCTGGCGCGGGCGGGGTGAACACCCCGTTCCTGGTGGAGGACCACATCCGCTTCAACACCAACGGCGTGGAGCAGGAGGTGCTGCTGCAGGTGTGGGGCCAGGACGCGGTGGTGTACCGGCCGGACCAGTACGTGCAGGGCTTCCCGCCCTTCTCTTACATCGCCGGGGGCTACGACCAGAACGGCAACCAGATCTGCGGGCAGGTGGTGGAATGGACCCCCGAGAAGCCCATCCTGATCCTGGGGTATGCGGTGGTGGACAGCTGCAACGCGCTGGTGATCCACCCCGGCACACGCATCCATGTGCACGGCGGTGGTGGCCTGTGGGTGTACAAGAACGGGCGGATCACGGCGCAGGGCCTGGTGGACCAGCCGATCGTGTTCCAGGGCGACCGGCTGGAGCCGGCCTACCAGGACCTGCCGGGGCAGTGGGACCGCATTTGGATCAACGAGGGGGATGCCAACCAGGACAACGTGTTCGAGCATGTGCAGGTGCGCAACGCCCTGATCGGCATCCAGTGCGAGACCTTTCCGCTGGACCCACTGGCGCCCACCAGTGCGGCCCGGCTGGTTCTGAACAACGTGAGCATCCGCAACTGCTCGGCGGCCGGCATCCTGAGCCGCAACTACCGCATCACGAGCAACAACCTGCTGGTGGCCGATGCAGGCCAGTTCTGCATGGCCCTCACCGGGGGAGGGGAGTACTTCTTCAACCACACCACGGTGGCCAATTTCTGGCCGTTCGACGTGCGCAACGACCCTTCCTTCCTGCTCACCAACACCTACCAGGGCATCGACGGGGCGGTGCAGGTGCGCGACATCACGGCCAGCACCTTCCAGAACGGCATCATCCACGGCTCCAACGCCAACGAGTTCCTCATCGAGCTGGAGCCCGGCGGTATCACCGACTACACCTTCACCAACTTCCTGTTCCGCACGGACCAGCCCACGGGCGACGCGGCGCATTTCCCCGACCAGAGCTCCATCATCCGCAACCTGAACCCGGCCTTCGTCTCCTCGGACGATCTGCATCTTACGGCCGGTTCGCCCTGCATCGACCGGGGCATCAACAGCACCATCGAGGCGCTCACCGACCTGGACGGGCAGCCACGAAGCTTTCCGCCGGACCTGGGCTGCTACGAGTTCGTTCCCTGAAGGCGCTTCAGCGCCGTGGCCTGCGGTCGAACTCCTTGACGTAGGCGCCGCGGGCGTACACGCGTTGGAGCCCCTCCGCGGCCGGGTCGTAGTCCGGCCGGATCAGCAGGGCCACTTGGTAATCGGCCGCGGCACTGTCCAGGCGCCCCAGCCGCTCGTAGGCCACCCCCCGGTTGTACCAGGCCTGGTGGTAGTTGGTGTTGAGGTCGGTGGCCCGGGTGAACCACGCCAGTGCGGTGCGCGGGTCCTGGCGGTGCTCCAAGTGGATGTATCCGGTGTTGTAGGGGGCCAGGGCGTTGAGGCTGTCCACCTCCGCGATGCGGGCGTAGGTGGCCATGGCCAGGCTGTCCTGCCCATGCTCCTGCAGGTACATGGCCAGGTTGTACAGGGCTTCCACGCTGTTCGGCCGGATCTCCAGGGCCGACCGGTAGTAATCCTCGGCCAGGGGGTCGTGCAGGCCCGCGTGCAACAGGCCGAGCTGAATGAAGGCGCTGTAGTGGCCGGGGTCCTGCTCCACGGCGGTGCGCAGGCTGGAGATGGCGAGGGCCGTATCGCCCGCCTCCTTGTAGATCCAGCCTTTGAGGTAGTAGCCTTGGGCCAGGCCGGGGTCCATCCGCAGCGCCGCGTTGACCTGCTCCATGGCCTCGCGGTGGTGGCGCAGCACAAGTTCGATCTCGGCCAGCTTCAGGTGTGGGTCCGGCCGGTCGGGGGCCAGGGCGATGGCCCGTTCGAAGTCGGCCCGTGCGCGGTCCACCATGGTCTGCCGGTAGTACAGGTCGCCGCGTTCGAGCCGGTATCCGGCGTTGGTACTGTCGGCGGCGATGGCGCGCTCCCAGTCCTTGAAGGCTTTCCGCAGGCTATCCACCGACATGTAGAGGCGTGCGCGTTCGGCGTAGAGGGCCGCGTTGCCCGGATCGGCCACGATGCGCTGTTCCAGGGCGGCCAGGCGCTGTTCGAAGGGCTCGGCGGAGGGCGCTGGCGCCGGGTCGTCGACCGGTCGCACGGCGGGCCCGCAGGCCGCGAGCAGCAGCAGGCTCAGGGTCCCGAGGGAGCGGATGCCGGGGGTCATGGGTAACGAAGAGGCCCCTTCCGGGAAGGGGCCTCTAAGGTAGGGTCGGGCCGGAGGGCGCCTCAGGCGTTTTGAGGAGCGGCTTCCCTTAGACCGTCCTTGATCTTTTTCTCCAACTCCTCGCACAGCTCCGGATTGTCCTCCAGCAGCTGCCGCACGGCGTCCCGGCCTTGCCCCAGTTTGTTGTCCTCGTATGCGAACCAGCTCCCGCTCTTCTTGATGATGCCCTGCTCGACACCCATGTCGATGATCTCGCCCGACTTGCTGATCCCCTTGCCGAAGAGGATGTCGAACTCGGTCTTGCGGAAGGGCGGCGCCACCTTGTTCTTCACGATCTTCACCTTGGTGCGGTTGCCCACGGCGTTCTCCCCGTCCTTGATCTGGTTGGTGCGCCGGATGTCGATGCGGATGCTTGCGTAGAACTTGAGCGCGTTACCACCCGTGGTGGTCTCGGGGTTGCCGAACATCACCCCGATCTTCTCGCGCAGCTGGTTGATGAAGATGCAACAGCAGCCTGTCTTGCTGATGGTGCCGGTGAGCTTGCGCAGCGCCTTGCTCATCAGGCGGGCCTGCATGCCGGGCGAGGCATCGCCCATCTCGCCCTCGATCTCCGCGCGCGGGGTCAGCGCCGCCACGCTGTCCACCACCAGCAGGTCGATGGCGCCCGAGCGGATCAGGTTGTCGGCGATCTCCAGGGCTTGCTCCCCGTTGTCGGGCTGGCTGATCAATAGGTTCTCGGTGTCCACCCCCAGGGCTTCGGCGTAGAAGCGGTCGAAGGCGTGCTCGGCGTCCACGATGGCGGCGATGCCGCCCTTCTTCTGCACCTCCGCGATGGCGTGAATGGCCAGGGTGGTCTTGCCCGAGCTCTCCGGACCGAAGATCTCCACGATGCGCCCCTTGGGGTAGCCGCCCACGCCCAAGGCCAGGTCGAGGCCGAGCGAGCCCGAGGGGATCACCTCCACCTGCTCCACCGCATCGTCCCCCAGTTTCATGATGGCCCCCTTGCCGAAGGTCTTCTCCATCTTGTCCATGGTGAGCTGAAGGGCCTTCAGCTTCTCCTTGTTGATCTCCACCGCTGCCATGTGTTTCGGGTTTGTTGTCGCTTGGGTCACGCTTCCGCTTCTTGACGTTTTTTTCGTCAGCAGAGCGCCGGACAATTAAGCAACACGTTGGCCCGGTTGCCAAAATTCCCGGCAGAAAGTTTTCAACAGCACGGGGTTCCGGCGGTGGTCCGGAATTGTTCCAAGGGTTCGGCAGATGGTCGCCCCTGTTCGACCAACGCAGGAATTGTGTCGATGGAGCTTGACAGCCGCAGGCCATTCACCGTTGTTTTGCCCCTGTTCGTCCCACTTCGTTCGACCCTGTAGGCTACTTGGACACCAACAGGAGGACCGATGAGGACCACAAAGACCCCGAGGCACGTGAGCGCGGAAGCGCGCGTGCCGCACCGTTGGGCCGCCATGCCGGGCCGCAGCATCGCTGCGTGGACGGCCGACGGTGAGCTCTGGTGCCTGGTGCTGATCGGCCTGCTGGTGATGCTCTTCCACCAACAGCCATGAACGGCGACCGACAGATCATCCCCACCCGAACCCGAAGACCATGAAGCATCACTCTCCCCCACCGAACGCGCTGCGACGCGCCAAGGCCTTCCTGACGGCCTTGGTCTTCGCGGCCACGGGCGCCCTGGCGCACACGCCGCCGGATCGTCCGCACGACGGCCATGCCGATGGCCTGGACGCGCTGCTGCACGCCTACGAGCAGCGCATCCACTTCACCGAGAACCGCGGGCAGTTCAACCCCCGGGTGTTGTTCCGGGCGGACTTCCCGCTGGGACAGGCCCTGGCCACGCCCGAGGGCATGCTGGTGAAGGCGTATGATCCGGAGGCCGTCGCCGCGCGCGAGGCTGAAGGTTTCCGCATCGAGGAGGAGGCCCGCCTGGGCCTGCCGGCCCGTCCGCTCACCTGGCGTGAGCGCGGCCATGGCTGGCTGCTGCACTTCCGCGGCGCCTCGCCCGCCATGCGCGTGGAGAGCGTCAAGCCCCATGGCGATGCCGCCAACTACTTCCTGGGCGAGGCCTCGCGCCACGCCACCGGCGTCAACAGCTTCGAGGAAGTGTGGTACAGGGACGTTTACCCGCGCACCGATGTGCGGTACTATGCCGCCGAGGATGGCGCGCTGGAGTACGACATCATCTGCAAGCCCGGCAGCGACCCCGGCGACATCCAGCTGGAGCTGAAAGGCATCGAACGGCTGCGCGTCAGCGACCAGGGCGAGCTGATCGTCCCCACCAGCCTGGGCGAGATGCGCTTCCCGGCCCCGGTGGTCTACCAAGGCGGTGAGCGGGGCGAGCAGCCCATCGACGCGGCCTACACCGTGCAGGGCAACGTGGTGCGCTTCTCCATCGGCGCCTACGACCGTACGCGTCCGCTGGTGATCGACCCGATCGCCCTGCGCTGGGCCACCTGGGTGAACACGAACAGCAGTGGCGACAACCACGGCCACGGCATCTGGGTGGACCCCAACGACGGGGCCATCTACGTGCTGGCCCGTGTGGTGGGTACCACCGATAACATCACCATCGGTGCGTTCGACGAGACCGCCAACGGCAACCTGGAGATCATCGTGGGCAAGTATCTGGAGCCCGCCACCGTGGGGGGCACCGGCACCCGCGTGTGGCAGACCTACATCGGTGGAGGGATGGATGACAACCCCTACGCCATCGAACAGGGCCCCGACGGCAACCTCTACATCACGGGCCTGACGAGCAGCACCAACTTCCCCCTGCTGGGCGGCACCGGGTTCAGCGGGACCAGCATCGACCAGCAGGCCCAGTCAGGCACGGACATCTTCGTGCTGAAGATCAACCCCGCCGGCACCGGTATCAAGTCCTGCGTGATCGGCGGCAACGGCAGCGAGCTCTCCTACGACCTGCGCACCACGGCCAACGGCGATGTGCTGGTCTGCGGTGCCACCACCAGCACCAACCTGCTCACCACCAACCCCGGCAGCGGCGCCACCAACTCCAACGCCGGCAGCGACGATGCGCTGGTGTTCCGTGTGAACGCCGACCTCTCGGCCATGGTGTGGATGCGCAACACCGGTGGCAGCGGCAGCGACGTGGCCACCATCCTGCTGAACAACGACGCCACGGGCGACATTTTCGTGGGCGGCAGCACGTCCAGCACGAACTTCCCCACCGTGAGCCCGCGCCAGGCGACCCGCGGTGGCAGCTCGGCCGGCTTCCTGCAGCGCCTCACCTCGGCCGGGGGCGTCACCTGGAGCAGCTACTTCAGCTCCGCCTCCGGCGCCTCCGCGTCGGTGCTCTGCATGGAATTCAACACCGCCCGCACCGGCCTCTACTTCGGCGGGGTCACCAGCGGTCTTGCGGCCGCCAACATCAGCGGCTCCGGGGTGTTCGACAACTCCCACAACGGCAGCAACGACTTCTACGTGTGCCGGATGGACATCGACCAGACCTTCGTGGGGGCCACCTACCTGGGTGGCAGCAACAACGAGGTGAACATGATGGGCCTCAACGTGGACCTGAACGACGACGTGTACATCTTCGGGTACTCCAACAGCACCAACTTCCCCATCAGTTCCACGCCGAACGTGCCGCTGCAGAACAGCAACCAGGGCAACAACGACAAAACCTTCTCCAAACTGGAGAGCGACCTGAGCGCCCTGATCTTCAGCACCTACTACGGCGGCACGGCCGACGACTACGATCCCGTGGGCGAGCGCGGCATCAAATTCAGCAACTGCCGGATCTACACCATCGTCACCGCGCGCAGCAACAACATCCCCCTGACGCAGGGTGCGCTGAACACCACCAAGCTGAGCTCCACGTCGCGCTATGAGCCGGGCCTCGTGGTGTGGGCCAACCCGCCCGACCTGCTGGGCAACAGCATCACCTACCAGGGCGTGGCCATCTGCCCGGGCAGCACCCCCGGCGACATCACCGGCTCGCAGCCGAGCTATGTGCTGCCCACCCTGGTGCGCAACAACGTGACCTCGCCCCACCCCTCCCTGGGCAGCGCGGCGACCTACCAGTGGCAGATCAGCACCGACAGCGTGAACTGGACCAACATCGTGGGGGCCACGGGCCAGGACCTGCCCGGCTCGATGATCGGCGCCATCAACGCCGACACGTACATCCGTCGCATCATCGGCGGTGACGCCTGCATCCTGGCGGGTGCGGCCGACCAGGTGGTGCGCGTGCGGATCATGACCGCCAGCGGCACAGTGACCAACGTCTCCTGCAACGGGGGCAACGACGGCAGCGTGACGGCCACGGCCGATGGCCTGCCCCCCTTCACCTACCTCTGGAGCAACGGGCAGACCGGGGCCACCGCCACCGGGCTCGCCGCCGGACCCATCAGTGTGACGGTGACCGATGCCAACGGCTGCAGCGCCACCACCGACTTCGTGGTGGGCCAGCCCTCCGCGCTCGGCGGCAGTGTCCAGGTGACCGACGCCACCTGCTCCAACAGCAACGGCAGTGCCACCGCCAGCGCTTCGGGCGGAACACCGGGCTACTCCTACCTCTGGAGCACCGGCGCCGTGGGACCGACCCTGAGCAACGCGGTGGGTGGCAACTACACGGTGACCATCACCGATGCGCACCAATGCAGCATCGTGCTGCAGGTGAACATCGGCAGCACCGGCGTACCCACCGTGAATGCCGGGCCCGACGTCACCATCACCTGCCTCACCGGCCCCGAAGTGCAGCTGGCCGGATCGAGCAGCACCCCTGGTGCACAATTCAGCTGGAGCGGTCCGGGCATCGTTTCGGGCGGTGGAACGGCCACGCCGACGGTGAACGCCGCAGGGACCTACATCCTCACGGTGACCGACCCGCAGACCAACTGCACCAGCACCGATGCGGCCGACGTGTTCATGAACACCACCACACCGCAAGCCAGCGCCGGTGCCGACCTGACCCTGAACTGCACCACCACGTCCGGCCAGCTCGATGGTTCGAGCTCCACCTCGGGCGTGACCTTCAGCTGGAGCGGACCGAACGCGTTCTCCAGCTCGGTGGAGGATCCCACCGTCACCGACCCGGGCACGTACACCCTGACCGTCACCGACACGGTGAACGGTTGCACGGCCCAAGACCAGGTGGAGGTGTTCCTGGACAACAGCGTCCCCGGTGCGCAAGCGGCC
Source organism: Flavobacteriales bacterium (assembly GCA_013360395.1). Taxonomy (GTDB): domain Bacteria; phylum Bacteroidota; class Bacteroidia; order Flavobacteriales_F; family PHOS-HE28; genus PHOS-HE28. The sequence goes on from JABWBQ010000050.1 coordinate 25,688, forward strand.
GGTGGCACGATCACCTGCACCAACCCGTGCGTGACCCTGCAAGGCGTGGGTAACGGCGCCTACAGCTG
>JABWBQ010000108.1 GCA_013360395.1 Flavobacteriales bacterium
TGCGGCCGGGCGGCGGGGCCATTCCCATCGTCCTGCCCGGCGCCGACCGGCCACGCATCACCGCCCTGGCCACCGACGCCCGCGGGCGCGTGCTGATCGGCGTGGAGGACCGCGGGGTGCTGGTGCACGACGGGATGCGCGTGCGTGCGCTGGAGGGCTTCCCCACCGACACCGCCGGCACGGTGCGGTCCCTGCTGTGCCTGGCGGACGGCACGGTGTACATCGGCCTTCGCAACGGCCTGTTGCGCTGGGCCGACGGCCGGTGCGATGCCGTGGCCCTGGGCGGCGTGACCGGGGCCAACGTGAGCAGCATGGCCCAGGGCGCCGACGGCACCGTATGGGCCGCCACCTACGGCCAGGGGGCCTTCGCCCTCCGGCCCGACGGCACGGTGGACGAGATCGACGAGGGTGACGGCCTGTTGCAGAACAACGTGCGCAGCGTGGCGGTGGATCACCGCGGCCGCGTGTGGCTGGCCAGCAAGTTCGGCGTCAACGTCATCGACGGCCCGCGCATCCGGGCGATGACGGTGAACCAGGGGATGCCCAACGACAATATCTGGAGCGTGTTCGTGGACGGGCATGGCGACCTCTGGCTGGGCACCGACGGCGCCGGCCTGCTGCGGTGGACCGGCGACCGGTTCGTGACCTGGACCCAGCGCGACGGGCTGTGCAGCGACCAGGTGATGTGCATGGTGGCCGACAGCGCGGGCGATCTCTGGCTGGGCACCTACGGCAACGGCATCTGCCGGATGGACGGCATGGCGCAGGTGAGCACCCTGGACGGATTGCCGAACAACACCGTGTGGACCGGGCTCCGACGCCGGGACAACAGCCTGTGGTTCGGCACCAGCGACGGGCTCTGTCGCCTGCGGAACGGCCTGGTGGTGCCCTTGCCGGACAGCCTCGCGCTGCACGACGACCGGGTGCTGTCCCTGCTCGAGGATCCCGACGGCACGCTCTGGTGCGGCACGCGCGAAGGCCTGTTCACCCTGCGGGAGGGGCGCCTGTTGCGGGCCGCGGGACCGGTGGCCGCCGGGCTGCGGTCCATTCGGGCCCTGCTTCGCGACCGCGACGGGCGGCTGTGGGCGGCCCATGAGAACGGGGTGGCACGGCTGGACCGCGCTGGATGGCGTGCCTGGTCCACCGGGGACGGCCTGCCGGCGGGAGCGGTGTTCTGCCTGGTGGAGGACCTGCGCGGCCGGGTGTGGGCGGGCACGGCCGACGGGCTGCTGTGCTTCACGACAGGGAAACCGCGCGTGATGCGGCTTGCCACCGATTTCGGCTCCAACTACATCGACCTGCTGCGGATCACGGGCGATGGCCGTTTGTGGGCGGGCACCAACAACGGGCTGTTCCAGGCCGACCCGGACAGCCTGCTGGCCAACGGTGGCGGGGCCGTGCACTACAGCACCGGCGACGGCCTGCTGAGCCTGGAGTGCAACCTGAACGCGGCGCATGTGGACGGCCGCGGCCGGCTGTTCCTCGGCACCTCCGGAGGATTGGTGGTGCACGCGCCCGAGCCCGAACGCCACGACGACGACACCCTTCCGCTGCACATCACCGGCCTGCGCTGGTTCCTGCGGCCCAGCGGCTGGGAGGGGCGGTCCACCGGCACCGACACGGTGAGCGGCCTGCCACAGGGCCTGCTGCTGCCCTACGAGCGCAACCACCTCACCTTCGACTTCACCGGCATCAGCCTGAGCGACCCCGAGCATGTCGTTTACCGCTACCGGCTGCTTGGGCACGACAACGACTGGTTGCCCGAGACCGATGGCCGGTCGGCCAGCTTCAGCAACCTGCCCCACGGGCACTACGTGTTCCAGGTGATGGCCATGGGACGGGGCGGGCGTTGGGGTCTGCCGGTGGAGTATGCCTTCGATGTGCAGCCGCCGTTCTGGGCGCGATGGTGGTTCTTCGCCCTCACCGGTGCGGTGGTGATCGGCACCGTGGGCGGGGTGGCCCGGTACCGCTCCACGCAGCGCCAACGGTCCGAGCGCACACGCCAGCTCATGCTCCGCTCCCGCATGCTCCAGCTCGAGCAGCAGGCGCTCAATGCCAACATGAACCGCCATTTCATCTTCAACGCCCTCAACAGCATCCAGTACCACATCAACAAGCAGGACCGCGCCACGGCCAACCGCTACCTCACCAGTTTCGCCAAACTGATCCGCAAGAACCTGGACGCCAGCCAGGGCGACACCACCAGCCTGGCCGAGGAGCTCGAACGGCTGGAACTGTACCTGGAGCTGGAGCACATGCGCTTCAAGGACCGCTTCCGGTACGTGCTGACCGTGGAACCCGGGGTGGACACCCTCCAGGTGCGGCTGCCCGCCATGATGTTGCAACCCTACGTGGAGAACAGCATCTGGCATGGCATCCTGCCCACCGGCCGGCAGGGCCAGGTCACGATCAGCGTCTCCCCGGCCGAAGCCGGTCGCGTGCGGATCGGCATCGCCGACGATGGCATGGGGATCGACCTCAGCAAAGCCCGCAAGCAGGCCGGCGACCACATCTCCCGCGGCATCGAGATCACCAAGGGGCGCGCCGATGTGTTGCGCAACCTCCAGGTCACCGACATCCGGATCACCGGTCCCGAGCAGGTCCAAGGTCCGGGCGGCCAGGTGCAGGGGACCCGCGTCACCATCGACCTGCCCTGCAACGGTCCGTCACCCCGTGCCGAGGGCGGCTTGCGGTCGGGCGACGGGATGCCTATCTTTGGAACGTGATGGCCCGCAACCTCATCGCCTTGGTCCTGCTGGTGCTCGCGCTCGCCGCCTGCACCAAGGAGCAGGTCGCGCCCGCCACCCAGGTGCTGCAGGGTGATGACAAACGCTTGCAGGAGGTGCCCGATGGCAGGGTGCGCGACGCGGCGCAGGAGTTGAAGGAGAACGCGGGGATGACCGGCCCGATGGTGCGTTCCGGTGAACCCGGCGACCCGGACGAAGGCGGTGACGGCATCTCCGACGACGGGGATGAGGACGCCGACGGCGAACGCAACAAGAAGCGGAACAACAACACGACGGGCAACTGAGGCCACGTCCAAGGTACTTGAACGCCCCGGCACCCGCCGGGGCGTTCGCTTTGGCACCGCTGCCCGCAACAACACCGCCGTTGCTCGTGGCATGCCCTGCATCCGGCCCGGCCCGGCTTAGCTTGCTGGGAACAGCCCCCCGCCATGAAAAGCAGGGTCACAGCGCAGGTGCACCGGCTGATCCGGTCCATGTCCCCGGCCGAGAAGCGCTACTTCAAGCTGTATGCCGCCCGCCACAGGATCCATGGCGGCAGCAACCACCTGCTGCTCTTCGACGCCATCGCCTCCATGGAGACCTACGACGAGGACGCCTTGCTGCGCCGGTTCAAGGGGCGGGGCTTCATCGCGCATTTCGCCGTGGCCAAACAGCGCCTGCACGACAGTGTCCTGCGGAGCCTTTCGGCCTTCCATGCCACCTCCTCGGTGGATGCCCGGCTGCGTCGTCAGCTGCACGAGGTGGAACTGCTTTACGACCGCGCCCTGTACGACGATGCCGAGCGGCACCTGCTGGGCGTGCGCCGCTCGGCACAGCGGCATGAGAAGCTCCATGTGCTGATGGAAGTGCAGCACTGGGAACGGCGCCTGCTGGAACGCACGCACTACCACGGGATCACCCCGCCGATGCTCGACGAACGCTGCGCGGAGGCTGCACGCCTGCGGGAGCACATGGCCGAATTGGACGGGTTGTGGGACCGGAAGAGCCGGGTGGCCCTCGCCCTCTACGGCCACGGGCAGGCACGCAGCAGCACGCAGGTGGAGCAGGTGCGGACCATCGGTGCAGGCGATGATATCCGCGGGGCGGCACGGTTCGGCACGGCCCAGGCACGCTACCTGTACCATCACCTTCGGGCCGCCACGGCCATCGCCACGGGCGACCTGGAGTCGGGCCGGCGGCACCTGCTGGCCAACCGCGACCTGCTGGAGGCCGGGCGTGCGGCCTTCATCGATGAGCCCCACCGCATCCTGGCCGTGCTCAGCAACCTGGCCCACGTGTGCATGCGCACCGGTCGGTACACCGAGGCCATCGGGCATCTGCACGCCTATCGCAGGGCCCCGGCCGAATGGCGCATGCCCCGCACCGGGGACCTGGCGATGAAGCTCTTCGCCACGGGCATGAGCATGGAACTGGGCATCCATTGTGCCAGCGGCGATTTCGACCGTGCGCTCGCCCTGGTGCCCGCTGTGGAGCAGGGGCTGCAGCGCCACGGCAGCGCTTTGGGCACCCTGCGGCGCACGGGATGCATGTTCCAGGTCGCGATCGCACAGCTGGGCGGGGGGAACGCCGCGGAGGCGTTGCGCTGGTGCCATCGCCTGCTGAACGAGGCGCACGACGGACCGGGAGGCATGGCGGCCCACGCACGCCTGCTGCAGCTCATGCTTCTGCTGGACATCGGGGACCGCGACCTGCTGCCCTACGCCCTGCGCAACACCGAACGCTACCTCAAGGGGCGGCGGCACGCGCACCGCGGCGAACGCCTGCTGCTGCGGCTGGTCCACGAACAGCTCAAGGCGCGCGACCCCCGCGAAGCACGGGCCGCCTACCAGCGTTTCCACGATGCGCTCGCCCCGCTGGCCGACGATCCCCTGGAGCAGCCCGTCTTCGAGCACCTCGATCCGCTCACCTGGGTGCGCAGCCATCTCACGGGCCGTCCGTACGGGCAGTTGGTGCGCGAACGGGCCGCGGGCCGACGGGCCGCCTGACCATCGGGATCGAACCCTGCGGGGGGCACGGCGTCAAAGGGGTCAGAGAACCGATGACCATGAGAACCTCCATCGCCCTGGGCCTGCTCATGCTCCTGCCATTGGCCACGGCAGCCATCCCCACCCGGCCGGACAGCACCGGCCTGCCCGGCGACGGCTTCGACCTGGCGCAGGCCGTGGAACTGTTCCGGAACAGCGACGGGCCCGAGGCCTTTGAACAGGCCCTGAACACCGAAGGCAACCACGTGAACAACCTGGACCTCGATGGCGACGGGCAGGTGGACTTCGTGCATGTGGTCACCCAGGTGGAGGGTGACGCCGCGGCCATCGTGCTGCGCGTGCAGGTGAGCCCCACCGAGCGCCAGGACGTGGCCGTGATCGGTGTGGAGAAAGTGGGGCCCGACAGCGCCGTGCTGCAGATCACGGGCGACGAGGACCTGTATCCGGCCGGCACGATCGTGGAACCGTTCGCCGAGGTCGAGAGGCCGGCCACCACAACGCGCGGGCCCTCCGCCCCGGTGCTCGTCCATGTGAGCGTGGTGGTCAACGTCTGGGCATGGCGACCGGTCCCCTGGTTCTTCGGGCCGTTGTACCGGCCCTACGTGATCCTGCGCCCCTGGGGACAGCATCCCGCCTGGTGGCGGCCGTGGCATCTGCACCCGTGGCCGGCCTGGTGGGGTTGGCGTGTGCACCACCACCACCACGGCTATCGTCCATGGCCCCACTGCCGCGTGGTGCACGTGAAGACCATGTACGCTCCCGGCCGCGCGCACAGCGGCCTGGTGAAGGCCCGCTACGCCGAAGCGCACCAACGCCACGCGCGCACCCGGGGCAGCTTGGAGGCCGCGCCCGGCAGCACGAAGCACAACGCCACGAAGGCGGGGCCGGAACGCAACGTCACCGAGCAGCCGCGGAAAGCCGGCACGGGCC
>JABWBQ010000051.1 GCA_013360395.1 Flavobacteriales bacterium
GTTGCAGTTGGCGTCCCAGGTGTCGTTGCCCGTGTTGGCGTTGCCGTCGTCGCAAGCCGTACCCGGCAGCGCAGGTCCACCGGCCACGCCGAGGCAGTCGATCACTTGCCCTACGCAGTCGCAGTTGGCGTCCCAGGTGTCGTTGCCCGTGTTGGCGTTGCCGTCATCGCAGGCCGTACCCGGCAGCGCGGGCCCACCGATCACCCCCAGGCAATCCTCCGTGCAGTTGCCCAAGTTGAATGCGGAGCTGTAGATGATATCCGTGCGGTCGAGACCGTTCAAGGAGATGTAGTAGTCCTTGTTGTTGGCCGAGGTATAACTGTCGTTCACGATGTTGAACGTGGCGCACCCCGTGTTGTTGATCACCGGCACGGTCATCACCACCTTTTCAACGTTCGCCGACCAGGTGTGCCCGGAACAGGCTTGGGCGAGCTGGGCGAAGCCGAAAGCGTTGAAGGTGTAGTAGCGGAAGCCGCTGTCATCGATCTCTCCGTCACCGGAGGGGCTCAGGAAGAAGCCACCCGGGCAATCCTGGGCGATGTTGGCCACATCGAGGTTGGCGCCGGAGGCTGTGTTCCATCGAATGGTGAAGGTGAGCGAGGACACCACCTGGGTGAAGGAGGCGTCCGGGCGGACCCTTACCTCGATCGTGTTGGGATTGGCGCCAGGAAAGAGACCGATGTCCACCATCGGCTGAGCCGTGGCGCCGGTCCCCAAGGACAAGGCAAGGAGCGCACCCCACAAGGCGCGGCTCCCGGTTTTGGGTGGAGAGAACTTCATCTGGGTTTGATTTTGGTCACTGGGTAGGGTCAACAACCGGGGCGGAAGTTATGAAGATCCCGGATCGGGTCAAGGGAGTTGTTCGCTACGGATGGCCGTGGGTACACTGCCGCCAACGTTCACCAGGATGGGGTCGCGGTCGTTCCCGGTCCCGGCGTATTTCACGATGGCGTCCATATTGACATCCTCGGGCCAGTAGCCCGGCATCGTGGCCGTGGGCACCGCGCCGCCGATACGCACCAGGATGGGGTCGCGGTCGTTGGCGCCGCCCGCGTACTTGATCTGGGTGTTGCGCAACACCTCGCCGGCCCACAGCAACCGCACGGTACCGGCCACCTTGCGGGCATCCGTTCCGTAGGTCGATTGCGCCGGGGCCGAGAGGTCCACCAAGGTGGGCGTGGCCCCCAGGACCACCGGGTCGGCCGTCATGGCGCCCAAGTGGTTCCGATGGCGGATGGCGACGTGGTAGGTGCCCGCCACCACAGGCAGGGAGATGGCGGTCGAACCGTCCGTCCCCACGACATCACCATCCCGTTGCACCAAAGCATGGAGCGCGGCGTGCACCACCGATGGGGTCGCCGGGTCCCGCAGCTCCACCCGCACCCAGTCCACGATGGCATTGTTACCCGTGACGGTGAGGGCTGCCGGTGCGATGGTCTCGCCACCACCGAGCAACGGGGTGAAGCCGAGCGCCGTGTAGGGCTCGGTGAGCGGGAAGCCGGGATCGGACCGCAACTGGTCGCGCATCAGCCCGAGGTTCGCATCCCAGGCCCCCTCGAGAAGCACCCTTGCAGAGAGCTTTGGCGCCACCGCGATGCAGAAGGTATCCTCCTTTTGCGTGGTGAACTGCCCATTCCCGAACACCAGGGTGTCGCCGGCGCCGGTGGTCAGCAGGTAATTGCCCTGGCCCCACGCGCAGCAGATCCCGTCCCCGTAGCTGTCATAGACCCCGAGCACATAGCAACTATCCGGGTCCAGGCAGAGGAACTCGGGCGCCCTCGGGTATACCCCGCTCGCGCCGGCATTGGTGTAGGGCCCTCCGGAGGCCACCTCGGTGCCGTCCATCCGCCGGATGCTCCAGGTGGTCTCGCTGCCCCACTGGTCGAGGCGCAGATCGAACCGCGCCGCCGCCCCTGTGCCGATGGTGATGGCTCCGGTGCTGGTGTGGGTGCCTGTACCATAGGCGTTCGTGGCCTGCAACGTCACGTCGTAGGTGCCTGCAGCATGGAACAGCAACACCGGCGCCTCGCTGTTGGCGTTGGTCCCGTCGGTGAACGTGAATCCCGTGGGCGGGTTCAGGCTCCACGCCCAGGAGGTCGGGTCGTTGATGGACAGGTCGGTGAGGCTCACCTTGCCTCCAACGCAATAGGTGGACGGTGTGGCACTGAGATCCACCACGGGCGGTATGGCACCGTCGAAGATCTCGATGGCGTCCAAGGCCATGTCCGACCTATAATCGGCTCCGGTCCGTCCCCTGAAACGCAGCAGGATCGGCCCGCCACCGGCGAACGCATCGAGGTACACGATGTTGGTGTGCCATTGGTTCCCTTGGTCGCCCTGCACAGCCGGGGTCACGTCGAGATGCCATTGCTGCCCGTCGAAGACATCCACATGCAGCACGCCCATGTCCGCCCCGTACATGTGATACGCATAGCGCAGGCGTGGCAGGGTGACACCGGAGAGGTCGATGCAAGGACTGAGCAGCAGGGCCTCGCTGTTGAAGCACGAGGAGGCTTCCAGGTAGAGGTAATTGCCTGATGTGGTGCCGGGGTTGTGGTCCGTGGCCGGTCCCGTGTTGGAGGAAGGCGTGTCGTTCTCGTCCGTGCGCCAATCACTGCCATCGAACGTTCCGTTGGTGGCGTTGATCCAGCCGTTGGGCAAGGCGCAAACGGTGGCGCCGCAGTTGCTCGAGGTGCCGCAAAGGGTGCCGCTCTCGAAGTTCTCCAGGAAGGGTGCCGTGGTGGTGCTTCCCGCCACGATCTCGCACAGGGACGCACTGCTGTCGTTGGCCGCCGAGAGGTCGCCTGCAAGGGAGGTCCAGGCCTTCAATACGTGGGTTCCCAGGCCACCGATGGTGAGGCTGCCCGGGAAGGTCAGGTCCACGGCCTGTCCCGAGGCCAGTGGCCCGGAGAGCACTGTGCTCACCACGCTTCCGTTGTCCAGGCGGTAGTTCACCGGGATGTTCGATTGGGGTTGCAGCCCGTTGTTGCGGACGGTGACCTTCACCATCCGTGGTTCGTTCACACAAACGGGATACATGCCCGGCGCGGGCTCCACGATGGCGGTCACGCCCACGTTCACGTTCAGGGGGACATCGAAAGCCTCCACCTGGTCGGACCGGCTGGCGCTGCTGCCCTGGCTCGCGCTGAAACCCAGGCCCCTGCGGGCGAACGCGCTCCAGATCAACTGCTGGTTGGCACCGCCGTACAGCACCTGGTCGGCCTGGAGGATGGCATCGCGGCCGTCGACAAAGCCCGGGTTGCAGGCCGTATAGCGCAGGCCTTCGATCACCAGGTTCAGGGCGATGTTGTTGCCTGCCGTACCGTTGTACAGGTCGGCGCTGTAACCGTATTGGGCGATGAGGTCCCAGGTCATCTCCCAAAGCATCGTGCACCACACGAAGCCGATGCCGTGCGGTTGGCTGAGGCCCGAGTTGGTGGATGCGTAGGTGTAGGCGTTCACCCCGAAGTTGGTGGAATAGGGCGCCGGACGGATGCCATCACCGGTCACGGGTTCGCCCAGCACGTAGGTGCCTATGCCCCGCGCATCCGAACCCTGGTCGCCGGTCTCCATCGTGAGCATGAGCGCGAAATAGTCGCTCCATCCCTCCCCCATCTGCTCGGCGTTGTACAGGCAGCTCGTGTTGTTGGGGCCGCCCACCAGGCGGTTGCTGATGCCATGGCCGTACTCGTGCACGATGACGCCGTTGTCCAGGTCGCTGTCCCGCGCCGGGCTGGTGTACGTCCACCGGAACATCTGCATGCGCGGCGCGCTCCCGTCCGGCGGCGTTCCGAAGTTGGCGTTGTTGGTGCCGCTGCCGTCCTGCGCATCGGCGTTCACGGCGTCGTTGCCCGCACCGCCGTTGCCGTAGTTGTTCACCTGGAAATTGCCGCTCACCTCGTCGAAGCCGTACTGGTACATCACATCGTGGATGATGTTGTTCCAGTAGAACAGGTTGGTGATGGCCGCCGACTCGTAATCGATGGGCTCCAGGGCCAGGTTGAGCGGGAAATCGAAGTCGAGCGTGGGCCCGCCGTCGGGACTGAACCCGGCGACGTTGTCGTTGTTGCGGTCCTCCGACGCGTACACGTTGTTGCCCCGGGTGATGGTGAACTCCGCGCCCGCTGCACCATTGGTGTCGTTCCAGCCGAAGGGCGAGGCGTTCGGGGCGGCGGTCCAGGGGGCGTTGCTGATCGCGCGGGCCCCGTGGCTCGGGCTCTCCAGCGGCATGGGGAACACGTTGAGGTCGTTGGCGACCGCAGGTGCGGGCACCGGATGCGGCAGCGGAGCCTCATGGCGATGCCCCGCATGGTCATGTGCCGGTGCATCGAAACGGCACTGGCTCACCCAGTCGTTCCGCTCCAACTCCTTGCCGGTGTTGGCGTCCAACCGGACGTTCCACCAGTGCGACCCATCGGGCATGTACAGCGTGACGTTCCAGACCGGCACCAGGACCCCGTCACGTTCCAGCAGGAACAGGCGCACCTCCGGGTCCTCGGTGGTGATGCCCTCCTTGGCATAGACGAAGCGCTGTTGCTTCTCGTCGCCGCCTTTGCGCAGCAACGGCATCGGGCGCAGCCCTTCGGCGAGCATCACGCGCTCCAGGGCCTGTTCCGGGGTGAGCGACGGCGCACCCTTCCGCAGCCGGCCCGCCGCACCCTTCACCAAACGCTCGTGCAGGGCGGCGATGGAGCCGTCCGGCTTCAGGTGCAGGGCCACTTCCGTGCCGTACACCTCGATGCCGTTGACAGCCTGGCGCATGTATGCATGCAGCACCCCCGTTCGGCGGTCGGTGTACGCATCGGTGACCACAAGGCCAGCGAGGTCGCCGGCGTCATGGCCCTTCCGGATCAGTTCGGCACGTGCCGCCACCGCGGGATCGCGGAGGGGGGCCTGGGCCTCGGCCGCCGGCGCATCAAAAAGGAGGGCCGCCAGCAGCGCCGGCGTTAGGGCACGAATGTTCATGTACGGTAGGGACGAGCGTGGGGGCCGCAAGATACCGGGATCCGTGCCGCCTGTCCACCCATTTCGACCGGGCGGGCAGCAGTCCACCGGCACCCCGGAATGGATCGTCGTCGTCCATCGACAACATGCTCATCCTTCCCGTATGCCTCCCGGTCGTCCTGCGAAGGGACGCCGCAGAGGACCGCGGATCAAGGCCGGGCAGGGCACCCCGCCATGGGCACCCCGGCCCCACGGATCCTCCGGTCCTTCAGGGCAGTTGCTCCACGCGCACGGCGGTGGGCACCGTGCCGCCCACGTTCACCAGGATGGGATCACGGTCGTTGGAGCCGCCGGCGTACTTGACCACGCCGCTCATGTTCACATCCTCCCGGTAGTAGCCGAAGGCCACGGCCGTGGGCGTGTTGCCACCGACGACGTTCAGGATGGGATCGCGGTCGTTGTTGCCGCCGGCGTATTTCAGGCTGCCGTCGCGCACCACGTTGCCCGACCAGAGCAGGCTCACCGCACCGGAGGGCTTTCGGGCATCGGTGCCCCACGTGGCGGTCCCCGGCGTCCGGAGGTCCACGGTCACCGGGGTCCCGGACAAGGTCATCGGTGCCGCGGTCATCGCACCCAGGTGGTTGCGGTGTCGCACGGCCACATGGTAGTTGCCGGGCAGGGCGTTGAGGACCACGCTGCTCACGCCGTCCACCCCGACGATGTCCCCGTCGCGCTGCAGCAGCGCACAGCGGGTGGCCACGATGGTGGACGGGGTCACGGCGCTGCGCAGTTCCACCAGCACCCAGTCCACAATGGCATTGGGGCCGGTGACGTCGAGCACGCCGCCCACCAGCTGCTCGCCACCACCACCACCGGCCTGCACGTAGCCCAGGGCGGTGTAGGGTTCGGTGGCCGGCACCAGGGCGGCGGTGCGCAATTCATCGCGCATCATGCCGGTGCCCGTATCGTACGCACCCTCCAGGAACACCTTGGGGGCCAGGGCCAGCACGCTGTTCACCGTCACGCATCCGTTCTCGATCACGGTGATCACGTTGTTGGCCTGGTCGTTCACGATGTCGACGATGTCCGCGATGCAGATCTCCGGCCCGGTGATGTTGAGGTACTGGATGCGCACCAGCGGTACATAGCTGGTGTTCTTGGCCAGGGTGCTGTCGAGGTAGCTGAGGCCGATGACCTTGGTGCCCGCCAGCGTGGAGGAAACGCTGATGTCGCCCTGCAGGGAGGGGGCGATGTTCTGCACGCTCTGGACCGTGAGGCCGGACATCTCGAACTCGTAGCCCAGCACCCGGCAGTCGGGGTTCTTGATGTGGATGTCCACCGTGCCGTTCACTTGGTCGAAGGCGCCGATCGTGAGGCGCACGGTGTCGGGTGTGCTGAGCCATCCGCGCGGGAAGTCGCACCAGGGATGGTAGTGGATCTGGTGCGGGGTCTGGTCGTGCGTGTCCTGGGTGCTGTAACAGTTCACCATCAGGGCCGCATCGGTCACGGTCACCGCACCGTCGTTGTTCAGGTCCGTGCAGGCGCTGGTGGGCACGTCGTTGCCGAGGATGCCCTGCACGTAGGCCTGTGCGTCGGCGACGCCTTGGAAGGTGTCGTTGTTGAGGTCGCCGGTCTTGGTGGTCCCTGCGCACTGGCCGGTGCAATCCACCACGGCATCACCGTACGGCTGACCCAGGCAGTCGGTGTAGGTGGGGCAGTTGCCCACCACGCTGAAGGAGGGCACGTTCTGGCCGTTGCGCGTGATCTGGATGCAGACCTGGGTGTAGTTGTTGGCGTAGTTCTGCTCATGCCGGCCCAGGGCGTCCGGCGCGTGCTGCCAGTTGGTGCGCAGCACCAGGGTGTATTTGCCTGCGGGCACGTCGGTGATGTCGATCCAGTTGCAGGTGGTGCCGCTGGAGTAGACATCGTAGCAGCCCTTGCTGATGCCCATGTTGCTGCAGCCGAACTGGCCCGTGTAGCCCGGGTAGCAACCCACATCGATCACGCAGAATCCGTTCTTGAAGCCCACGGGGATCTTGTTGCCCAGGGTGTCGAAGAGCAGGTAGTCCGCGTAGCCCGAGTAGTGGGCGTGCCCGTGGCAGTTGTTGAAGTCGAACATCTGGGGCTGGTTGCCGGGGCTTCCGATGTAATAGTCGGTGGTGCCGATGTTCTCGATGCGGGTGGTGAAGCGCAGTACATAACGTTGGCCCATGCCCTTGGTGCACCCCTCCACGGGGGCGCAGGCGTCGGTGATGTTCACCGTGGAAAGGGTGAGGCTGCTCTGCAGGGCGCTCTGGCTCAGGGTCAGGTCGGGCCCATCGGGACAGTCGGGGTCGCCCGGTGCGATGCAGCAGCCGTTGCAGGGCACCGTGGCCAGCGGCTCATAGTTGCACGAGCCCGGGTCCATGCAGCCCACCACCGGGCCGTTGTAGATGATCTCGAAGGTGACGCTCTGGCAACTGCCGCCGTTGGTGCCCACACGCAGGTGATGGGTGACGCCCCCGGGCATCACCGCGTTCACCACCGCCTGCAGCCCGCAGCCCCCGTCGTTGTCGTCCCCGAAGGTGGCCCCTTCGATCCCCGGCTGCGGGTTCACCACGTTGCAGGCCATGTCATACAGCCACAGCTTGGTGTCGCACGTGTTCAGCCCGCAGGTGGTGATGGTGTAGGAACCCGTCTGCGCCGGGGTGAAGTCGTACCAATATTCCACGCTCGGTGCCGTGTGCTGCCCCAGGCCGATGGGCACGGCATCGCTACAGCTGAAACCCGGCGGGCAGTTGAAGACCGTTTCCTGGAACTGGCCGAACTGACCGCCCTCCACGACGAGGTTACCGTCGAGGAACACGGCGTAACCGCCGTAGCCGTAACTGGGGTGGTAGATGCCGTCGCCCGCCGTGTCGTTGATGCGGAACACCAGGCAAGTGCCGCTGGGCACACAGACCGTGGTGCCCGTGTAGGTGCCGCTGGCGAGCACGGTGTTGGTGGCTCCGTTCTTCAGCGTCCAGGACGTCTCGCTGGGGTAATTGTCAGCCACCAGGTCGATGCGCACCCGCTGCTGGCCCGAGGGGCAGCTGTAATCGCAGGTGCCGTTGTTGATGTTCACGTTGGCGCCATAGTTGGCCGCCGTGGGCTCGTTGCACCCGAACACCGGTGTGAGGTTGCCCACGAACACGTCATCCAGGGCGATGTCGCTCAACTCCCCCGTTCCGGTAACCGCCCTGAAACGCACCCGCACGTTGGTCTGCCCGGCCCAGGGCGCCAGGTCCAGCCAGCCCTGCTTCCAGTAACGGCCCTGGTCGCCCGAGGCGGTCCACAAACCGGAATAGATGGTGCCGTTCACGTTCATGTCGATGTACAAGGCGCCCATCTGCGCACCCTGCATGTGGTACCAGAACGTGAGGTACGGGGAGGTCAGTGAACTGATGTTGTAGCACGGGGACTGGAGGATGGCCGTCTTGTTGGGCGTGGCGGTGGATCCCGTGGCCTCCACGTACAGGTACTTCCCCGAGGTGTTGTTGGAGGTGTGGTCGCCCATGGGCCCGGTGGCCGCCGTCGGCGTACCGTTGTTGTCCACGTACCAATCCAGGTCGTCGATGCTCAGGTTCGTCCAGTTGTTCACGAAGGTGCCCGGCGTGCCCACCGTGAAGCCTGTGAAGGCCTGGTTGGAGGGGAAGGTCGTGACGCACTGGCCCACGGCGGTGGACGAGAGCAACAGGGCGATGCTCGCCAGGGGTAGGGAACGGCGCATGGTCGGGGGAATGGACCTGCAATATATCAGGAACGGCCGAACCTGACCAGCCTCATGGACAAGGCCCGAGGCAGTCCTCCGTGCTGCCAGGTCGGTGGCGGGTCCGGCTTCCGTCCAGCCGACCCGGGTGTCGGAACGGCCCGCTCAGGGCACCTGCTCGTGCCGGGTGGCCGTGGGCACCCCCCCTCCGATGTTCACCAGGATGGGATCGCGGTCGTTGGCACCACCGGCATACTTCACGGTGCCGTCCATGTTCATGTCGGTGCCCAGGTAGCCGCTCACCGTGGCCGTCGGCACCGCTCCGCCCACGGCCACCAGGATGGGGTCGCGGTCGTTGGTGCCGCCGGCATACCGCAATCGGTCGTCGCGCAGGCAGTTCCCGCCCCACAGCACCAGGGTGCCCCCGACATCCTTCCGCGCTTCGGTGCCGTAGGCGGCCACGCTGCCATCGGTCAGGTCGTAGGTGCGCTCGCCGATGCCCACATGCACGGGTTGTGCCGTCATCACGCCCAGGTGGTTGCGGTGCCGCACGGCCAGGTACCAGGGTCCCGGGGCCACATCGAACCGCACCGGACCGCTGCCGTCGGTGGTCACCACATCGCCATCCCGCTGCAGCAGCGCGCTGCGCGTGGCCACCACCGTGGCGGGCACATCCGGATCGCGCAGCTCCACCACCACCCAATCCACGATGGCATCGGGGCCGGTGGTGCTGAGCACGGCGGGTGCAACGCTTTCCCCCCCGCCCCCACCGGCATGCACATAGCCGAGGCCGGTGTAGGGTTCGGTGAGCGGCAGCAGGCCCTGGGCCCGCAGGTCGTCGCGCATCAGGCCGTCCAAGGCCACATACGGCCCGTCGAGCAGGACGCGCGGCCGTACGGCCACCTTCGGGCGCAGCAGGAACAGCCCTTCACCGAAGGAGCTCACCGCCACCACCCCACTGCCGAAGAAGGGGTAATTGCCCCAGGCACCGTTGTACGTGGCCCCGTTGTTGGCCAGGTACGTGTCGAAGTGCGCCACCGGCGTCAGCGTGCCCGCGCTCACCCCGGTGGTGTCCAGCACCTGAAGCCCGCTGGTGTAATTGGCCTCGTAAACCGAACCGCGATGCACGTAAAGGTTGTGGTCCACGCTGGGGTTGGGGCCGGTGTAGGCGCCCCGGAAGACCGGCGCGTCCACGTCCAGCAGGTCGAAGATCCGCGTGCGGGTGCCGTGGCCGTAGTAGCCCTCGTCGCCCTCGTCGTTCATCAGCAGGTAGCGGTGGTCCTCGGTGAGCCAGCCCTGGTGGCTGATGCGCGCACCCGCGTAGGTGATCGTGGCCACCGTGCTCATGTCCGTCTTGTCGGTGACGTCCACGATGGTGATCTTGTCCGGGTTTCCGGAGTGGAAGTTGAAGCTCAGCTGCTTCCCTTGATGGTCCGGATCGGGACCGGCGTAGGTGTACACCACGTTCTCGTGGATGTAGCCCTCCGAGGTATGGGTGCCGGCGAGCACCGGCGTCTGCGGATCGCTGACGTCGAAGGCCATGAGCCCGCCGTTGTTGGTGCTGGTGGCGCCCACCACGTACACGTAGGGATGTAGTTTGTCCGCGAACAACGTATGGCTGTTGCCGATCACGCCGGTCCACCCGTCCTCGGTGAAGGTCACCGGGGGGTTCGTGACCGATCGCAGGCGGGTGAGGTCGAACACCTGCAGGCCATGGCCCGCCAGTTCCGAACCGATGTAGCACCAGTTGCCGGCCACATCCACATCGCGCCAGAGATTGCTGGTGGGGAAATGGCTGGGCAGGTTGCCCAGGCGCACCGGTGCGGTCGGCACGGTGATGTCCACGAAGGCCGTGCCGTTGTTGAGGCCGATGATGGCGTACTCGTGCCCGGTGAGCGTGTCGGTCCAGCCCCACAGGTCGGCGGCGTTGGGCTGGGTGCCGGTGGCCCCCAGTTGGGCCAGGCTCAGGTGGGCCAGCAGGTCGATGTTGTTGCAGGGATAGGCGCCTGCGAAGCCGTTCACACAGGGCGTCTGGCCCAGGGAGGGCAAAGCGGTGATGGTCCCGACCGCCAGGGCCAGGAAAGGGTTCCGGAGCTGCATGGGCTCGGGGTAATGAGTTGTACAGGACTACCGCAGCACGATCCGCTCGGTGATCAGCTTCCCATCGGCGTTGAGCCGCAACAGGTAGGTGCCGCGCTCCAGACGCGAGGTATCCACGGTCATGCGCACCGCACCACGCCCGGTGATGCGCTCACTGCGCACCGCACGGCCGCTGCCGTCGGTCCATTCCAGCACGGCGTCCTTCACGTCCGCCGGAACGGAGAGATCCAACACCACCGCGCCGTTGGCCGGGTTGGGATGCACCGCCAGGCGGGCCGACAACGCACCTTCCACACGCACCCCCGTGTTCAACTGGTAGATGACGCCGGTGCGGTCCTGGCCGTTCAGCGAAACGTAGTAGTCGCCGTTGTTATTGATGTCGCCGGTCCAGCTGTCGTTCACGATCTCGAACAACGACGTGCCGTTGATGGCCGGGATGGTCATCAGGGTCACCTCGGTGCCGGCGGTCCAGCTCTGGCCGAAGGTGTTCAGTGCGTTGGTACCGAAGCCCGCGAAGATCTGGTAGCGGTAACCGCCCGCATCCACCTCGGGGCCGGACTTGATGATGGGCATGTACATGCTCACCGGCGGCACCTGGGCGATCTGGTCCAGGTTCGCGCCCGATGCGGCGTCCCACCGGATGGTGAAGACGATGCTGGAGAAGAACTCGTCGAAATCCGCATCCGGACGCACGCGCACCTCAAGCTCACCGGCACCGTTGTCCACCAGGGTGATGTCCACCATCGGCAGCTGGGCCATGGACAGGGAGGAGAGCAGCAGGGCGAAGGCGGCGAGCAGGGAGCGCATCATGTTCTGTGGGGCCGATGGTCGGTACCGGCGTCCCAAATGTAGGACAAGGACCCCACCGGGCCTCACCAGAGGCCGGGGAGCAGGCGGGGCACCCGGCGCATGCGTTCGGCGCGCTCGGGATAGCGCAGGTCCAGGGCCTTTTCCTCCCGCAGCACCTTGGCCACGATCACCGGGAGCAGGAGCACGGCGCAAAGGGTGTGCGCGCCGGGTGGCGGTGCCGAACCGAGCGCAACGGCGGCCATCAGCACGGCCAGGTACATGGGGTGGCGCACCAGTCGGTACGGCCCGCGCAGCACAAGTGTGCCGCCCGGCCGGGGCTCGGGGAAGACGCTGAAGGTGGCCGGGTCCATCACCCGCATGGCCCAGGCGACCAGGACCAGGGCGGCGAGGAACAGGGCGATGCGCCAGGGACCCAGCGCAGGCCAGGGGGCGAGGACCGCCAGGACGGACAACAGCACGAACTGCGCCGCCACCAAGGCCGTTGAGCCCAGCGAGCGCCTCACAGGATGGCCTCCACGATGCGGTCCGCCGTGATGCCCTCGGCCTCGGCCTTGTAGTTGCGCACCAGTCGGTGCCGCAGGATCGGCTTGGCCACGGCCCGCACGTCGTCGATGTCGGGCGAGAAGCGGCCGCGGACCAAGGCATGGCACTTGGCCCCCACCACCAGGAACTGCGAGGCCCTCGGACCCGCGCCCCAGCCCAGGTTGTCGTTCACGATGGACGGCGCACCGTCCACGCCCGGACGGGTGCGGGTGGCGAGCTTCACGGCATACTCCACCACGTTGTCCGGCACGGGGATGCGGCGTACCAACCCCTGGTAGAACTGGATCTCTTCGGCGGTGAGCACGGGCTTCACCTCGTGCTGCATGTCGCTGGTGGTGGCCTTCACCACGGCCAGCTCGTCGGCATACCGCGGATAGTCCACCCAGATGTTGAACATGAAACGGTCCAGCTGGGCCTCGGGCAAGGGATAGGTGCCCTCCTGCTCGATGGGGTTCTGCGTGGCCAGCACAAAGAAGGGTTCAGGCAGGCGGTAGGTGTGACCGCCGGCGGTGACGGCCTTCTCCTGCATGGCCTCCAGCAGGGCCGCCTGGGTCTTGGGCGGGGTGCGGTTGATCTCGTCCGCCAGGATGATGTTGGCGAAGAGGGGCCCCTTGACGAACCGGAAGCGGCGCTCCTCGTCGAGGATCTCGCTGCCCACGATGTCGCTGGGCATCAGGTCCGGGGTGAACTGGATGCGGTTGAAGCTCAGCCCCAGGGCGCGGGCCACGGTGTTGACGAGCAGCGTCTTGGCCAGGCCGGGCACACCCACCAGCAGGCAGTGGCCGCGGCTGAAGACGGCGATGAGCACATCGTCCACCACGGCATCCTGGCCGATGATGACCTGGCCGACCTCGGCCTTCAGGCGGGAATAGAGGCCACCGAACCGTTCAACGGCCTGCACGTCGTTCGCGGGGAGTGTGCTCATGCGGGGGGCGAAAGTACCACGATCGCCAGGGTCATTCGCCCTGCGCGATGTTCCACTCTTGGAGGAACGGGCATCCGGCGTAGGCGGGGTCCACCCGGATATAGGTGTCCGCGAGCTTGAGCTTCACCCAGTCGTCCACGGCCTTGGTGCGCAGCCTGCCCTCGGTGGCCTGGAGCAGCAGCTGGTAGTCGTCCTTCAGGTTGGCCCGGTGCGGCTCGGTGCGGCGCAGGAGCTTGATGATCCGGAAGCTGCGGGTGCCGTCCTCGGCGGTGATCACCGCCGGGTCGCTCACCTCCTGCACGGCCAGCTTGTCCACCACGAAGAAGGTCTGCTGGTCCAGGTCGCCGACCGACCAGCGCGCGCTGTTGCCGTCGGGCTCGATGACGATGCCGCCGGACGACCGGGACCCCTCGTCGTCGCTGAACTCGGAGGCGGCACTGCCGAAGTCCAGCGTCCCGGACCGGATCAGGGTGGCCAGGCTGTCCAGGAAGCGGCGCGCGGCGAGCAGGTCGTCGCTGCCCACCTGCGGTTTCACCAGGATGTGCCTGGCGTTGTACTGTTCGCCGCGGCGCTCGATGAGCTGCATGAAGTGGTACCCGAAGCTGGTCTTGAACACCTGGCTCACCTCGCCTTCCTTGAGGCTCATGGCCACAGCATCGAACTCGGGCACCATGGCCCCGAGGGGCACCAGGCCCAGCTCGCCGCAATTGGAGGCCGAACCGGGATCCTCGCTGTAGAGCACGGCCAGGGTGCAGAAGTCCTTCTCGCCCGAGACCACGCTCTCGCGGAAGCCTTCGATGCGCCGCCGCACCCGGCCATCCTCGGCATCGCTCACCTTCGGGGTGCGCACGATCTGGGCGAACTCCACCTGCACGTTGATGTACGGCAGGCTGTCCGGTGGGATCTGCCGGTAGAACCGTTCGACATCGCGGGGGGCCACATGCACCTCGCCGGACACCTGCCCCTCCATGCGTTGCACCAGCAGCTGCTGCTGCACCTGGTCGTGGAAGTCGTCCTTGATCTCGGCGATGGACTTGCCGTAGAACTCCTCGAGCTTCTCCTGGGAGCCCAGTTGCATGATGAAGTAACGGATCCGACGGTCCAGCTCGGCCTGCACCTGGCCCTCGTCCACCATCACGCTGTCCAGCATGGCCTGGTCCAGGAGCATGCGTTCGTACAGCAGTCCCCGGAGCTCGTCGCAGGTGTTCGCCTGGGTGATGGCCTGGCCGTTCTGCCGCAACTGTTCCTGGCGCCCCTGCAGGTCGCTGAGCAGCACGACCTCGCGGCCCACCACGCCCACGATGCCGTCCACCACCTCCGGCACGGGTTGCGCATGGCCGGCAGCGACCAGCAGCACGATGCCGGCAAGGGCGGAAAGGGTCCTTTCAATGCGCATGGATGTCCCCATTGGCCAGGGCCTGGCGGTAAAGATCGTCACGCATCTGTGCGATCAGCTTCACCTTGCGTTGGTTGAGCACGATGGAGCGGATGTCCTCGGCCACCAGGGTGAGCGGCGGTTCGGCCCCGGCGGTGCGCAGCTCAAGGACCTCCACGAAGTAGGCCCCGGTGCTGTCCGGCAGCACCATCCGGCGGCCGGGCGGCAGCGCGCTGGAGGGCATGTCGGCGGTCGGCGGGACCTGCACGGCGAATTGTTCGCGGGTGGACCATGCGGGGCCGGGATCGTTGATGGGGATGCCCTGGCCGGCAAGCCATAGTTCCAGTTCGTGCAGGTCGTCGGCACCGGCCTTGGTGAACCAGCGTTCCACCTGGCGCAACTGCCGGGGATCGTGCTGTGCGACCTTGAACCACCGTGCGCGCAGGATGTCCTCGCGCAGGGCGAAGTCCTTGCGGTTGCCTTCGTAGTGCTGCTGCAACTGCGCCTCGGTGACCACGGTGTCCAGCTTCTGTTCCACCACGGCCTGTTCGTAGGCGAAGATGATGAGCGAGTTGCGGTAATCGTCGATCCGCGCCTCCACGTCCATGCGCACCTCGGGCAGGTTGCGCTCGGCACTGGCCAGCAGCACCTGCTCACGCAGCCAGTTGTCCACGAAGCTGCGGGCCAGGGCCGCACTGTCGGCCGGGGCCGCGTCCACCGGCACCACCTGGCGCAGGTCGCTCCAGTACAGGGTGCGGCCGTAGGCTTCGGCGACGGGCGGATCGGCGGCGTCCTGTTCCGGAGCGCAGCCCACCACCGGCGCCCAGCAGATCAGCACGGCGTGCAGCACATGGCGGGTGCGGCGCAACAAGTGTCAGTGGATGGAATAGAGCACGTCCTTGTTGACGCGCACCTCGTACTTGCCGCGCAGTTCCTTGATCCACTCCTTCTCCAGCTGGTCCTGGTAGGCCGCCGTGATCAGGCCGCGCGCCTCGTCCAGGGTCTTGGGCGTGGCCGGCAGCACCTCCTGAAGGTCCACCATCACCACGCGCCCGTCCACGTTGAAGTTGTCCGACAGGCCCACGTTGACGATGCCCTTGAGGTAGGGCTTCTCCTCGGCGGTCCAGATGCCGTTGACATGTTCCAGGTCGAGGGCGGAGACCTTGGTGAGCTCGGCCTGCAGGTCGGCGCCGCGCTTGCCCTTCTTGTACAGGGCCCGGGCCTTCTTGGCCACATCGGCGTTGGCGCACGAATAGAGGTCCCCCTTGTAGCGCGTATCCCACATGAAGTCGCGTTCGTGGGCCTTGTGGAAGGCCTGCAACCCGGCGGTATCCTTCACGGCCTTGCTCCACACCTTCTGGTCGGTGAGCTCGAAGAGCAGGATGCCGTCGCGGTACTCCTTCATCAGCAGCCTGAACTCGGGGTATTTCTCCTCCAGCCGGCCGTCCTCGTACTCCATCAGCTTGTCGTCGGCGAACTGCTGGAAGCGCTCCTCCACGTAGTCCGCGAACGGACGTCCCGCCTCGCGGCGCTGCTTTTCCTTGAGGTAGGCCAGCAGATCGGCCTGGGTGTAGGAGCGGCCATCGATGGTGAAGACGGGTTTGGTGAGCTTGGCGGCCTTGGCGGCATCGGGGCTCCAACCCTCATGCACGTCGCGCACCACCACGGTATCCGCCGGGGTCTGGGCCAGGTCGTCGTGCTTGCGGCTGCGCACGTTCACCAGCTTGCCGTCCTTGATGGTGCCGTTGATCTCGCGCTTGTAGCGACCGTCCTTGCGCACGAAGGGGCCCTCCACGACATCCTTCCGGATGAGGGTGTCCAGCACCTGGGCACCCTTGCGGAAGATGGTGCTGTCCAGCAGGGCCGCCACGGCCTTCACGGCCTTGGGGTCGGGCTTGTAGTGGTAGGTGTCGCGCAGCTTGTTGAGGAAGGCGCGCCGGGTGATGTCGGCCCGGCTGTCGCGGCTGATGCGGCTCTTGAGGTCGGCCTTGGCCTGGTCGTACGTGGGCGGCGGCATGGCGTCGAGCCGCTTCACGATGTGCCAGCCATAGCGGGTCTTGAAGGGGGCGCTGACCTCCTCGTTGGCCTTGAGCCCGAAGGCCACGTCCTCGAACTCCTCGATCATCTTGCCGGTGCCGAACTGGGGCAGCTCACCGCCCTTGGTGCTGGAGCTCTCGTCCTCGCTGTACTTCAGGGCGGCTTCGGCGAAGGGGATCGCGCCCGAGGTCACCTGCTGATGGATCTCGCGGATGCGGCGCTCGGTATCGGCCAGGCGCTCCGGGGTCGCGTCGCTGGCGGCCCGCAGCATGATGTGCGCCACCTTCACCTGACCGCGTGCCGGCCGCTTGTCGGTGACCTTGATGATGTGATACCCGAATCGGGTGCGCACCGGCTGGCTCAGCTGGCCCACGGGCGTGTTGTACACCGCGGTCTCGAAAGGGTAGACCATCTGCAGGGCGCTGAACCAGCCCAGATCGCCGCCGTTGTTCTGGGCGCTGGGGTCGTCGCTGCCGCCCTTGCTCTTGGCCACCGCGGCCATGTCCTCGCCCTTGGCCACACGATCGCGCAGGGCCATGATGCGCTTCCAGGCGGCGGCGGTATCCTCCGGCGAAGCCTCCTCGCCCACCTGCACGAGGATGTGCGAGGCGCGCATCTCGGTCTGCGAACGGTCGTAGGCCTCGCGGATCAGCTGGTCGTTCAGCTCGCGGTCGATCAGGTAGGGCCGTGCCAGCTGCTTGCGGTAGCCGTCGAGCTCGGTGCGGAACTTGGCCACCGTGTCCATGCCCAAGGCCTCGGCCTCGCGCACCTTCAGCTTGTAGTTGATGAACAGGTCGAGGTACTCGTCCAGGGCCTGCGGGGTGACGGCCGCGTCCTTGTTGTTCTTCTTGTAGATGGCCTCGAACTCGCTGCGACCCACCGGTTTGCCGTCCACGGTCATCACCACCGGATCGTTGGCTCCGTCCTGGGCCATCGCAGCACCGGCCACCACCAGGCCGGCCATCATTACGAACTTCCTCATTTCCATCACAGTAAGCATCACGGTTGAAGGGTCGCAAATGTAACCGGTTCGCCGCAGGGACCACCCCGGATGGGATGTAAAAATGCTGAACACGGCGGTGGTCCGGAGGCCCGGTGCGGGGCTCGGGGCCGGGGAGGGGTGGCCCCACCCGGACCACGGCACCCAAGGGGTTACGGCTCATGGGCGCCCTTCGGGATGGGCCTGTGGAGCGCGGCGCAGACCGGGTGCTGTGGCCCGCCGCACGTGCACGCCCGAACGCCAGGACGGGCGGAAGGAGCGGTCCCTAACACCCGCTCCCCCGCCCATCCTCGCTCGTACCCATCCCATCCACGCAGGCCCTTGCCCACGTGATCCCTGTCCAAGATCCTTCAGCGTTGCAGCGCCAGCCGTTCGCAGGCGCGGTCGTAGTAGCGCACTTTCATCAGCCCGGTCCCCTTCACGAAGGAGATGCTTCCCACCAACCTGTTGTCCGCAAGGGCCGGCCGGCTGCCCGCTTCCTCAAGCACCACCTCGAACCGGACGTTCTTGTTGACGCGCCGCGCCTTGGCGCTGCTGTCGGCGTTGCGGGTGTCCACCGTGATGCGTTTGGCCAGATGGCCCGGTTTGGCGAAGAAGAGCTCGGCGCGGGCATCCACCGGCAGGCTGAACGCGAAATAGCCGTCGGTCTCGAGCACCGTGTACACACAGGTCTCCCCCTCCAGCTCCACCGAGAGCACGCTCTCGCGCTGGTCCACTTCCGGACCCGTGAGCCATCCTGTGATCAGGACGTACTCCAAGGCGGCATGGCCCGCGAAGGGGGCGGCGAGCAGTGCGCTGAGGCACTGGAGGCGGAGGATGCTCAGGGTTTTCATGGCGCACACATTGATGGTCCAAAAGTGGAACGGCACCATGCCCGTATCAATACCCACAAGGGATGGATCCGCGACGGCGGGCCCGGTCACACCCAGCAACGGTCCACGGCGTAGCGCACCAGGCCGGCCGTGCTGCGCACGTTGAGCTTGGTCATCAGGTTGCGCCGGTGGGTCTTCACGGTGTCCTCGCTGATGAAGAGCGCGGCGGAGATCTCGGCGTTGGTGCGCTCCAGGGCCACCAGGCGGATGATCTCCCGCTCGCGGGCCGTGAGGCCGATGTACTCCCCGTCGGGCCGCTTCTCGGTGTAGGTGTAGCCCTTGTTCACCGCATCACGCGCAACGGGGCTGAGGTGCCTGCCGCCGGCCATCACGGTGCGGACGGCCTGCGGCAGTTCCTCGACCGGACCGTTCTTGACCACGTAGCCCGAGGCCCCTTCCAGCAACATGCTGTTGACGTACTCGATGCCGTACAGCAGCGAATGGGCCAGGGCCTTCACCTGCGGATGCCGCGCGTGGAGCGCACGCATGGCGTCGATGCCGTCCATCACCGGCAGGGAGACGTCCAGCAGCACCAGGTCCGGCGTGTCCGTATGCACCTGCTGAAGCATGGCCTCCCCGGTCGGGGCGTAGGCCGTAAGGTCAAGGTCGGGAGTGCCCGCATAACGGGCGCGGAGGCCTTCGTGGACCAGCTCCAGAGCGTCCACCACCAGGATGCGGACGGGGACCATGGAACGAAGATCGGCGATCGGAACTACATGTGGCTGTAGTTGGGCGCCTCGCGGGAGATGAACACGTCGTGCGGATGGCTTTCGCGCACCCCGGCCGAGGTGATGCGGATGAAGCGGGCATGCTGCAGGGAGCCGATGTCCGGTGCCCCGCAATAGCCCATGCCGGCGCGCAGTCCGCCCACCAGTTGGTGCATCACCTCCTCCAGGCGGCCCTTGAAGGGCACCCGGCCGCTGATGCCTTCGGGCACCAGCTTCTTGATGTCGTCCTCCATGTCCTGGAAGTAGCGGTCCTTGCTGCCCTGCTGCATGGCCTCGATGGAACCCATGCCGCGGTAGGCCTTGAAGCGCCGGCCCTCGTAGATGATGGTCTCCCCGGGGCTCTCCTCCACCCCGGCGAACATGCTGCCCACCATCACGGTGCTGGCACCGGCGGCGAGGGCCTTCACCACGTCGCCCGTGTAGCGTATGCCGCCGTCGGCGATCACGGGCACATCGCTGCCTTCGAGGCCGGCGGCGCAATCGAGCACAGCGGTGAGCTGGGGCACGCCCACGCCGGCGATCACGCGGGTGGTGCAGATGCTGCCCGGCCCGATGCCCACTTTCACCGCGTCGGCGCCGGCCTCGGCCAGTGCGCGTGCGGCTTCCGCGGTGGCCACGTTGCCCACCACCACGTCCACCTCGGGATGGGCCTGCTTCACGCGGCGCAGCATGTCCACCACCCCGCGGGTGTGGCCGTGCGCCGTGTCGATCACCAGCGCGTCCACCCCGGCCTCCACGAGGGCACGGGCACGCTCCAGGCTGTCCGCGGCGATGCCGATGGCGGCGGCGACCCGCAACCGGCCCAACCGGTCCTTGCAGGCATTGGGGCGCTGTTTGAGCTTCAGGATGTCCTTGTAGGTGATCAGGCCCGCCAGGCGCCCCTCCCCGTCCACCACGGGCAGCTTCTCGATCTTGTGCGCCTGGAGGATCTCCTCGGCCTGGGCCATGGAGGTGTCACGCTGGGCGGTGATCAGCCGGTCCTTGGTCATCACCTCGGAAACGGGCCGTCCCATGTGCTTCTCGAAGCGCAGATCGCGGTTGGTGACGATGCCCACCAGGCGGCCGTCGGGCGCCACCACCGGGATGCCGCCGATGCGGTGCTCGGCCATCTGCTTGAGCGCGTCGCCCACCAGGGCCTTCTCGTCGAGCTTCACGGGGTCGAGGATCATGCCGCTCTCGCTGCGCTTCACGCGCCGCACCTCGTTGGCCTGGGCGGCCACGGGCTGGTTCTTGTGCACCACGCCGATGCCGCCCTGCTGGGCGATGGCGATGGCCAGCTCGGCACCGGTCACGGTGTCCATGGCGGCGCTGACGATGGGTGCGTTGAGGGTGATGCGGCGCGAGAACCGGCTGCGGATGGTGACCTCGCGGGGCAGCACCTCGCTGTAGGCCGGCACGAGCAGCACATCGTCGTACGTGAGCCCTTCGCCCACGAACTTTCCACTACGATTCTCGGGGGTGGTGCGGGGGGCCTTGTCGGCCACGGCACCGGCAGGGGATCGTTCCATGCACAAAAGTAGCACTCCGGCACGAACGCCGTGCGCTACTCCCGCCCCCAGAGGAAGGTCACCGTGCCGCGCTTGTCCAGCTTGCGGCCCCGCCCGTCCTCGAAGGCACAATAGTAACCGTACACCCCCTGGGGCACGTAGCTGCCGCCCACCTTGCCGTCCCACCCCTGCGCCGGGTCGCTGCTGGACCAGATGTTCTGGCCCCAGCGGTTGAAGATGACGAGCTGGTAGCTGCTGAAGCCCGTGTACGCCGTGACCGGACGGAACTCGCGGTTGGCCTCGATGGCGCTCCCGGCGATGAAGGCGTTGGGCAGCCAGAACCGGGGCTCCTGCACCGCACAGGCCACGTTGCTGCGGCTGGTGGCCTGCACACCACCGGGGTTGCCCACCTCATAGGCTTCCACATAGTAGCAGAAACCGCCGTCGGTGGCGATCAGGTCCTGCACGGGGTCGCTGTGCGTCCATTGCCCGCCGGGCAGCGTGGCCACCGGGTCCCACGGCCCGCCGGAGATGCTGCGGAACACCGCGTAGGAGCCCACCGCCCCGGCCCAATCGCCGTAGCCGTTCCACGTGAGGTGGCTGATGCCCTCCAGGTCCGCCTCGGCCCGCAGGTGCATGGTGGCCGCCGTGTTGGAGGTCACCACCGCCGTACCACAGCTGTCCTCCACCTGCACCCGGTAGGCATAGCTGCGCCGGTCGGCCTCCACCCCGTGATCGTCGAATTGCAGGATGCCGCCTGTCACCGCATTGCCCGGGCGCACCGCGATGACCTCGAAGGGCCCGCCGCTGGCGCTGCGTTCCAACAGGTAGCGCCGGGCCACGGCCGACGCGTCCACGGTGTCGATGATCCGGATGTGGTCATCGGCCAGTACGGTGGCCGTGCTTATGTAGTTGGACTGGGGCACCGGCGGATAGTCGGTGGGGCTGATGACCTTGTTGCTCAAGGAATGAACGGCGCCGTTGGCCCCGACCGCCTTCACCACGTGCTGGTAGGTGGTGAAAGGAAGCACGTTCTCATGCAGCACCGATCCCGCCCCGGGGTTCTGGATGCTCAGCAGGTACCAAGGGCCGCCGGCCACCTGGGCGTACACCTCGTAGTGGGCCACCGGCCATCCGCCGTAGGGGGTCCAGCTCACCGTGAGGGTGGCCGCGCACTCGTCGTACACCGTGGCGGCATGCACGGTGGTGTGGGGGTCCAGCGTGGCGCTGGTGTTGGGGCTGGGCGGGTTGCCTGACCAGCAGGTGTCGAAGGCCGCCACGGTGAAGGATTCCGGCAGGGTGGCCGCATCGCTCAGCAGGTACTGGTAGAAGGTGTTGCCCTGCCCCCACACGGTGTCGATGATCGTGTTGCCCATCGCATCGATAAGCACCACGATGTACCCGTCGGTGTCGCCTTCGGGGCTGGCCCCCCAATCGATGGTGGCCTGGCCCGTGGTGGTGTCCACCGACACGGCCGTGATCACCGGCGAAGTGGGCGGCGTGTCGTCGCGGAAGATGTCGCCGTCGCGGCTGCTGAAGGAGGTGCACAGGGTGCCGTTGGCCTGGCTGACCCGGAAGGTGATGGAGTCCTCGCAGATGCTGATGACGTGCTCGTAGTGGGTGGCGGGGAGGGCTGTGGAACCGACCAGCTGCCAGCTGCCCACGGGGTGCTCCATCCAGATGTCATACATCGTGTCGGCCGTGGCCAGGGCGGGCACGTGCTGCGGGTTCCAATCGAGCACGGCGCTGCCCAAGGGGCTGCTCTGCGTGACGTCGAGGAAGAGGGTGGCCAGGGTGTCGCTGGGGGCCGAAGCATTGGGCGGGGGGGCGGTGGAGACGGCCACCACATAGTAGTACTGCGGCGCCAGCTGCGCACCGGCGCCGAAATGGGTCATGGTGGTGGTGCCATACACGGGGATGGCGGGCGGCACCAGGGCGTACGGTCCCCCGGGTGCCGAAGCGTGGTACACCTCGTACTGCTGGAAGATGCCGTTGGGGTCGGGCGGGGCCAGCCAGTTGAGGGTGACGTCGCCGGAAACGTTCACCGAGGCGCAGCGCAGGGCCGGCGGGTCGAGCACCTGGGCGCAGGCGGGGGCCAGGGCGGCTGCCAGGAGCAGCGCCAGGCCATGGGCTCGGGCCGGGGTCCACGTGCGCATGCGGTTCACTTGGAATGACGTGGGTCGGGGGCGGGTTGTTGCCAAGGCGCCACCATGGAACGCCCGTCGGCGCCGATCCTTGCGGCGGCGGCATGGAACTCCTCCACCAGTTCCTGCACGATCCGGGCCGCCGGCAGCACCTCCCGGATGGCGGCGCTCACCTGGCCGATCTCCAGCTCGCCCTGCTCCAGGTCGCCCTCGAACATGCCGCGCTTGGCACGCGCCCGGCCCAGCACCTGCCGCAGCTCCTCCACCCCCGCCCCCCGGGCATAGGCCGCCTGCACCTCCTGGAAGAAAGCGTTGCGCAACAGCCGCACGGGGGCCAACTCCTTGAGGGTCAGCATCGTGCCGCCTTCTTCGGCACGCGTGACCGCCTGCTTGAAGGCCTGGTGCGCACTGGATTCCTCACTGCACACGAAGCGGCTGCCCACCTGCACCCCATCGGCCCCCAGCACCATGCACGCCAGCATGGCCCGGCCGTCGGCGATGCCCCCGGCGGCGATCACCGGCACCTGCACCGCATCGCGCACCATCGGCAGCAGCACCAGGGTGGTGGTCTCCTCGCGCCCGTTGTGCCCGCCGGCCTCGAAGCCCTCGGCCACCACGGCATCCACCCCGGCGTCCTGCGCCTTGCGGGCGAACTTCACGCTGCTCACCACGTGCACCACCGTGCGGCCGGCGGCCTTCAGCCGGGGCGTGAGCGCAGCGGGGTTGCCGGCCGAGGTGAACACCACGGGCACCTCCTCCTCCAACACCACCTGCAGGTGCTTCTCCAGGTCGGCGTAGAGCAGGGGCACGTTCACCCCGAAGGGCTTGTCGGTGGCCGCCTTGCACTTGCGCACGTGCTCGCGCAGCACCTCGGGGTACATGGACCCGGCCCCGATGAGCCCCAGGCCGCCCGCATTGCTCACGGCCGCCGCCAACCGCCAGCCCGAACACCAGATCATGCCGGCCTGCACCACCGGATACCGGACGCCGAACAGGGTGCAAAGCGGGTTGGGGACGTGCTGTGCCAAGACGAACGTGGAAAGGGGCGGCGAAGATAACCCGCCCGGCCCGGTGGGATCGTGGGCAGCATGTTGATATCCAACACCTTGACCATGCCGTAGAAGACCGCCGAACTTTGTTATGTTTGCCCGATGGATCCACGTCGGGTCCTGACCGCGCTTGCTGAACCCATGAAAAAATCCCTCCTCGCGCTTCTCGTGGTGGTCCTGGCCTCCCAAGCCAAGGCCCAGTATGCTTGGGACATCGGCGTCCACCTGGGCGGTGCGAACTACCTCGGTGAGATGGGCGGTAAGGAGAAGACGCGCCGCGACTTCATCTGGGACATGAAGCTGGGCCAGACGCGCTGGAGCGTCGGGGTGTTCGGCCGGCGCAAGCTGAACCGCTCCTTCTCGGTGAGCGCGGGGCTCCTCTACCTGCGGCTGCAGGGGGCCGATGCCCTTAGCACCAACCGGGAACGCGTGGGCCGCAACCTGAACTTCCGCAACGACATGTTCGAGCTGTACCTGCGGCCGGAGTTCACCGTGTTCCAGGACAACGACATCGGCGGCAAGGGGCGCTACCGCACGGACTTCCGGCTGTTCATCTACGCCGGTGCCGCGCTGTTCTATCACAACCCGAAGGCCCAGATCAACCGGCAGGGTGCCTTCTACGCCCTACAGCCCCTGGAGACCGAAGGCGTGTCCTACTCCAAGTTCGGCTTCGCCGTCCCGGTGGGCCTGGGCATGCACATCACCAAAAAGCGCCGCCACCGCTTCGGCTTCGACTTCGGCTGGCGCACCACCTTCACCGACTACCTCGACGACGCCAGCACGGTTTATGTTGACCATCGTGGTAGTGACCCTCTGACGCAGGCACTTGCTGATCAGCACCAGTATTTTTACCCATCTACTGAAGCGTGGCTGGACCCGGTTCATTATCAGAACGGCATGCCAGTGGAAACAGCGAATGGCGAGATCATCCAAACGCCCGATAAGTATCAATACGGCTACTGGGAAACCGACGGCCTGAGCAAGAAATCGGAGAACAAGCGCGGCGACCCCACGCACAACGACAGCTACCTGACGATGACCCTCACGTACAGCTACGTGCTGAAGGGTCAGTCCAACTTCTACCGCCAGCGGTACAGCTGGATCCGGGGCAAGAAGCGCATCGGCCGCAAGAGCCGGGCGAAGTTCTGATCCCGGCGCACCGCGCTGTGGAACGGGAACGGGGACCGCGGGTCCCCGTTCTTTTTTCAGGCGACGTCGTTCGTGTCCAGCCAGTCGGCGAGCACCACCAGGCCCCAGACGCGGGCCCAGTTCACGCGGCGATCGCCGGCCAGGAAGCGCTTCCACAGGGCTTCCACCCCCGCGGGGCGGAACATGGGGCGCGTGCCCAGGTTGCGCAGCCGTGCCTCGCAGAAGCTGCGCAGCTCGTTGCGCATCCACTGGTCCCACGGCAGGGTGAAGCCCATCTTGGGCCGGTTCACGATGCGCTCGGGCAGCAGGTCGCCCAGGGCGTCCACCAGCAGTTTCTTGGGGCTGTGGGGATACTTGTGCACATCCGGCACACCCAGCACGAACTCCACCAGTTCATGGTCCAGGAAGGGTACACGCACCTCCAGGGCATGGGCCATGCTCATCTGGTCGGTATCGCGCAGCAGCACGTCGGGCAGGTAGGTGTCCAGTTCGGCCACGCTCACTTGGGAGAGGAGGGGCAAGCGCCCGGCCCCGTCGCGGTAGCGTGCGGCCAGGGAAGCGGCCACGGCGTTGGCCGGCAGCGCGGGCAGGTCCACCAGGCGGTGCAGCGCGGGGTCCAGGAAGGTGATGCGCGAGAAGGGATGGCTGTGCGCCACGCCGAGGCCGGGCGCACGCAACAGGCC